>NZ_JBHXTC010000056.1:0-51123 GCF_042677605.1 Streptomyces sp. NPDC127106 | reverse complement strand
GACAGGAAGTCCGGCCTCACGCCCCAGGACTCCAGCAGCCGGAACAGCGCCACCTCGACGGCGAACAACGCCGGCTGCGTGTACTCCGTACGGTCCAGCACGGCCGCGTCGTCGCCGAACAGCACCTCCTTCAGCGGCAGTTCGAGGTGGACGTCCATGCGGGCGCAGATCGCGTCCAGGGCGTCCGCGAACACCGGGTGGGTGTCGTACAGCTCCCGGCCCATGCCGGGGCGCTGGCTGCCCTGGCCGGTGAACAGGAAGGCCACCTGCCGTTCCGTCCGCGCAACGCCCTGGTGGAGCCGGGCGCCGGAGTCGCCCGCCGCCAGCGCGGTCAGCGCCTCGCGGTACTCCTCCCCCGCTCCCGCGACGATCACGGCGCGGTGGTCGAGGACCGCTCGGCCGGCCGCGAGCGAGTGGCCGATGTCCACCGGCCGCAGCTCGCCGTGCCCGCCGTGCCCGCCGATGTGTGCGAGGAGCCGGGCGGCCTGGTCGCGCAGGGCCGTCTCCGTCCGGCCCGACAGGATCCACGGCCATGTGCCGGGGCTCTCGGGCTCGGCCGGCTCGGGCGCCGCGGCCGCCGGTGCCTGCTCCAGGATGGTGTGGGCGTTCGTACCGCTCACACCGAACGAGGACACGCCGGCCCGGCGCGGACGCCCGGTCTCGGGCCAGGCCCGCCGCTCGGTGAGGAGCTCGACGTCGCCGGCGGTCCAGTCGACGTGCGGGGTGGGCTCGTCGACGTGCAGGGTCTGCGGCAGCACCCCGTGGCGCATCGCCATGACCATCTTGATGACACCCGCCACGCCGGCCGCGGCCTGCGTGTGCCCGATGTTCGACTTGATCGAGCCGAGGAGCAGCGGCTGCCCCTCGGTCCGCTCCCGGCCGTAGGTGGCCAGGAGCGCCTGCGCCTCGATCGGGTCACCGAGCCGGGTACCCGTGCCGTGCGCCTCGACCACGTCGACCTCCGCGGCCGACAGGCCCGCGCTGGCGAGCGCGGCACGGATCACCCGCTGCTGCGACGGACCGTTCGGAGCCGTCAGACCGTTGCTCGCACCATCCTGGTTCACCGCCGAGCCACGCACGACCGCGAGCACCGGATGCCCGTTGCGGCGGGCGTCCGACAACCGCTCCACGAGCAGCATCCCGACGCCCTCACCCCAACCGGTGCCGTCCGCGCCGGCCGCGAACGCCTTGATCCGGCCGTCCGCGGCGAGTCCGCCCTGCCGGCTGAACTCGACGAAGGCACCCGGAGTCGACATCACGGTCACACCGCCGGCCAGTGCGATCGAGCACTCGCCGTTGCGGAGCGCCTGCACCGCGAGGTGCAGCGCCACGAGGGACGCCGAGCAGGCGGTGTCGACGGTGACGGCCGGGCCTTCGAGCCCGAAGACGTAGGAGAGGCGGCCGGAGACGACACTGGCGGAGTTGCCGGTGCTCATGAAGCCGTCGCCGCCGTCGGCGGAGTTCAGCACGAGCGACAGGTAGTCCTGGCCGTTGGTGCCGACGAACACACCGGTCTGGCTGCCCCGCACGGACGAGGGGTCGATGCCGGCCCGCTCGAACGCCTCCCACGAGGTCTCCAGCAGGAGCCGCTGCTGCGGGTCCATGGCGAGGGCCTCGCGCGGCGAGATCCCGAAGAACGCCGGGTCGAACTCCGCGACGTCGTAGAGGAACCCGCCTTCGCGGGCGTACGAGGCGTCCTGACCGAACCGGGGCCCGAACAGTTCCTCGGCGTCCCAGCCGCGGTCGGCCGGGAACTCGCCGATGGCGTCGCCGCCGGCGGCCAGCAGCTGCCAGAGCTCCTCGGGAGTACGCACCCCGCCGGGGAAGCGGCAGCTCATCGCGACGATCGCGATCGGATCGTCGTCGGCGGCCCGGGCCGCCGGGGTGTGGGCGGCCGGCTCGTCCTCGGTACCGAGGAGTTCTCCGCGCAGGTGGTCCGCCAGGTCGGCGGAGGTCGGGTAGTCGTAGATCAGTGTCGCCGGGAGGCGGAGCCCGCTGGCCGCACCGAGCCGGTTGCGCAGCTCGACGGCGGTCAGCGAGTCGAAGCCGAGCTCCTTGAACGCCCGTGCCGCGGCGATGCTCTCCGCGCCGGCATGGCCGAGGACCGCGGCGACCTCCTTGCGTACGAGGTCGAGGAGCAGCCGGTCACGTTCGGCGGCGGCGAGGCCCGCCAGCCGCTGCGCGAGGGAGTCCCGGCCGCCACCCGCGGGCGTGTCGCCCGGGCCTTCGCTGCCGCCCCGAGTGGCGGCGAAGGCACCCCGGGCCTCTGGCAGTTCGGTGAGGAGGCGGCTGGGGCGCACCGCCGTGAAGCCGGCGGCGAAGCGCTCCCAGTCCACGTCTGCGACGGCGACGACGGTGTCGTTCGCGTCGAGGGCGCGCTGGAGGGCGTCGACGGCCCGTTCGGCGTTCATGGGCGGTACGCCGCCCTTGCGCATCCGCGCTTCGAGAGCCTCGTCGGCGGCCATGCCGCCCTCGGCCCACGGACCCCAGGCGAGGGAGGTCGCCGCGAGTCCGGCGGCCCGGCGCTGCTCGGCGAGCGCGTCCAGGTAGGCGTTGGCGGCCGCGTAGTTGGCCTGTCCGGCGGTTCCCCACGTCCCGGTGACGGAGGAGAACAGCACGAACGCCGTCAGCTCGATGCCGAGTTCGACGGTCAGCTCGTGGAGGTGGTTCGCGGACGTCGCCTTCGCCCGCAGGACGCTCTCGAAGCGGTCCGGCGTCAGCGCGTCCAGGACGCCGTCGTCCAGGATTCCGGCCGTGTGGACGACGGCCGTCAGGGTCTCCGCCTCGGCCGCCAGCAGCGTGCGGAGGGCGTCCCGGTCGGCGGCGTCGCACGCCACGACCGACACGTCGACACCGAGTTCCGCCAGCTCGTCGGCCAGTTCGGCGGCGCCCGGCGCATCGACGCCCCGACGGCTGGTCAGCACCAACCGCTCCACGCCCGCACCGGCCAACCAGCGGGCCACCCGCCCACCCAGGGCACCCGTGCCACCGGTCACCAGCACCGTCCCGGACGGGATCCAGGGCGCAAGGCCCTCCGGGCGGGCCGCCCGGACCAGGCGGCGTCCGAAGACACCCGAGGAGCGGACCGCGACCTGGTCCTCACCGGCGACACCGCCGGCCAGTACACCGACCAGCCGGCCCATCGCCCGCTCGTCCCACACCTCCGGCAGGTCCACCACACCGCCCCAACGCTCGGGCAGCTCAAGGGCGGCCACCCGGCCCAGACCCCACACCTGCGCCTGAACCGCGGAGACGAGCCGGTCCGAACGACCCACACTCACCGCACCGCGGGTCAGGCACCACAACGGCGCCTCCACCCCCGCATCACCGAGCGCCTGCACCAACACGGCCGTGGCCACCACACCCGCGGCCTCGTCCAGCGCGAGCAGCGACACCACACCGGCCACCGGGGCACCGACCCCCGACACCAGCCCGGCCAGCGCAGCACGGTCCGTACCCGCCTCGACCACGACCCGCCGGACCTCGGCACCACGCCCGGCCAGCGCACCCACCACAGCGGTGTCGTCCACGTCCGCAGCGGGCGTCACCAGAAGCCACGTCCCCGAGAGCCGTGCACCACCGGCGGTGACATCCGCCAGCGGCTTCCACGACACCCGGTAGCGCCAGCCGTCCGCATCCGACCCGCCGCCGCCCGCGGCCGTGCGCCGCTGCACCAGTGCGGTCTCCGGCCAGTACCGGCGGCGCTGGAAGGCGTACGTCGGCAGGTCCACCCGTACGGCACCGGCCCCGTGGACGGCCTGCCAGTCGACGGAGGTCCCCCGGACATGGCTCCGGGCCAGGGCGGCCATCACCGTCTCGACCTCCGGACGGCCCTTGCGTACGGCGGGCACGAACGCGGCTCCGGTCTCGCGGACGCATGCCTGGCCGAGGGCGGACAGCACGCCGTCCGGCCCGAGCTCGACGTACGTGGTCACGCCGGCGGCTTCCAGGGCGCGGATGCCGTCGAGGAAGCGGACGGCTTCCCGGACGTGCCGGACCCAGAAGTCGGCGGAGGCCATCTCGTCGGTGACGAGGGCGCCGGTCAGGTTCGACACGACCGGGATGCGCGGCGCGTCGAAGGACAGCCCCTCGACGACCTGGCGGAAGTCGTCCAGCATGCCGTCCATGTGCGGCGAGTGGAACGCGTGGCTGACGGTCAGCCGCTTGGTCTTCCGACCCTCGGCCGCGAAGGCCTCCGCGACGGCGACCGCCACGTCCTCGTCACCGGCGATGACGACGGACTGCGGTCCGTTGACCGCAGCGATGTCCACCCGGTCGGTCCCGGTCAGCATCGGCAGGACCTCGTCCTCCGAGGCCTGCACCGCGATCATCGCACCGCCGGCCGGGAGGGCCTGCATCAGCCGGCCGCGGGCCGCGACCAACGCGCACGCGTCCGGCAGCGAGAGGACCCCGGCGACGTGCGCCGCTGCGATCTCGCCGATGGAGTGGCCGGACAGGAAGTCCGGCTTCAGGCCCCAGCTCTCCACGAGCCGGAACAGCGCCACCTCCACGGCGAACAGGGCCGGCTGGGTGTATTCCGTCCGGTCCAGCACAGCGGTTCGGTCCAGCGCAGCCGCGTCCGTTCCGAACAGGACGTCCTTCAACGGCACGTCGAGGTCGAACCAGGTGCAGACCTCGTCCAGCGCGTCCGCGAACACGGGGAAGGCGTCGTACAGCTCGCGGCCCATGCCGAGCCGCTGGCTGCCCTGTCCCGTGAACAGGAAGGCGACCTTGCCGCCGGCCGGCGATCCCGTGACCAGTCCGGCCGCCGAGTCGCCCGCCGCCAGCGCGGTGAGGCCTGCGAGCAGGCCCGCACGGTCGGCGGCGACCACGGCCGCGCGCTCTTCGAACGTCGAGCGGCCGGTCGCGAGGGTCACGCCGACGTCGGTCGCGCGGAGTGCGGGGTCGGCGAGCAGCCGTGCGCGCAGGCCGTCGGCCTGGGCCCGGAGTGCCGCCTCGCTCTTCGCGGAGAGCAGCAGGGGCAGCGGCAGGGGGGTCGCCTCCGCCTCGGCTGCCGTCCGCACCGGCTGGGCGGCCTGCTCGATGATCGTGTGTGCGTTGGTGCCGCTGAAACCGAACGAGGAGATGCCGGCCCGGCGCGGACGGCCGGTCTCCGGCCACTCCCGGCGCTCGGTGAGCAGCTCGATCGCGCCCGCCTCCCAGTCCACCCGGTGCGAGGGCTGGTCGATGTGGAGGCTCTGGGGCAGCACGCCGTGCTGCATGGCCAGCACCATCTTGATGATGCCCGCGACACCGGCGGCGGCCTGCGTGTGCCCGATGTTCGACTTCACCGAGCCCAGGAAGAGCGGCTCGCCGTCCAGGCGGTCCCGGCCGTAGGTGGCGAGCAGCGCCTGCGCCTCGATCGGGTCGCCCAGGGTCGTGCCCGTGCCGTGGGCCTCGACGGCGTCCACGTCGGCGGCCGTCAGGCCCGCGCTGGCGAGCGCGGCGCGGATCACCCGCTGCTGCGACGGGCCGTTGGGCGCCGTCAGGCCGTTGCTCGCACCGTCCTGGTTGACGGCCGAGCCGCGGACGACGGCCAGCACGGGGTGGCCGTTGCGCTGCGCGTCCGACAGTCGCTCGACGAGCAGCATGCCGACGCCCTCGCCCCAGCCGGTGCCGTCCGCGGCCGCCGCGAAGGCCTTGATGCGGCCGTCGGCGGCCAACCCACGCTGCCGGCTGAACTCGATGAACGTGCCGGGCGTCGACATCACGGTGACGCCGCCGGCGAGCGCCAGGTCGCATTCGCCGTTGCGGAGCGCCTGGATCGCCCAGTGCAGGGCGACCAGCGACGAGGAGCAGGCGGTGTCGACGGTGACGGCCGGGCCCTCGAGGCCGAACACGTACGACAGGCGGCCGGAGACGACGCTGGCCGCGTTTCCGGTGCCCAGGTGGCCTTCGAGGCCTGACGGGTCCTCCAGGAGCACGGACAGGTAGTCCTGGCCGTTGGTGCCGACGAACACGCCGGCCTGACTGCCGCGCAGGGTCTCGGGGTCGATGCCGGCCCGTTCGAACGCCTCCCAGGAGGTTTCCAGCAGGAGCCGCTGCTGCGGGTCCATGGCGAGGGCCTCGCGGGGCGAGATGCCGAAGAAGTCGGCGTCGAAGTCGGCGGCGTCGTAGAGGAAGCCGCCCTGCCGGGTGTACGAGGTGCCCTGTGCGCCGGGATCGGCGTCGTACAGGGCGTCGAGGTCCCAGCCGCGGTCCAGGGGGAGGTCCGAGATCGCGTCGGTGCCGGACGCCAGCAGCTGCCAGAGGTCCTCGGGTGTGCGCACCCCGCCGGGGAAGCGGCAGCTCATGGCGACGATCGCGATCGGGTCGTCGGCGGTGGCCGCGGCCACCGGGCCGGTCACCTCGTCCTGCGTGCCGAGGAGTTCGGAGAGCAGGTGGGCGGCGAGGGCGGCCGGGGTCGGGTAGTCGTAGACGAGCGTGGCCGGCAGCCGCAGTCCGCTGGCCGCGCCGAGCCGGTTGCGGAGTTCGACGGCGGTGAGCGAGTCGAAGCCGATCTCGCGGAAGGCCCGCCCGGACTCGATGTCCTCGGCGCCCGTGTGGCCGAGGACATCGGCGACCTGAGTGCGGACGAGGTCGAGCAGGAACGGCTCCCGGTCGCCCTCGGTCAGGGTCCCGAGGTGCGCGGCGAGCGACCCGCCCGAGCGGCCGGTGTGGTCGCCCGCGGGCTGTGCACCGACGGTGGCGGCCTCGGCCTCGGGGAGGTCGGCGAGCAGCCGCCCGGCGCGTACCGCCGTGAAGCCGGGCGCGAACGTCGCCCAGTCGAAGTCGGCGATCGTGAGGGCGGCGTCGTCGGAGCCGACGGCCTGGCGGAGCGCAGTGAGGGCGAGGTCGGCGTTCATGGGCGGTACGCCGCCCCGACGCATCCGCGCTTCGAGGGCCTCGTCGGCGGCCATGCCGCCCTCGGCCCACGGGCCCCAGGCGAGGGAGGTCGCCGCGAGTCCGGCGGCCCGGCGCTGCTCGGCGAGGGCGTCGAGGTGTGCGTTGGCGGCGGCGTAGTTGGCCTGTCCGGCGGCGCCGATGGTGCCGCTCATGGAGGAGAACAGCACGAACGCCGACAGCTCGATGCCGAGTTCGACGGTCAGCTCATGGAGGTGGAGCGCGGAGGTCGCCTTCGCCCGCAGGACGTTCTCGAAGCGGTCCGGCGTCAGCGCGTCCAGGATGCCGTCGTCCAGGATTCCGGCGGTGTGGACGACGGCCGTCAGGGTCTCCGCCTCGGCCGCCAGCAGCGTGCGGAGGGCGTCCCGGTCGGCGGCGTCGCACGCCACGACCGACACGTCGACACCGAGTTCCGCCAGCTCGTCGGCCAGTTCGGCGGCGCCCGGCGCATCGACGCCCCGACGGCTGGTCAGCACCAACCGCTCCACGCCCGCACCGGCCAACCAGCGGGCCACCCGCCCACCCAGAGCGCCCGTACCACCGGTCACCAGCACCGTCCCGGACGGGATCCAGGGCGCAAGGCCCTCCGGGCGGGCCGCCCGGACCAGGCGGCGTCCGAAGACACCCGAGGAGCGGACCGCGACCTGGTCCTCACCGGCGACACCGCCGGCCAGTACACCGACCAGCCGACCCATCACCCGCTCGTCCCACACCTCCGGCAGGTCCACCACACCGCCCCAACGCTCGGGCAGCTCAAGGGCAGCCACCCGGCCCAGACCCCACACCTGCGCCTGAACCGCAGAGACGAGCCGGTCCGAACGACCCACACTCACCGCACCGCGGGTCAGGCACCACAACGGCGCCTCCACCCCCGCATCACCGAGCGCCTGCACCAACACGGCCGTGGCCACGACACCCGCGGCCTCGTCCAGCGCGAGCAGCGACACCACACCGGCCACCGGGGCACCGGCCCCCGACAGCAGCCCGGCCACCACGCCACGATCGGCACCGGCCTCGACCACCAGCTGACGGACCTCGGCACCACGCGCGGCCAGAGCGTCCACCACGGCCGCGGTGCCGTCGACACCGGCAGCAGGAGCCACGACCAGCCAGACACCGGACAGTCGCGCGGCGACCGCGACATCCGTCAGCGGCTTCCACGACACCCGGTAGCGCCAGCCGTCCACCTCGGACTGCTCCTGGCCCTGTCGCCGCCATGCGGACAGGGCGGGGACGAGCTCGCTGAACGGCGCATCGGCGGCCACCTCCAGCTCGGCGGCCAGCGACGCGAGGTCCCCGTGCTCCACCGCCTCCCAGAAGCGGGCGTCCACGGCGCCGGGTGCCGCGGCGGGCACCGTGCTGCCTGCCGACAGTGATTTCTCCGGCCAGTAGCGCTGCCGCTGGAAGGCGTACGTCGGCAGCCCGACGCGCTGTGCGCCGGTACCGGCGAAGAACGCGGACCAGTCCACCTCCACGCCCCGCACGTAGGCCCGGGCGACGGCGGCGACCGCCGTCTCCGCCTCCGGGCGGCCGGCACGCAGTACGGGGACGAAGGCGATGTCGGCCGTGCCCGTCAGGCATTCCTGGGCGAGTGCGGAGAGCACGCCGTCCGGCCCGAGCTCGATGAAGGTGGTCGCGCCGGCGGCTTCCAGGGCGCGGATGCCGTCGAGGAAGCGGACGGCCTCGCGGACGTGCCGCACCCAGAAGTCGGGCGAGGCCATCTCCTCGGTGACGACGGCACCGGTCAGGCACGACACGACCGGGATGGTGGGGGCCGCCACCGCCAGCCCCGCCACCACCTCGCGGAAGTCGTCCAGCATGCCGTCCATGTGCGGCGAGTGGAACGCGTGGCTGACCGTCAGCCGCTTGGTCTTGCGACCCGCGAACGACTCTGCGATCGCGACCACGGCGTCCTCGTCACCGGCGATGACCACCGACTGCGGGCCGTTGACCGCGGCGATGCCCACCCCGTCGGTGAGCAGCGGCAGGACCTCGTCCTCCGAGGCCTGCACCGCGATCATGGCGCCGCCGGCCGGAAGTGCCTGCATCAGCCGGCCGCGGGCCGCGACCAGCGTGCAGGCGTCGTCCAGGGACAGGACGCCCGCGACGTGCGCGGCGGCGATCTCGCCGATCGAGTGGCCGGCCACGAAGTCCGGTCGCACACCCCACGATTCGACGAGGCGGAACAGCGCCACCTCGACGGCGAACAGCGCCGGCTGCGTCCATTCCGTCCGGTCCAGCAGGCCCGCGTCCGTCCCGAACAGCACGTCCTTCAGCGGAAGTGCCAGCTTCTCGCAGACGGCGTCGAGGGCCCGGGCGAACACGGCGAAGGCGTCGTACAGCTCGCGGCCCATGCCGAGCCGCTGGCTGCCCTGCCCGGTGAACAGGAAGGCCAGCCCGCCGCCCGACACCGAGCCCTGTACCAGTCCCGGAAGCTGCTCGCCGGTCGCGAGGGCGTCCAGGCGGGCGACGAGTGCCTCGCCGTCCGACGGCTCGCCGAACACCACCGCGCGGTGCTCCAGGGCGGCCCGGTGCACGGCCAGGGAGTGGCCGAGGTCGAGCGCGCCCCGGGCTCCGGAAGCCGCCAGCACGTCGGCCGCGGCCGGGAGCAGGCGCGCCGCCTGGGCGCGCAGGGCGGCTGCCGTGCGACCGGAGACCGTCCACGGCAGGACCGGGAGGACCGGCGGGACCGGGAGGACCGACAGCCCGGCCCCGGCTGGCGTGGCGGGCTCCGTGGGCGACGCCGTCTCGCCCGCCTGCGGTGCCTGTTCGAGGACGGCGTGGGCGTTGGTGCCGCTGTATCCGAAGGAGGATATGCCGGCGCGGCGCGGGCGTCCGGTCTCGGGCCACGGCCGCTGCTCGGTCAGCAGCTCGATGTCGCCGGCGGACCAGTCGACGTAGGGGGTCGGCTCGTCGATGTGGAGGGTCTGCGGGAGCAGCCCGTGCCGCATGGCCATGACCATCTTGATGATGCCGGCGGCGCCGGCGACGGCCTGGGTGTGCCCGATGTTGGACTTCACCGAGCCCAGGAACAGCGGACGGTCTTCCGGCCGGTCCTGCCCGTACGTGGCGAGCAGGGCCTGCGCCTCGATCGGGTCGCCGAGCCGGGTGCCCGTGCCGTGCGCCTCGACGGCGTCGACCTCGGCGGCCGACAGGCCGGCGTCGGCGAGGGCCTCGCGGATGACGCGCTGCTGCGAGGGGCCGTTGGGGGCGGTGAGCCCGTTGGAGGCGCCGTCCTGGTTGACGGCGGTGCCGCGGACCACGGCGAGGACCGGGTGGCCGTTGCGGCGGGCGTCGGAGAGCCGCTCCAGGAGGAGCAGGCCGACGCCTTCGGACCAGATCGTGCCGTCGGCGGCGGCGGCGAACGCCTTGATGCGGCCGTCGCCGGCCAGGCCGCGCTGGCGGCTGAACTCGGTGAACGCGCCGGGCGTGGACATGACGGTCACGGCGCCGGCGAGGGCCATCGTGCATTCGCCGCGGCGCAGGGCCTGGGCGGCGAGGTGCAGGGTGACGAGTGACGAGGAGCAGGCCGTGTCGATGGTGACGGCCGGGCCCTCCAGGCCGAAGGTGTAGGAGATGCGGCCGGAGACGACGCTGGCCGCGTTGCCGGTGCCGAGGTGGCCTTCGAGGTCGGCGGCGTTGGCGTCGTCGAGCCAGAGCTGGAGGTAGTCCTGGGCGTTGGAGCCGACGAACACGCCGGTGCGGCTGCCCCGCAGGCCGGTCGGGTCGATGCCCGCGCGTTCGAAGGTCTCCCAGGTGGTCTCCAGCAGCAGGCGCTGCTGCGGGTCCATGGCGAGGGCCTCGCGCGGGGAGATCCCGAAGAAGGCGGCATCGAAGTCGGCGGCCTCGTGCAGGAAGCCGCCCTCGCGGACGTAGCTGGTGCCTTCGCGGTCGGGGTCGTCGCTGTAGAGGGTGTCCAGGTCCCAGCCGCGGTCGGCGGGGAAGGCGGTGATGCCGTCGCGGCCCTCGGCGAGCATCCGCCACAGGTCCTCGGGGGAGGTGATGCCGCCGGGGAAGCGGCAGTTCATCGCGACGATGGCGATCGGGTCGTCGGCGGCGTCGTGGGCGGCGCGTGCCGCGGAGGCGGCCCGTCGGCGGGCCGGGAGGCGGCCGGCGCCGGCCGCGCCCGGTGCGGTGCCGGCGTCGGCGGTGTCGTCGGCGAGGTCGCCGAGGAGCTCCTCGCGGAGGTACTGGGCGAGGGCGGTGGCCGTCGGGTAGTCGAAGACGAGGGTGGCGGGCAGGCGGCGGCCGGTGGCCTCGCCGAGCAGGTTGCGCAGTTCGACGGCGGTGAGCGAGTCGAAGCCCAGCTCCTTGAAGGAGCGGCCCGGCTCGACGGCGGCCGCGTTCGGGTGGCCGAGGGCCGCGGCGACCTGCTTGCGGACGAGGTCGAGGAGCGTGCGCTCCTGCTCGGCGGCGGTGAGGCCGGCCAGGCGCTGCTGCAGACCGGCCGCGCCCGCGGCGGCGGCCGCGGCGCCCGCGGACCGGCGGGCGGGTACCCGGACGAGTCCGCGGAGCAGCGGGGACAGGGTGCCGGCCTGGGCCTGGGGGTGCAGCCCGGCGGGGTCGACGCGCATCAGGACGGGCACGGGCTCGTCGAGGTGGTGCGCGAGGTCGAACAGGTCGAGGCCCTCGGCCGAGGTGAGCGGGGGCAGTCCACCGCGGGTCATGCGGCTGACGTCGGCTTCGGTGAGGCTGCCGGCCATGCCCGAGCCGTCGGCCCACAGGGCCCAGGCGAGGGAGGTGGCGGGGAGCCCGAGGGACCGGCGGTGCCGGGCGAGGGCGTCGAGGAAGACGTTGGCGGCCGCGTAGTTGCCCTGGCCGGCGCCGCCGAAGACGCCGCCGATGGAGGAGAAGAGGAGGAAGGCGGAGAGGTCGAGGTCGCGGGTCAGCTCGTGCAGGTGGACGGCCGCGTCGACCTTGGGGCGCAGGACGGCCGACAGGCGCTCGGGGGTGAGGGAGGTGATCACGCCGTCGTCCAGGACGCCGGCGGTGTGGACGACCGCACCGAGCGGGTGCTCGGCGGGTACGGCCGCCAGTACGGCGGCCAGCTCGTCGCGGTCGGCGACGTCGCAGGCGGCCCAGGTCACCGAGGCGCCCGCGGCGGTGAGTTCGTCGGTGAGGTGCCGGGCCTCGGGGGTGGAGCCGCCGCGGCGGCCGACGAGCAGCAGGTGCCGTACGCCGTGCTCGGCGACGAGGCGGCCGGCGATCAGCCCGCCGAGGAGGCCGCCGGCGCCGGTGATCAGCACGGTCGAGTCCGGCGCGTACCGAACACCGGACGGGGCCTGCCGCTCCTGCTGCTCCTGCTCCGCCTCGTCGGATCGCCGGGCCACGCGGGCGAGGCGGGGTGCGAGGGCGGTGCCGGAGCGCAGGGCGAGTTCCGGCTCGCCGGCGGCCCGGGCTGCGGCGAGGGCGGCGGGCAGGGCGCGTACGGAGTCCTCGGTGCCGTCGGTGTCGAGCAGCAGCAGCCGGTCGGGGTGCTCGGCCTGTGCGGAGCGCAGCAGGCCGCGTACGGCCGCGTGGACGGGGTCGGTGACGGTGTCGGCTCCGGTGGTGCCGACACCGGTCGCGACCGCGCCCGAGGTGAGGACGACGAGGCGGGTGGCGGCGAGGCGGTCGCCGGTGAACGGCTCCTCCCCCAGCCAGGTCCGGGCGAGGGCGAGGGCGTGGTGCGTGGCCCGGTGCACGGCCTCGGCGGACAGTTCCGGCGCGGCGGCGCCGGCCGGTGCGTAGACGGCGAACACGACGTCCGGGACGGGTGCTCCGGCGTCGACCGCGGCGGCCAGTTCGGCCGGGTCCGCGTAGACGGCGACGCCGTCGGCGTCGTGGGCGGCGTCCGTGCCGAGCAGGGTGGTGGGAACCTCGGCCCCCAGGACCGCCCAACGACCGCGCCCGTACGCATCCCCGTCCCCGTCGCCGTCCCCGTGGGTGTCGGCGTCGGGGGTGGGCGCGGTGGCGGCGGGCAGGGCCGTCCACTCCGTGCGGAACACCGCCTCGTGGTGCGCGGTGCGCGCCGCCCGGACCTGCTCGGCCGAAACGGCCCGCAGGACGAGCGAGTCGACGGTCGCGACGGGTGCGCCCGTCACGTCCGCGATCTCCAGGCGGACGCCGTCGCCGGCGCCGGTCGGGGCGAGGTGGACGCGCAGGGCGTCGGCGCCGCTCGCGTGGAGGGTCACGCCGCTCCACGCGAACGGGAGCCGGCCCTCGCCCTCGGTGCCGCCCAGGACGCCGAGGCCGAGGGTGTGCAGTGCCGCGTCCAGCAGCGCCGGGTGGAGGCCGAAGTCGCGGGCCGCGGCGGCGGTTTCCTCGGGCAGGGCGACCTCGGCGTAGACGCCGTCGCCGTGCCGCCAGGCTGCGGTGAGGCCGCGGAAGGTCGGGCCGTAGCCCATGCCGACCTCGGCCAGGTCGGCGTACAGGCCGTCCGTGGCGAGGGGTTCGGCGTCGGCCGGGGGCCATTGGCCGGCCGCGAACACCGACCGGGCGGGGACGGCGGCGCGGGCGAGGACACCTCCGGCGTGCCGGGTCCACGGCTCGTCTGCGGCGCTGTCCTGCGGGCGGGAGGACAGGCTGAAGGAGCGCCGGCCGGAGCCGTCGGCGTCGGGTGCGCTCACGTTGATCTGGAGCTGTACGCCGCCGCGTTCGGGCAGGACGAACGGTGCCTCGAGGGTCAGTTCCTCGAGGGTGTCGCAGCCGACCTGGTCACCGGCCCAGACCGCCAGGTCGACGAAGGCCGTGCCGGGGAGCAGGATGCTGCCCATCACCTGGTGGTCGGCCAGCCAGGGGTGGGTGGCGGCGGACAGCAGGCTGGTGAAGGCGAAGCCGTCGGAGTCGGCGAGGGCGACCGTCGCACCGAGCAGCGGGTGCGCGGCCGCGGCCAGGCCGGCGGCGGTGAGGTCGCCGATCCGGCTACCGGGCTCGATCCAGTACCGCTGCCGCTGGAAGGCGTAGGTGGGCAGGTCGTCGACCCGGCGGGCGCCGGTGCCGGCGAAGAAGGCCTGCCAGTCGACGCGGACGCCGTGGGCATGGGCCCGGGCGAGGGCGGTGACGAGGGTCTCGGCCTCGTCGCGGCCCTTGCGGAGGACGGGTACGAAGACCGCGTCCTCGGTGACGCACTCCGGCGCGAGGGCGGACAGCACCCCGTCGGGCCCGAGTTCGAGGTACGCCTTCACGCCGGCGGCTTCGAGGGCGCGGATGCCGTCGAGGAAGCGGACGGCCTCGCGGACGTGCCGCACCCAGAAGTCCGCCGTGCCCATCTCGTCCGTGACGAGTGCGCCGGTCAGGCAGGACACGACCGGGAGGCGGGGGGCCTCAAAGGTCAGCCCGGCCACCACCTGGCGGAAGTCGTCCAGCATGCCGTCCATGTGCGGCGAGTGGAAGGCGTGGCTGACGGTCAGCTTCCTGGTCTTGCGGCCCTGGGCCTCGAAGCCGGCCGCGAGGGCGACGGCGGCGTCCTCGTCTCCCGCGACGACCACCGACTGCGGGCCGTTGACGGCGGCGACGCCCACGCCCTCGGTCAGCAGCGGCAGGACCTCGTCCTCCGACGCCTGGACGGCGATCATCACACCGCCGGCCGGGAGCGCCTGCATCAGCCGGCCGCGGGCGGCGACCAGGGTGCAGGCGTCTTCCAGGGACAGCACCCCGGCGACGTGCGCCGCCGCGATCTCACCGATCGAGTGACCGGCCACGAAGTCCGGCTTCAGGCCCCACGACTCGACGAGGCGGAACAGCGCCACCTCGATCGCGAACAGGGCGGGCTGGGTGTACCCGGTCCGGTCCAGCAGCTCCGCGTCCGACCCGAACAGGGCCTCCTTCAGCGGGAGTTCCAGCCGTTCGCAGACGGCGTCGAGGGCCTGGGCGAACACGGGGAACGCCTCGTACAGCTCGCGGCCCATGCCGAGCCGCTGGCTGCCCTGCCCGGTGAACAGGAAGGCGACCTTCCCGCCGGCCGGCGAGCCCGTCACGGCGCTCGCTGCGGAGCCGCCCTCCGCCAGCGCCGCCAGTCCGGCCAGCAGGCCCTCGCGGTCCGCGGCCACGACCGCGGCCCGGTCCTCGAACTGTGCCCGGCCCGCCGCCAGCGACGACGCGATGTCGAGCGGGGCGGTCCCGTCGTGCTCCCGGGCGTACGCGAGCAGCCGTGCCGCCTGCTCGCGCAGGGCGTCCCGGCCCTTCGCCGAGAGCAGCCACGGCACGATCTGCGGCGGCTGCGGTGCGGTGTCCCCGGGCTGCTGCTCCGGGGCGCGGTCGGCCTCCGGCGCCTGCTCGATGATGGTGTGGACGTTGGTGCCGCTGACGCCGAAGGCGGAGACGCCGGCCCGGTACGGGCGCCCGGACCGGGGCCACGGCCGCTGCTCGGTGAGCAGGCTGACCGCGCCGGCCTCCCAGTCGACGTGCGAGGTCGGCGCGTCCACGTGCAGGGTCTTCGGCAGGACCCCGTGCCGCATCGCCATGACCATCTTGATGATGCCGGCGATGCCTGCGGTGTTCTGGGTGTGCCCGATGTTCGACTTCAGGGAGCCCAGCCAGAGCGGTCGGTCCGCCGGGCGGTCCTGGCCGTAGGTGGCGAGCAGGGCCTGCGCCTCGATGGGATCGCCGAGGGTGGTGCCGGTGCCGTGGGCCTCGACGACGTCGATGTCGGCGGGGGTGAGGCGGGCGCTTTCGAGGGCCTGGCGGATGACGCGCTGCTGGGCGGGCCCGTTGGGGGCGGTGAGGCCGTTGCTCGCGCCGTCCTGGTTGACGGCGGAGCCGCGGACGAGGGCCAGGATCCGGTGGCCGTTGCGGCGGGCGTCGGACAGGCGCTCCACGAGGAGCACGCCGACGCCCTCGGACCAGCCGGTGCCGTCGGCGGCCTCGGCGAAGGACTTGCAGCGGCCGTCGGGCGACAGGCCGCGCTGGCGGCTGAACTCGACGAAGACGTCCAGGCCGGCGAGGACGGTGACGCCGGCGGCCAGGGCCAGGGAGCATTCGCCCTGGCGGAGTGCCTGGACGGCCATGTGCAGGGCGACGGAGGAGGACGAGCAGGCCGTGTCGACGGTGGCGGCGGGGCCCTCCAGCCCGAACACGTAGGCGAGGCGGCCGGAGACGACGCTGGAGGCGGTGCCGGTGAGGAGGTGTCCCTCCACCCCGTCGGGCAGGTCGCCCGAGCCGGCGCCGTACGCGTTGGCGGATGCGCCGACGAAGACGCCGGCCCGGCTGCCGCGCAGGGTCGCCGGGTCGATGCCGGCCCGCTCGAAGACCTCCCAGGTGGTCTCCAGCAGGAGCCGCTGCTGCGGGTCCATGGCGAGGGCCTCGCGCGGGGAGATCCCGAAGAAGGCCGGGTCGAACTGGGGGGCCTCGTAGAGGAATCCGCCGTGGCGGGCGTAGGTGGTGCCGGGGTGGTCGGGGTCGGGGTCGTACAGCGACTCGACGTCCCAGCCGCGGTCGGCGGGGAAGCCCGAGATGGCGTCGCCGCCGTTCTCGACGAGCTTCCACAGGTCCTCGGGCGAGCCGACTCCGCCGGGGAAGCGGCAGCTCATGCCGACGATCGCGACGGGTTCGCGGGAGGCGTCGGTGAGCTCCTGGTTCCGGCGGCGCAGCCGCTCGGTTTCCTTGAGGGAGGCCCGCAGCGCTTCAACGACTTTTTCGTTCGGGGTGGTCATCATTTGCTCCGCACTTCGGGCACGTCAGAAGTTGCTGTTGCTGGTCGTGTTGCCGGGGGTGTCGTCGTCCCCGGGGTCGCCGCCGCCGTCGAGGGCGAGGTCGAGGAGGTCCTGGAGGTCCATCTCGTCGATGGACGCGACGGGTTCGGCGGTGTCCGGGCCGGCGTCGGCGTCGGCCGGGGTGTCGGGTCCGGCGAGCTGGAGGAGGGTGTCGAGGAGTCCTGCGGCACGGATGCGGCCGAGGGGGATGGTGGCCAGCGTCCGCCGCAGCTCGGCGTCCTGCGGGTCGGTGTCCAGGTCCGCCGCTCCGCCGGTCGCGCCGGCCGCCGCACCGCCGGGCCCCTCGGTGAAGAGGGTGCGCAGCAGGTGGCGGGTCAGGGCCTGCGGGTTGGGGTAGTCGAAGACGAGGCTGGACGGGAGCCGCAGTCCGCACGCGGCGCCGAGGCGGTTGCGCAGGTCGACGGCGGTCAGGGAGTCGAAGCCGAGGTCCTTGAACGCCCGGTCGGGTGCGACGGCGTCGGCGGACGGGTGGCCGAGGGCCGCGGCCGCGTGCTCGCGCACGAGGTCGAGGAGGGCGGTGTCCCGGTCGTCCCCGGACAGGTCTGCCAGCCGGCGGAGCAGGTCCGCGGACGGGTCGCCGGCCGCGGCCGGGCTGCCGGTCGCCGGGTCCTGGCACAGTGCGGCGCGTACCTCGGGCAGGTCGTCGATGAGCGGGCGGCGCCGGGCCGCAGCGAACACCGGCGCGAACCGCGCCCAGTCGACGTCCGCGGCGGTCACCGCCGGGTCCGGGCCCGCGAGGGCGCTTTCCAGGGCGAGGAGGTTCGTCGCCGGGGCGACGGGCGGCAGTCCGCGCCGGGTGAGCTGCTCCTCCGCGTCGCCTTCGGTGGCCATGCCGCCGTCGGCCCACGGTCCCCAGGCGATCGCCGTGGCGGCGAGCCCGCGGGCGGCGCGGCGTTCGGCGAGCGCGTCGAGGAAGGTGTTCGCGGCCGCGTACGCCCCCTGGCCGCCGCTGCCCCAGGTGCCGGCGATGGACGAGAAGAGGACGAACGCGTCGAGGGAGTCCGGCGCGTCGAACAGCGCGTCGAGGTGGACGGCGCCGGCGGTCTTGGCGGTGACGACCCGGGCGAAGCCGGGCAGGTCGGTGCCGGTGCCGGGCGGCTGGGAGACGCCCGCGGCGTGGACCACGGCGCGGACCGGGGTGCCGTCGGCCGCGAGGCCGGCGGCGAGCGCCGCGAGCGCGTCCCGGTCGGTGACGTCGCAGGCCGCGACGGTCACGGTCGTGCCGAGTGCTTCGAGCTCCGTGCGGATCTCGGCGGCGCCGGGCGCGTCGGCGCCGCTGCGGCTGACGAGCACGAGCCGTTCCGCACCGCGTTCGGCGAGGCGGCGGGCCACGTGCCGGCCGAGGGCGCCCGTGCCACCGGTGACGAGCACGGTGCCGCGCGGGGTCCACCGGGCGGTGGAGCCGCGGTCGGCCGGGGTGGCGCGTCCGAGGCGTCGTACGAGGGTGCCGGCGGAGCGGATCGCGAGCTGGTCCTCGTCGCCGGCGCCGGTGAGGGCGTCGGCGAACCGCGACAGGGCGCGCTCGTCGCACACCTCGGGCAGGTCGACGAGTCCGCCCCAGCGGGCGGGGTGCTCCAGGGCGATGACCCGGCCCAGGCCCCAGACCTGGGACTGGGCGGCGCCGCCGAGCGTATCGCCGGGGGCGGCGGCGACGGCGTCGCGGGTGACGCACCACAAGGGGGCGTCACCGCAGCCGGCGTCCGCGTCGGGGCCGGTGAGCACGGCGGCTAGGGCGTGGGTGAGGGCCAGCCCGACGGGCACCCCGGGGTGCTCCGGGTGCGGCCGCTCGTCGAGCGCGAGGAGCGACAGGATGCCGGTGACCGCTCCCGCAGCTCCCGTCTCGCGCAGCCGCTCGTGCAGGCGGGCCCGCAGCACGGCCGGGTCGCCGTCCGCGGTGTCGAGCGGGAGCGGCAGGATCCGGGCGCCGCCGTCGCCCATGTGGTCGGTGAGGGCGCGGACCCACGGGTCGTCCGCCTGTGCGGCCGGTACGGCGACCAGCCAGGTGCCGGTGGGGGCTGCCGGTGCGGTGGCCCGGTCGCCGGTCCCGGTCCACGGCTGCCAGGTGACGCGGTAGAGGAGGGAGTCGGCCTGCGCCTGGGCCTGCCGGCCGCGCCGCCAGGCGGAGAGGGCGGGCAGGGCGGTGCCGAGCGGCTGGTCGCCGTCGACGGCGAACTCGTCGGCGAGCGCGGCCAGGTCGGACCGCTCCACGACGTCCCAGAACCGGGCGTCGGCCTCGCTCAGGGCGGGGCCGCCCTGAGCCGTCCCGGCCGCGGGCGCGGCGGCGGGCTCGGGCCAGTGGCGCCGCGACTGGAAGGGGTAGGTGGGCAGGTCGACGCGGCGGGCGCCGGTACCGGCGTAGAACGCCGACCAGTCGACGGCGGCGCCGTGGACATGGGCCCGGGTGACGGCGGAGACGACGGTCTCGGCCTCGGGTCGGCCCGGGCGCAGCAGGGGCGCGAACACAGCGTCCTCGGTCACGCAGTCCTGGGCGAGGGCCGAGAGCACTCCGTCGGGCCCGAGTTCCAGGTACGTCGTGACGCCCGCGGCCTCCAGGGCGCGGATGCCGTCGAGGAAGCGGACCGCCTCGCGGACGTGCCGCACCCAGAAGTCGGCGGAGGCCATCTCGTCGGTGACGAGGGCGCCGGTCAGGTTCGACACGACCGGGATGCGCGGGGTGCCGTACGACAGTTCCTCGGCCACCTTGCGGAAGTCGGCCAGCATGCCGTCCATGTGCGGCGAGTGGAAGGCGTGGCTGACGCTGAGCCGCTTGGTCTTCCGGTCGGCGAACGACTCGGCGACGGTGACCGCCGCGTCCTCGTCGCCGGCGATGACGACCGACTGCGGGCCGTTGACCGCGGCGATGCTCACCCGGTCGGTGAGCAGGGGCGCGACCTCGTCCTCCGAGGCCTGGACGGCGATCATCACGCCGCCGGGCGGGAGTGCCTGCATCAGCCGGCCGCGGGCCGCGACCAGGGTGCAGGCGTCGTCCAGGGACAGCACCCCGGCGACGTGCGCGGCGGTGATCTCGCCGATCGAGTGGCCGGACAGGAAGTCCGGCACCAGGCCCCGGCTCTCCACGAGCCGGAACAGGGCGACCTCGACGGCGAACAGGGCCGGCTGGGCGTACCCGGTCCGGTCCAGCAGATCGGCGTCGGTGCCGAACAGCACGTCCTTCAGAGGCAGTTCGAGGTGCGCGTCGAGCTGCTCGCACACCGCGTCCAGCGCGGCCGCGAACTCCGGCTGGGACGCGTACAGCTCCCGGCCCGTCCCGAGCCGCTGGCTGCCCTGCCCGGTGAAGAGGAACGCCAGGCGGCCGCCGGTCACCGAACCGCGGATCAGCCCCGGGGTCTGCTCGTCGGCCGCGAGGGCGGTGAGCGCGCCCAGCAGGCCCGCGCGGTCGGCGGCGGTGAACGCCGCCCGGTGTTCGAGGCCCGTGCGGCCGGTGGCCAGGGAGTACGCCAGGTCGACGAGACCGGAGCCGTTCTCGCCACCGGCCGCGCCACCGGCCTCGGCGGCGGCTTCGGCGACGGGAAGCAGCCGGGCGGCCTGGGCACGGAGCGCCTGCGGGTTCCGGGCCGACAGGACGTACGGGAACGGTCCGGCGGCGGGAGCCGTCGGGGCCGGCGCGGACCGGTCCGCGGGCTGCGGGGCCTGCTCGATGATGGTGTGGGCGTTGGTGCCGCTGATGCCGAACGAGGACACCGCGGCGCGCCGCGGCCGGCTGGTCTCGGGCCAGGCCGTGGCCTCGGTCAGCAGGGCGATGTCGCCGGCGGTCCAGTCGACGTGCGGGGTGGGCTCGTCGACGTGCAGGGTCTGCGGCAGCACCCCGTGGCGCATCGCCATGACCATCTTGATGACACCCGCCACGCCGGCCGCGGCCTGCGTGTGCCCGATGTTCGACTTGATCGAGCCGAGGAGCAGCGGCTGCCCCTCGGTCCGCTCCCGGCCGTAGGTAGCCAGGAGCGCCTGCGCCTCGATCGGGTCACCGAGCCGGGTACCCGTGCCGTGCGCCTCGACCACGTCGACCTCCGCGGCCGACAGGCCCGCGCTGGCGAGCGCGGCACGGATCACCCGCTGCTGCGACGGACCGTTCGGAGCCGTCAGACCGTTGCTCGCACCATCCTGGTTCACCGCCGAGCCACGCACGACCGCGAGCACCGGATGCCCGTTGCGCCGGGCGTCCGACAACCGCTCCACGAGCAGCATCCCGACGCCCTCACCCCAACCGGTGCCGTCCGCGCCAGCCGCGAACGCCTTGCAGCGGCCGTCGGGGGCGAGTCCGCCCTGGTGGCTGAACTCGCTGAACGTGCCCGGCGTCGACATGACCGTCACGCCGCCCGCGAGCGCCAGGCTGCACTCACCGGCCCGCAGCGCCTGGATCGCCCAGTGCAGGGCGACCAGCGAGGAGGAGCAGGCGGTGTCGACGGTGACGGCCGGGCCCTCCAGGCCCAGGGCGTAGGCGACGCGGCCGGACATGATGCTGCCCGCGTTGCCGGTCATCACGTGGCCGAGGACGCCGTCCACGTCGGCGGACCGCTCCAGCTGGGCGTCGTAGCCGGTGTAGGAGGCTCCGACGAACACGCCCGCGCGGCTGCCGCGCAGCGTCGACGGGTCGATGCCGGCCCGCTCGACCGTCTCCCAGGAGGCCTCCAGCAGGAGCCGCTGCTGCGGGTCCATGGCCAGGGCCTCGCGCGGCGAGATCCCGAAGAAGTCGGCGTCGAAGGAGTCGGCGTCGTAGAGGAATCCGCCCTGGAAGGCCCGGCCGTGGCCCGCCTCGGCGGCGCGCAGCTCGGCGGTGTCCCAGCCGCGGTTGCCGGGGAGTCCGGCGATGGCGTCGCCGCCGGTCTCGACGAGCCGCCACAGCTCCTCGGGGCTGCGGACGCCTCCGGGGTAGCGGCAGCTCATGGCGACGATGGCGATGGGGTCGTCGACGGCGGCCGCCCCGGCCGTGCCCGGTGCCCCGTCCCGGACGGACTCGTCCTCCCCGCCGAGGAGTTCGGCGTGCATCTGGTGGGCGAGCGCCGTGGGCGTCGGGTAGTCGAAGACGAGCGTGCTGGCCAGGCGCAGACCGGTGGCCGCGCCGAGCCGGTTGCGGAGCTCGACGGCCGTCAGCGAGTCGAAGCCGAGGTCCTTGAACGCCTTGGCGGGCTCGATGTGTTCGGCCGAGGCGTGGCCGAGGACGGAGGCGACCTGTGCCCGTACGAGGTCGAGCAGGACACGGTCCTGTTCGGGGCGGGTGAGGCCGGCGAGCCGTTCGGCGAGCGGGGTGCCGCCGTCGGTACGGGTGCGCGCGGTACGGCGTCCCGCCGGGCCCAGGAGCTCCCGGAACACGGGGGCGACCGGGCCGGGCGCGGCGGCGGCGCGGAGGGCGGCCGGGTCGAGGCGGGCCGGGACGAGGGCGGGCCGGCCGGAGGCGAGTGCGGCGTCGAGCAGGGCCATGCCGTCGGCGGCGGTGAGGGCGCCCATGCCCTGCTGCTCCATGCGGCGCAGGTGGGCCTCGTCGAGTCCGCCGGTCATGCCGCTGGCGTCGGCCCACAGGCCCCAGGCCAGCGCAGTGGCGGGCAGGCCCCGGTGGTGGCGGTGCTCGGCGAGGGCGTCCAGGAGGACGTTGGCGCCGGCGTAGTTGGCCTGGCCGGCGCTGCCGAGGGTGCCGGCGACGGCGGAGTAGAGGACGAACGCCGTGACCGGCAGGTCGCGGGTCAGCTCGTGCAGGTGGAGGGCGGCGACGGCCTTCGGCTGCAGGACGGTGTCCAGGCGTTCGGGGGTGAGGGAGCCGATCACGCCGTCGTCGAGGACGCCCGCCGTGTGGACCACGGTGGTGAGGGGGTGCTCGGCGGGGATCGCGGAGAGGACGGCGGCCAGGGCGTCGCGGTCGGCTGCGTCGCAGGCGGCCCAGGCGACCTCGGCGCCCAGCGCGGCGAGTTCCGCGGTGCGTTCGGCGGCGCCGGGCGCGTCGGCGCCGCGGCGGCTGAGCAGCAGCAGCCGGCGCACGCCGTGGGCGGTGACGAGGTGGCGGGCGACGATCCCGGCGAGGGTGCCGGAGCCACCGGTGATCAGCGCGGTGCCGGCCGGGTCGATGGCGGCGCCTCCGGTCGCGCCGGTGGTCACGCGGGTGCGGTGCAGCCGCGGGACGTGGACGGTGCCGTCGCCCAGCAGCAGCTCCGGCTCGCCGGAGGCGAGGGCCGCGGCGAGGAGGGCCGCCACGGCCGGGTCGGCGAGGTCGGGGACGTCGGCGAGGACGAAACGGCCGGGGTTCTCCGTCTCCGCGGAGCGCAGCAGGCCGCGGACGGCGGCGTGCGGCAGGTCCGCGCCGCCTGCGCCGGGAGCGGCGACCGCGCCGCTGGTCAGCACGACCAGGCGGGAGGCCGCGAACCGGTCGTCGGCGAGCCAGGCCTGCACGAGGGCGAGCGCCCGGTGCGTGGCCTCGCGCAGGGCGTCCGGGCCGGTGCCGGCGGCCTGCTGGGGGAAGGGGGCCAGGACGTACCCGGGTACGGGGGCCCCGGCGTCGGCGGCCGCGGCCAGCTCCGCCAGGTCGGCGTGGCGGGTGGCCGTGCCGAACCCGGCGGGGCCGAGGACGGCCCAGCCGCCGGCCGGGTCGGACGCCGCACCGGTGGCGGTCGGCAGGGGCTGCGGCAGCCGGGTCCAGTCGAGCTGGAACAGCGCCTCGCGCACGACGGCCGGTACGGGTTGCGGGGTGCCGGCGGCGGGGGCCGTGAACGGCTGCGGGGCCAGGCGGCCGACGGTGGCCACCGGGTCGCCGTGGTCGTCGGCGAGGTCCAGGGCGAACGCCGGGTCGGCGGTGCCGTCGGCGGCCGGCCGGATGCGGACGCGCAGGGCGCCCGCGCCGTCCGCGTGCAGGGTCACGCCGGACCAGACGCTGCCGGGTCCGAGGCCCGCGCCGCGGGCGTCGGCATCCGGGCCGTCGGACACCAGGACGGCCGCGGCGTGCGCGGCGGCTTCCAACAGAACCGGGTGCAGACCGAACGCGGCGGCCTCGGGCCCGCCTTCGGGCAGCCGGACCTGTACGAAGTAGGTGTCGTCCAGTTGCCAGGCCGCCTCCATGGCCCGGAACGACGGGCCGCGCCGCAGGCCGTCGTCCGCGCCGGCATCGGCATCGGCATCCGTGTACAAGTGGCCGATGTCGAGGGGTTCCGCCCCGGCCGGCGGCCACGTGGCGAGGTCGGACGACGCGGGGGCGGTCGTGTCCGGTGCCCCGGGGGCGAGGACGCCGCGGGCGTGGCGGGTCCAGCCGCCGTCCCCGCCGAGGTCGGCGTCGCCGTCCTCCGGTCGGGCGGAGACGGTGAAGACGCGGTGGCCCTGCTCGTCGGGGTCCTCGACGAGCACCTGGACCCGTACGCCGGCACCGTCGGAGGGCAGCGCGAGCGGGGTGTCGAGCACCAGCTCCGCGACGTGGCCGCAGCCGGCCCGGTCGCCTGCGCGGACGGCGAGTTCGACGAACGCGGCGGCCGGCAGTACCGCCGTACCGGCGAGGGCGTGGTCGGCGAGCCAGGGCTGGGTGCGCAGGGAGAGCCTGCCGGTGCACAGCACGCGGTCGGAGCCGGCGAGGGTGACGGCGGCTCCGAGCAGCGGGTGCGCGGCGGGGTCGAGGCCGGCCACGCTCACGTCGCCGGCCGTGGCGGCACCGGGCTCCAGCCAGTAGCGCTCGTGCTGGAAGGCGTAGGTGGGCAGGTCGGTGCGGCGGGCGCTGGTGCCGGCGAAGAAGGCCGACCAGTCGACGGTGGCGCCGTGGGCGTGGGCGCGGGCGAGGGCTTCGAGGGCCGTTTCGGGTTCGGGCCGCCCGGCGCGCAGCGCGGGGACGAACGCGGCGCCCCCGCCGGTGACGCACGCCTGGGCGAGCGCGGACAACACCCCGTCGGGCCCGAGTTCGACGTACGTCGTCGCACCGGCCGCCTCCAGGGCGCGGACGGCGTCGAGGAAGCGGACCGTCTCCCGGACGTGCCGCACCCAGAAGTCCGCCGAGCCCATCTCGCCGGTGACGGGGGCGCCGGTCAGGCAGGACACGACCGGGATCTGCGGGGCCTGGTAGGTGAGCCCCTGCGCCACCCGGCGGAAGGCGTCGAGCATGCCGTCCATGCGGGGCGAGTGGAAGGCGTGGCTGACGGTGAGCCGCTTGGTCTTGCGGCCCTGCGCCTCGAACTCCGCCGCGATGGCGAGGGCGGCGTCCTCGTCGCCGGCGACCACGACCGAGCGGGGGCCGTTGACGGCTGCGATGCCCACCCGGTCGGTGAGCAGCGGCAGCACGTCGTCCTCCGCGGCCTGGACGGCGATCATGGCGCCGCCCGCGGGGAGTTCCTGCATCAGCCTGGCGCGGGCGGCGACCAGGGCACACGCGTGGTCGAGGGTCAGCACGCCGGCCACGTGGGCGGCGGCGATCTCGCCGACGGAGTGCCCGGCGACCGCGTCCGGCCGCAGGCCCCAGCTCTCCATGAGGCGGAACAGCGCGACCTCGATCGCGAACAGGGCCGGCTGCGCGTACTCGGTCCGGTCCAGGAGGGCCGGGTCCGATCCGAACAGGACCTCCTTGAGGGGGAGTTCGAGGAGCGGGTCGAGGCGGCCGCACACCGCGTCGAGCGCGTCCGCGAACGCCGGGTGGGTGTCGTACAGTTCGCGGCCCGCACCGAGGCGCTGGCTGCCCTGCCCGGTGAACAGGAATGCGGTCTTGCCTTCGGCCGCGGTGTCCGTGACCAGGCCCGCGGCGTCTTCGCCGGCGGCGAGGGCGGCGAGGGCGGTGTCGAGGTCGTCGTCGGTACGGCCGAGGAGCACCGCGCGGTGTTCCAGGGCGGCGCGGGTGGTGGCGAGCGCGTACCCGAGGTCGAGGGCCGAGGTGCCGGCGGTGCTCTGCTCCCGGGCGGCGATCAGCCGGGCGGCCTGGGCGCGCAGCGCGGTGGCGCCGCGGCCCGACAGGGTCCAGGGCAGCACGGCGGGCCTGGACGGAGCGGGAGGCCGGGACGGAGCGGGAGCCTGGGACGGAGCGGGTTCCTGCTCCTCGCCCGGCGGTTCCTCTTCGGGGGCCTGCTCGATGACGGTGTGCGCATTGGTGCCGCTGACGCCGAAGGCGGACACGGCCGCGCGGCGCGGGGCGCCGGTCTCGGGCCAGGCCATGGGCTCGGTGAGGAGCGACACCGCTCCCGCCGACCAGTCGACGTCCGGGGTGGGCTCGTCGACGTGGAGGGTCTGCGGGAGGACGCCGTGGCGCATCGCCATGACCATCTTGATGATGCCGGCGACGCCTGCGGCGGCCTGGGTGTGCCCGAGGTTCGACTTGAGGGAGCCGAGGCGGAGCGGCCGGCCGGCGGGGCGGTCCTGGCCGTAGGTGGCGAGCAGCGCCTGCGCCTCGATGGGGTCGCCGAGCCGGGTGCCCGTGCCGTGCGCCTCGACCGCGTCGACCTCGGCGGTCGAGAGGCGGGCGTTTTCGAGGGCCTGGCGGATGACGCGCTGCTGGGACGGTCCGTTGGGGGCGGTGAGGCCGTTGCTGGCGCCGTCCTGGTTGACGGCGGAGCCGCGCACGACGGCCAGCACGGGGTGCCCGTTGCGGCGGGCGTCCGAGAGCCGCTCCACGAGGAGGACGCCGACGCCCTCGGACCAGCCGGTGCCGTCGGCGGCCGCGGCGAAGGACTTGCAGCGGCCGTCGGCGGCGAGGCCGCGCTGGCGGCTGAACTCCACGAACACGTCGGGGCTGGGCATCACGCACACGCCGCCGACCAGGGCGAGCGAGCACTCCCGGCCGCGCAGCGCCTGGGTGGCCAGGTGCAGGGCGACCAGAGAGGAAGAGCAGGCCGTGTCGATGGTGGCGGCGGGCCCCTCGAGGCCGAGGACGTAGCTGACCCGGCCGGACAGCACGCTGGTGGCGCCGCCGGTCAGGAGCAGCCCTTCGAGGCCCTCCGGGACCTCCTTCAGGTCGGCCCCGTACCCCATGGCGCCGGCGCCGATGTAGACGCCGGTGCGGCTTCCGCGCACGGACGCCGGGTCGATTCCGGCGCGCTCGAACACCTCCCAGGAGGTTTCGAGGATCTGGCGCTGCTGCGGGTCCATGGCGAGGGCCTCGCGCGGCGATATGCCGAAGAATCCGGGATCGAACACGGGGGCGTCGTCGAGGAATCCGCCGCCGGTGTTGTAGAAGGTGCCTTTGCGGTCGGGGTCGGGGTCGGCGAGGGAGGCGATGTCCCAGCCGCGGTCGTCGGGGAATCCGGTGATGGCGTCACCGCCCTCCAAGACCAGTCGCCACAGGTCCTCGGGGGACCGTACGCCGCCGGGGAAGCGGCAGCTCATCGCGACGATGGCGATGGGCTCGTGGGCGTCCTGCTCGACCTCCTGGAGACGGCGGCGGGCCCGTCGGAGCTCCGTGGTCATCCACTTCAGGTTTTCGAGAAGCTTTTCTTCGTTCGTGCCGGCCACTGGAACGTCACCTCCTGGAGAACTGCGGATTGCATGCGGGATTCGGCTGGGGCATCGGATCGGGCATCAAAGGTCAGGATTTTCCGAATTCGTTGTTGATGATGTCGAAGAGGTCCTCGGCGGACGCCGATTCGATGGCTGTTTCCTCGTCCTCCCGGGCGTGCGCGGCGCGTTCGGTCCTGTTCCAGTTCGCCAGGAGCGCTTCGAGCCGGGCCGTGACGCGGGCGCGTTCGGCGGCGTCGTCCTCGGGGACCGAGGCGAGGGCGAACTCCAGCTTGTCGATCTCCGCGAGCGCCGGCAGGGCGGGCGCCGTGTCCTCGCCGAGGAGTTCGGCGCGGAAGTGCGCGGCCAGGGCGGCGGGGGTGGGGTGGTCGAAGACGAGGCTGGCGGGCAGCCGCAGCCCGGTGGCCGAGCCGAGGCGGGTGCGCAGCTCGACGGCGGTGAGGGAGTCGAAGCCGAAGTCCTTGAAGGCGCGGCTCGCCTCGACCGCGGCGGCCCCGTCGTGCCCGAGGACCGCGGCGACGTGGGTACGGACCAGGCCGAGCAGGGTCCGTTCGGCCTCGTCGGCGCTCATGCCGCGCAGCTCGGCGACCAGCCGGTCCGCGTCCGCCGCGACACCGTCGCCGCCGGCGCCGTTGCCGGTGCCGTTGCCGGTGCCGGTGCCGGCGTGCTGCTCGGCGTCGAGGATGCGGCGCACCTCGGGGAGGTCGGCGATCAGCGGGCGCGGCCCGGCCGCGGTGAAGGCCGGGACGAACAGGTCCCAGTCGACGTCGGCGACCGTCACCGTCGTGTCGCCCGCGTCGAGGGCCTGCCGGAGGGCGGCGACGGCCAGGTCGGGGGCCATCACCGGCAGTCCGCGGCGGCGCAGCTGCCCGACCGCCTCGTCGTCGCCGACGAGCCCGCCCTCGCCCCACGGCCCCCAGGCCACGGCGGTGGCCGCCAGCCCGCGGTCGCGGCGCTGCTGCGCCAGGGCGTCGAGGTGGGCGTTGGCAGCTGCGTAGGCGGCCTGGCCGCCGCTGCCCCAGATGCCGGCGATGGAGGAGAAGAGGACGAAGGCGTCCAGCTCCGCGTCGCCGAGCAGCTCGTCGAGGAGCTCGGCGCCGGCGACCTTGGCGGCGAGGACCGCGGCGATGTCCTCCGGTGCGGTCTCGGCGAGCGGCGCGAGCTGGCCGACGCCCGCCGTGTGGAAGACCGCGGTGAGGGCGGGGGTGTCGGCGCCGTCGCGGAGGGCGGCGAGCAGGTCACGGAGGGCCTGCCGGTCGGTCACGTCGCAGGCGACGGCCGTGGCCCGGGCGCCGAGCTGCGACAGTTCCGCGACCAGGGCTTCGGCGCCCGGGGCCTGCGGTCCGCGTCGGCCGGCCAGCACCAGGTGCTCGGCGCCGTGTGCGGCGAGCCAGCGGGCGACGTGGGCGCCGAGGGCGCCCGTACCGCCGGTGACGAGGACGGTGCCGCGGGGCCGCCACGGTGCGCGGTCGGTCCCGGGGGCGCCGCCGTCGGCGGCCGCCGGGGTGGCGGCGCGACCGATGCGGCGGGCGAGGAGCCCGGCGGAGCGTACGGCGACCTGGTCCTCGTGCCCCTGCCCGTACCCCTGCCCGTACGTCTGCGCGTTCCCGTGTCCGGCGGCGCCGCCGAGTACGGCGAGCAGCCGGTCGAGCACACGTGCGTCCACCCGGCCGGGCAGGTCCACGAGGCCGCCCCAGCGCTCGGGGTGCTCCAGGGCGACCGCGCGGCCGAAGCCCCACAGCGCGGCCTGTGCGGCGCTGCGGACCCGGTCGGCGGGACCGGTCGCCACGGCGCCGGAGGTGACGCACCACAGGGGTGCGTCGACGCCGGCGTCCCCGAGGGCCTGGACCAGCGCCCCGGTCAGCAGCAGTCCGGCGGGCGCCGCGGGGTGGGCCGGGTGCGGGGCCTCGGCGAGCGCCAGCAGGGACAGCACGCCGTCGGCCCGGTTCCCGGCGAGTGCCGTGCGCAGCCGGTCGGCGACGACGGCCCGGTCGGTCGCGGCAAGGCCGAGGTCGACCTCGCGCACGTCCACGCCCTGGGCCCGCAGCGCGTCCGCGATCCCGAGGAGCCGGTCGGGCCCGGGGGTCTCGCCGCCGGCGGCGGTGACGAGCAGCCAGGTGCCGGCGGGGCGGGCGGCCCCGGCCGGGTCACCCAGCGGCTTCCAGGTCACCCCGTAGCGCCAGCCGTCGACGACCGATCGCTCCGTGCGCTGTCGCCGCCAGGCGGACAGGGCGGGCAGCAGGGCGCTCAGCGGCTGCTCCGCGTCGATGTCGAGGGTGGCGGTGAGGGCGGCGAGGTCGGCGTTGTCGACGGCCTCCCAGAACGCCGCGTCCGCCGCACCGCCGGCCGCGGTCGCGGGCGCTGCCGCCGGGGTGCGGGTGGGCTCCTCCAGCCAGTACCGCCTGCGCTGGAAGGCGTAGGTGGGCAGGTCGACGCGGCGGGCTCCGGTGCCGGAGAAATACGCCGACCAGTCCACGGCCAGGCCCTGGACGTGCGCCCGGGCGAGTGCGGTGACCAGTGTCCCGGTCTCGTCGCGGCCCTTGCGGAGCACGGGCACGAAGGCGGCCTGCTCCGTGGCGCAGTCCTGGGCGAGCGCGGAGAGGGTCCCGTCGGGGCCGAGCTCGACGTACGTGGTCACGCCGGCGGCTTCCAGGGCGCGGATGCCGTCGAGGAAGCGGACGGCTTCCCGGACGTGCCGGACCCAGAAGTCGGCGGAGGCCATCTCGTCGGTGACGAGGGCGCCGGTCAGGTTCGACACGACCGGGATGCGCGGCGCGTCGAAGGACAGCCCCTCGACGACCTGGCGGAAGTCGTCCAGCATGCCGTCCATGTGCGGCGAGTGGAACGCGTGGCTGACGGTCAGCCGCTTGGTCTTCCGACCCTCGGCCGCGAAGGCCTCCGCGACGGCGACCGCCACGTCCTCGTCACCGGCGATGACGACGGACTGCGGTCCGTTGACCGCAGCGATGTCCACCCGGTCGGTCCCGGTCAGCAGCGGCAGGACCTCGTCCTCCGAAGCCTGCACCGCGATCATCGCACCGCCGGCCGGGAGGGCCTGCATCAGCCGGCCGCGGGCCGCGACCAGGGTGCAGGCGTCGTCCAGGGACAGCACCCCGGCGACGTGCGCGGCGGCGATCTCACCGACCGAGTGTCCGGCGAGGAAGTCCGGGCGCACGCCCCAGCTCTCGACGAGCCGGAACAACGCCACCTCGACCGCGAACAGCGCCGGCTGCGTGTACTCGGTCCGGTCCAGCACCACGGCATCGGCGCCGAACAGGACGTCCTTCAGGGGCAGTTCGAGGTGGGCGTCCATCCGGGCGCAGACCGCGTCCAGTGCGACTGCGAACGCCGGCTGGGCGTCGTACAGCTCGCGGCCCATGCCGAGGCGCTGGCTGCCCTGCCCGGTGAACAGGAACGCCGAGGCGCCTGCGGACACCCGTCCGCGTACGAGCGCTGCCGGCTGCTCACCGGCCGCCAGGGCCTTCAGGGCGGCCAGGAACTCCTCGCGCTCCTCCGCGACGACGACGGCCCGGTGATCGAGCGCCGACCGGGAGGTGGCCAGGGAGAAGGCCACGTCCGCGGGTTCGAGCGTCTCGTCCGCGGCGATCTGCGCCGCGAGCCGCTCGGCCTGCATCTGGAGGGCGGTGTCGGTCTTCGCGGACAGTACCCAGGGCAGGAGCCCGGGCCGCTGCTGCGGGAGCTCGGCCGGCGTGACGTCGTCGGCTTCCGGGGCCTGCTCGATGATCGTGTGCGCGTTGGTGCCGCTGAAACCGAACGAGGAGATGCCCGCCCGGCGCGGACGGCCGGTCTCCGGCCACGCCCGCCGCTCGGTCAGCAGGGCGATCTCCCCCGCCTCCCAGTCGACGTGCGGGGTGGGCTCGTCCACGTGCAGGGTCTGCGGCAGCACCCCGTGCTGCATGGCGAGGACCATCTTCATGACGCCGGCGACACCGGCCGCGGCCTGGGTGTGCCCGATGTTCGACTTGATGGAGCCGAGGTGGAGCGGCTGGGCGGCCTGGCGGGCCTGGCCGTACGTGGCCAGCAGCGCCTGCGCCTCGATGGGGTCACCGAGGCGGGTGCCGGTGCCGTGCGCCTCGACCGCGTCGACCTCGGCGGGCGACAGGCCGGCGTTCGCGAGGGCGGCGCGGATCACGCGCTGCTGCGACGGGCCGTTCGGGGCCGTCAGGCCGTTGCTCGCGCCGTCCTGGTTGATCGCCGAACCGCGGACGAGCGCGAGGACCGGGTGGCCGTTGCGGCGGGCGTCCGACAGCCGCTCCACGAGCAGCATGCCGACGCCTTCGCCCCAGCCGGTGCCGTCGGCGCCCGCGGCGAAGGCCTTGATGCGGCCGTCCGCGGCGAGGCCGCGCTGGCGGCTGAAGTCGATGTACGCACCCGGCGACGACATGACCGTCACACCACCGGCCAGCGCAAGCGAGCACTCGCCGTTGCGGAGGGCCTGGATCGCCCAGTGCAGGGCGACCAGCGACGCCGAGCAGGCGGTGTCGACGGTCACGGCCGGGCCTTCCAGCCCGAACGCGTACGAGAGACGGCCCGAGACGACACTCGCCGCGTTGCCGGTGCCGAGGAAGCCCTCGATGCCGTCCGGGACGGAGTCGAGCATGGTCCCGTAGTCCTGGCCGTTGGTGCCGACGAACACGCCGGCCTGGCTGCCGCGGACACTCACCGGGTCGATACCCGCCCGCTCGAACGCCTCCCACGAGGTCTCCAGCAGCAGACGCTGCTGCGGGTCCATCGCCAGGGCCTCGCGCGGCGAGATGCCGAAGAAGTCGGCGTCGAAGTCGGCGACGTCGTAGAGGAAACCGCCTTCCCGGGCGTAGAACGTGCCCTGCTGGTCCGGGTCCGGGCTGTAGAGCCGCTCCAGGTCCCAACCGCGGTCGGCCGGGAACTCCCCGATGGCGTCACCACCGGTGGCGAGCAGCTGCCACAGGTCTTCGGGGGTCCGGACGCCGCCGGGGAAGCGGCAGCTCATCGCCACGATGGCGATCGGATCGTCGTCCACTCCGAGGGCGGCCGCGGCCACCGGCCCGGCGATCTCGGACTGGGTGCCCAGCAGTTCGTCCCGGAGGAACGCCGTCAGGGCCGAGGCCGACGGGTAGTCGAAGATCAGCGTCGCCGGCAGGCTCACACCGGTCGCCGCGCCCAGCCGGTTGCGCAGCTCGACCGCGGTGAGCGAGTCGAACCCGAGCTCCTTGAAGGCGCGGTCAGCGCCGACCGCCTCCGAGCCGTCGTGGCCCAGGACCGCCGCGACCTGCGCCCTGACCAGACCGAGCAGCTCCCGCTCCAGCTCAGCCGCGCCGAGACCGGCGAACCGCTCGACCCCCGTACCGGCGCCGAACTCGGCAGGGCCGGCGGGCCCGGCGGGCCGGGTCTCCACCAGCTCGGCGAAGAGGGCGCTGGGACGGACGACGGTGAACGCGGAGCCGAACCGCTCCCAGTCCACGTCGGCGACCAGCAGAGCCGCATCGGCGGGCGACGCGACGCTCTGCCGCAGCACGGCCATGGCCGTCTCCGGCGCCATGGGCGGCAGCCCCTCGCGCCGCATCCGCGCGTCCAGCGCCTCGTCGGCGGCCATGCCGCCCTCGGCCCACGGACCCCAGGCGAGGGAGGTCGCGGCGAGCCCGGCGGCGCGCCGCTGCTCGGCGAGGGCGTCCAGATGTGCGTTGGCGGCGGCGTAGTTGGCCTGGCCGGCCGCGCCGGTCATGCCGCTCATCGAGGAGAAGAGCACGAAGGCGGAGAGCTCGATGCCGAGCTCGACGGTCAGCTCGTGAAGGTTGCGGGCCGAGTCGACCTTGGCCCGCAGCACGGTCTCGAACCGCTCCGGTGTCAGGGCGTCCAGGACACCGTCGTCGAGGACACCAGCGGTGTGCACGACGGCCGTGAGGGTCTCGGCCTCGGCGGCCAGGAGGTTGCGGAGGGCCTCGCGGTCAGCGGCGTCGCACGCCACGACCGACACCTCCACACCGAGTTCGGAGAGCTCGGCCGCCAGCTCGGCGGCGCCCGGGGCGTCCGGGCCGCGGCGGCTGGTCAGCACCAGCCGCTCGGCCCCCGCACCGGCCAGCCAGCGGGCGAGCCGGCCTCCCAGAGCGCCCGTGCCGCCGGTCACCAGCACCGTCCCGTTCGGGGCCCAGGCACGGTCGGCCTGGCCGCCGGAGGCACGGACCAGTCGGCGTCCGAAGACACCGGAGGACCGGACGGCGACCTGGTCCTCGCCGGCCGCGCCACCGGCCAGTACGCCCACCAGGCGGGCCATGGTGCGCTCGTCCCAGGTCTCGGGCAGGTCGACCAGACCGCCCCAGCGCTCGGGCAGCTCCAGGGCGGCCACGCGGCCCAGACCCCACGTCTGGGCCTGAACGGCGGAGACGAGCCGGTCCGAGCGACCCACGCTCACCGCGCCACGGGTCAGGCACCACAGCGGCGCCTCCACCCCGGCATCACCCAACGCCTGCACCAGACCAGCCGTCGCAACGACACCGGCGGCCTCGTCCAGCGCGAGGAGGGAGACCACACCGGCGACGCCGTCGATCTCGCCCTCGGCCAGCAGTCCGGCCAGGGCAGCACGGTCAGCACCGGCCCCGACGACAACCCGCCGGACCTCGGCACCACGCCCGCCGAGGGCGCCCACGACGGCGGTGTCGTCCACGCCGGCGGCCGGAACCACGACCAGCCAGGAACCGGACACCCGCACACCGGAGGTGCTGTCGGCCAGCGGCTTCCACGACACCCGGTAGCGCCAGCGGTCCACCTCGGACTGCGTCCGCAGGCCACGCCGCCAGGCCGACAGGGCCGGGAGCGCCGGCAGGACCGTGCTCCAGGTGTTCTCGTCGGCCACGTCCAGGGCGGCGGCGAGCGACTCCAGGTCCTCGCGCTCGACGGCGTCCCAGAACCGGGCGTCCAGCTCGTCGGCGGTGCCGGGCCGCGTGCCGCCGCTCGCCATCGGCAGCCAGTAGCGCTGCCGCTGGAAGGCGTACGTCGGCAGCTCCACCCGCCGCGCGCCCGAACCGGCGTAGAAGGACGTCCAGTCCACCTCGACGCCGCACGCGTGGACCTGGGCCAGCGAGGCCACGACGGTGTCGGCCTCGGAGCGGCCGCTGCGCAGAACCGGCACGAAGGCGGCGCCCTCGCCCGTCACGCACTCCTGGCCCATGGCCGAGAGCACACCGCCCGGGCCGAGTTCGAGGTACGTCGTGACGCCCGCGTCCTCCAGAGCTCGCATGCCGTCGAGGAAGCGGACCTCCTCGCGAACGTGCCGCACCCAGAACTCGGCGGACGCCATCTCATCGGTAACAACGGCACCGGTCAGGTTCGACACGACCGGAATCCGCGGCGCGGCGAAGGAGAGACCAGCCACCACCTCGCGGAAGCCGTCCAGCATGCCGTCCATGTGCGGCGAGTGGAACGCGTGGCTCACCGTCAGCCGCTTGGTCTTGCGACCCGCGAACGACTCTGCGATCGCGACCGCGGCGTCCTCGTCACCGGCGATGACCACCGACTGCGGGCCGTTGATCGCGGCAATGCTCACCCGGTCGGTCCCGGTCAGCAGCGGCAGGACCTCGTCCTCCGAGGCCTGCACCGCGATCATCACGCCGCCGGCCGGGAGCGCCTGCATCAGCCGGCCACGGGCCGCGACCAGCGCACACGCGTCGTCCAGCGACAGCACACCCGCCACGTGCGCGGCAGTGATCTCGCCGATGGAGTGACCCGCCAGGAGGTCGGGCCGCAGACCCCACGACTCGACGAGGCGGAACAGCGCCACCTCAACCGCGAACAGGGCGGGCTGGGTGTACGCGGTGCGGTCCAGGAGCTCCTTGTCCACCCCGAACAGGACGTCCTTCAACGGCAGTTCGAGGAGCGGTTCGAAATGTTCGCACACCGCGTCGAGCGCGTCCGCGAACACCGGGAAGGAGTCGTAGAGCTCGCGGCCCATGCCGAGGCGCTGGCTGCCCTGCCCGGTGAACAGGAAGGCGAGCTTCCCACCGACCGGTGAGCCGGTGACGACGCCTGCCGCCGAGTGCCCCTCCGCCAAGGCGGCGAGACCGGCCAGCAGACCCTCGCGGTCCGCGGCCACGACCGCCGCCCGGTCCTCGAACCGGGCCCGGCCCGCCGCCAACGACCAGGCGATGTCGATCGGACGGGCCTCCGGCGCGGACAGGACGAAGTCCTGGAGTCGACGGGCCTGCGCCCGGAGCGCCTGCTCGCCCTTGCCGGTGAGCACCCAGGGGACGAGAGGCCCCGTCGAGTGCGCGTCGGACACCGTCGCCGGTGCCGCGGCCGGCGGCTGCTCGATGATGGTGTGGGCGTTGGTGCCGCTGATGCCGAAGGACGAGACACCGGCCCGGCGCGGACGCCCGGTTTCCGGCCAGTCCACGGCCTCCCGCAGGAGGCTGACGTCGCCGGCCTCCCAGTCGATCCGGCTCGACGGGGCATCGACGTGGAGGGTCTGCGGCAGCACTCCGTACCGCATCGCCATGATCATCTTGATCACGCCGGCGACACCGGCCGCGGCCTGCGTGTGCCCGATGTTCGACTTGATCGAGCCCAGGAACAGGGGGCGGCCCTCGGGCCGGTCCTGACCGTACGTGGCCAGCAGCGCCTGCGCCTCGATCGGGTCACCGAGCCGCGTACCCGTGCCGTGGGCCTCCACCGCATCCACATCGTCGGCCGACAGGCCGGCCACGGCCAGGGCCTCGCGGATGACGCGCTGCTGGGAGGGGCCGTTGGGGGCCGTCAGACCGTTGCTCGCACCGTCCTGGTTGATCGCCGAACCCCGCACCACGGCCAGGATCGAATGACCGTTGCGCACGGCGTCCGACTGACGCTCGACGAGCAGCATGCCCGCACCCTCGGCCCAGCCCGTACCGTCCGCGGCCTCCGCGAAGGACTTGCAGCGGCCGTCGGCCGAGAGGCCGCGCTGGCGGCTGAAGTCGATGAACGTCTCAGGGGTCGCCATGATCGCGACGCCACCGGCGAGCGCCATGTCGCACTCGCCGTTGCGCAGGGCCTGGATCGCCCAGTGCAGCGCGACGAGCGACGACGAGCACGCGGTGTCGACCGTCACCGCCGGGCCCTCCAGGCCGAAGGCGTACGAGACGCGGCCGGAGGCGATGCTGCCGGAGTTGCCGGTGCCGAGGTAGCCTTCGACGCCCTCGGGCAGCTCCTCGCCGTTTCCGTAGCCCGTCGCGTAGTCGTGGTACATGACGCCGGCGAAGACGCCGGTACGGCTGCCGCGCATCGACGTCGGGTCGATGCCGGCCCGCTCGAAGGCCTCCCAGGACGTCTCCAGCAGGAGCCGCTGCTGCGGGTCCATGGCCAGGGCCTCGCGCGGCGAGATCCCGAAGAACGCCGGGTCGAACTCGGCCGCGTCGAGCAGGAACCCGCCCTCACGCGTGTACGAGGTTCCCACGTGGTCCGGGTCGGGGTGGTACAGGGCCTCCACGTTCCAGCCGCGGTCGGCCGGGAACGCGGTGATCCCGTCGCCGCCCGTGACGACGAGCTGCCACAGGTCCTCGGGCGTCCGGACCCCGCCGGGGAAGCGGCAGCCCATGCCGACGATCACGATCGGGTCCTCCGCGACCCCCGCGGTGGTCCGCACCGGCGTCCGGGCGCCCTGCGCCGTACCCCCGTGATCACCGGAACCGCCGGTCACCCCGAGCTCCGCCAGCAGGTGCCGGGCCAGCGCGGCCGGCGTCGGGTAGTCGAAGATCAGGGTCGGCGGCAGCCGCAGGCCCGTCTCCGCCTTGAGGACGTTGCGCAGCTCGACGGCGGTGAGGGAGTCGAAGCCGAGGTCACGGAAGGCGCGTTCGGCGTCGACCGCGCCGCCACCGGAGTGCCCCAGCACCGCCGCGACCCGGCCGCACACCAGGTCCAGCAGCACACCCTCGTGCTCGGCGACCGGCAGACCCGTGAGGCGTGCGACCAGCGGCGAGCCGGCATCCGTGCCGCCACCGTCGCGCCGCTCCACCGTGCGGCGCGCGGGCACCCGTACCAGGGCCCGCAGCAGGGCCGGGGTCGAGCCCGCCGACACCGCCTGCGCACGCAACACCGCCACGTCGAGGTGCATGGGCAGCAGCACTGCTGCGTCCACCGTCATCGCCTTGTCGAAGAGGGCCAGGCCCTCCTCGGCGGCGAGGGCGGCCACGCCCTCCCGGGCGAGACGGCGCAGGTTGGCGTCGTCGAGGCTCGCGGCCATGCCGCCACCGTCGGCGCCGTTGCCGGGCTGCGGGGCCCACAGGCCCCAGGCGAGCGAGGTCGCCGGCAGGCCCTGGGCGCGGCGCAGTTCGGCCAGGCCGTCGAGGAAGGCGTTGGCGGCGGCGTAGTTCGCCTGACCGGCCGCGCCGAACGCAGCGGCCGCGCCGGAGAAGAGGACGAAGGCGGACAGGTCGAGATCCCGCGTGAGCTCGTGGAGGTTCCACGCCGCGTCCACCTTGGGGCGCAGTACGGTCGCCACGCGCTCCGGGGTCAGCGAGGCCAGAACGCCGTCGTCCAGGACGCCCGCCGTATGCACGACGGCGATCAGCGGATGCTCGGCCGGTACGGACGCCAGCAGCCCGGCCAGCGCCTCCCGGTCCGCGACGTCACAGCCGACGAGGTCCACCTGCGCACCCAACAGCTCCAGCTCCGCCACCAGTTCGGCGGCACCGGCAGCAGCCGCACCGCGCCGGCTGGTGAGCAGCAGCCGCCGCACCCCGTACGCGGTCACCAGGTGCCGGGCGAACAGCCGGCCCAGACCACCCGTCGCACCCGTGACCAGCACCGTGCCGGCCCGGTCGCCGAGCACCACGGCCGACGGCCCGCCCGCGCTCTCCGCGGACGCCACACGGACCAGGCGCGGGGCGGTGACGACACCGCCACGGATCGCCAGCTCCGGCTCCCCGGCCGCCAGCGCGGCGGGAACCGCTGCCAGCGACGCCGCCCGGTCCGGCTCCAGGTCCAGGTCCAGGTCCAGGTCCAGGTCGATCATGACGAGCTGGCCGGGGTTCTCCGACTGCGCGGAGCGCAGCAGGCCGCGCACCGCACTGCCCGCCAGGTCCCGCAGGCCCGCGCCGCGCTCGACGGCCACCGCACCCGACGTCAGCCACACCAGGGGCGTGCCGGCGAAGCGCTCGTCGGCCAGCCATCCCTGTACCGATGCCAGTGCTGCGTTCACCGCCGCGTGGACGGCTGGCACCGTGTCGCCCGGCCGGGCGTCGGCGGCGGCCGGAAGGACGAACACCGCGTCCGGAGCCGGTGCGCCGGCGGTGAGGGCCGCAGCGAGCTCGCCCGCATCGGCGTACTCGGTGACCTGGGCGCCCGTACCGGCCAGGCCGATCTCGTCGCGGCCGAGCACGGCCCACCGGAGGTCGGCAGCCGCCGGCACGACCGCGGCGGGCACGCCCACCCATTCCACGCGGAACAGCGACTCGATGTGTGCGGCACCGGACCCCTGGACCTGGCCCGCGGAAGCGGGGCGGAGCATCAGCGTCTCCACGGCCCCGACCGGGCGTCCGGTCTCGTCGGCGACCAGCAGGGCCAGGGCGTGGGGGTCGTCGGACGAAGCAGGGGTCAGACGCACGCGGAGGGCGGAGGCGCCCACCGCGTAGAGCGAGACACCCGCCCAGGAGAAGGGCAGCAGGGCGCCGGCATCGGTCTGTTCGGTGGTGTCACCGTGTCCGATGGCGTGCAGGCCGGCGTCGAGGAGTGCCGGGTGCAGCCCGAACCGGGCCGCGTCCCCGCGGCCGTCCTCCGGGAGCACGACCTCGGTGAACAGCTCGCTGCCGCGGCGCCAGGCCGCCGTCAAGCCCTGGAACAGCGGCCCGTAGGCCATGCCGTCGCCGGCGAGCTCCTGGTACAGGCCGTCGATGTCGACCGGTACGGCGCCGGCCGGCGGCCAGGCGGCCAGCTCACCGAAGCCCAGCTCGGCCTCCGGCCGGCCACCGACCGCGAGAACACCCGACCCGTGGCGGGTCCACGGCTCCTCGGCAACAGCGTCCTGACGGCGGGAGTACACCGCGAACGGCCGGCTACCGGAGGCCGCAGGCGCCTCGACCACGAGCTGAAGCTGAACACCGCCCCGCTCGGGCAGGACGAGCGGCGCCTCCAGCGTCAGCTCCTCCACCACATCGCAACCGACCTGGTCACCGGCCCGGATCGCCAGGTCGACGAAGGCCGTTCCCGGCAGCAGGACACTGTCGTGGATGGTGTGGTCGGCGAGCCAGGGCTGCGTGTCGAGCGACAGCCGACCGGCGAGCAGCACACCCTCCGAATCGGCGAGCGCGACCGCCGCGCCGAGCAGCGGGTGACCGGCATCGCCCAGACCGATCGACTCCGGATCCCCGGCGACGAACGCCACCGCACTCGGCCAGAACCGCTGCCGCTGGAAGGCGTACGTCGGAAGCTCCACCCTCCGGGCACCCGAGCCCGCGAAGAACGCGTCCCAGTCGACGGCCACGCCGTGGACGTGCGCCTGCGCGAGAGCGGTGACGACCGTCTCGGCCTCAGGGCGACCGGAACGGAGCACGGGTGCGAACACCATGCCGTCGGTGTCACCGCCCGTGCAGCCCTGGGCCAACGCGGACAGGGTCCCGTCCGGGCCGAGCTCGACGTACGTGGTCACGCCAGCGGCTTCCAGAGCGCGGATGCCGTTGAGGAAGCGGACGGCCTCGCGGACGTGCCGCACCCAGAAGTCGGGCGAGGCCATCTCATCGGTGACGACGGCACCCGTCAGGCACGACACGATCGGGATGGTGGGGGCCGCCAACGCCAGCCCCGCCACCACCTGACGGAAGTCGTCCAGCATGCCGTCCATGTGCGGCGAGTGGAACGCGTGGCTGACCGTCAGCCGCTTGGTCTTCCGGCCCTGGCCCTCGAAGGCCTCCGCGACGGCGGCGGCAGCGACTTCGTCACCGGCGATGACGACCGACTGCGGGCCGTTGATCGCAGCGATGCTCACCCGGTCGGTCTCGGTCAGCAGCGGCGCGAGCTCGTCCTCCGAAGCCTGCACCGCGATCATCACGCCACCCGCAGGCAGCGCCTGCATCAGCCGACCACGGGCCGCGACCAGCGCACACGCGTCGTCCAACGACAGCACACCCGCCACATGCGCGGCAGCGATCTCACCGATCGAGTGCCCGGCAACGAAGTCCGGCCGCACACCCCAACTCTCGACGAGCCGGAACAACGCCACCTCAACCGCGAACAGCGCCGGCTGCGTGTACTCGGTGCGGTCCAGCACAGCGGCATCGGAACCGAACAGCACCTCCTTCAGGGACAGTTCGAGGTGGGCGTCCATGCGGGCGCAGACGGCGTCGAGGGCATCGGCGAACGCCGGGAAGGCGTCGTACAGCTCACGGCCCATGCCGAGGCGCTGGCTGCCCTGCCCGGTGAACAGGAAGGCGGAGGCTCCGCCGCCGGTCGCGGTTCCACGCACCAGGCCGGTCGTCTGCTCACCAGCAGCCAGCGCGGTGAGGGCAGTGAGGAACTCGTCCTGCTTCCCCGCGACGACGACGGCCCGGCGGTCGAGCGCCGACCGGGAGGTGGCCAGGGAGTAGGCCACGTCCGCGGGTTCGAGGGTCTCGTCGGCGGCGATCCGGGCTGCCAGGCGCTCGGCCTGCGCCTGGAGGGCTGTGTCGGTCTTCGCGGACAGTACCCAGGGCAGGAGCCCGGGCCGCTGCTGCGGGAGCTCGGCCGGCGTGACGGCGTCGGCTTCCGGGGCCTGCTCGATGATGGTGTGCGCGTTGGTGCCGCTGAAGCCGAACGAGGAGACACCGGCCCGGCGCGGACGGCCGGTCTCCGGCCACGCCCGCTGCTCGGTGAGGAGCGCGATGTCGCCGGCGGTCCAGTCGACGTGCGGGGTGGGCTCGGCCACGTGCAGGGTCTGCGGCAGCACCCCGTGCTGCATGGCCAGCACCATCTTGATCACACCGGCCACACCGGCCGCGGCCTGGGTGTGCCCGATGTTCGACTTGATGGAGCCGAGGTGGAGCGGCTGGTCCGCCGGGCGGTCCTGGCCGTAGGTTGCGAGCAGGGCCTGGGCCTCGATCGGGTCACCCAGCCGGGTACCCGTGCCGTGCGCCTCGACCGCGTCGATCTCCGTGGCCGACAGGCCGGCGCTGGCGAGGGCGGCACGGATGACGCGCTGCTGGGACGGGCCGTTCGGGGCGGTGAGCCCGTTGCTGGCACCGTCCTGGTTGATCGCCGAACCACGGATCACCGCCAGCACGGGGTGGCCGTTGCGGCGGGCGTCCGACAGCCGCTCCACGAGCAGCATGCCGACGCCTTCGCCCCAGCCGGTGCCGTCGGCGCCCGCGGCGAAGGCCTTGATGCGGCCGTCCGCGGCGAGGCCGCGCTGGCGGCTGAAGTCGATGTACGCACCCGGCGACGACATGACCGTCACACCACCGGCCAGGGCGAGGGAGCACTCGCCGTTGCGGAGGGCCTGGATCGCCCAGTGCAGGGCGACCAGCGACGCCGAGCAGGCGGTGTCGACGGTCACGGCCGGGCCTTCCAGCCCGAACGCGTACGAGAGACGGCCCGAGACGACACTCGCCGCGTTGCCGGTGCCGAGGAAGCCCTCGATACCGTCCGGGATCACCTGGAAGGAAGAGTCGTAGTCCTGGCCGTTGGTGCCGACGAACACACCGGCCTGGCTGCCGCGGACACTCACCGGGTCGATCCCCGCCCGCTCGAACGCCTCCCACGTGGTCTCCAGCAGCAGACGCTGCTGCGGATCCATCGCCAGGGCCTCGCGCGGCGAGATGCCGAAGAAGTCGGCGTCGAAGTCGGCGACGTCGTAGAGGAAGCCACCCTCACGGGCGTAGAACGTGCCCTGCTGGTCCGGGTCCGGGCTGTAGAGCCGCTCCAGGTCCCAACCGCGGTCGGCCGGGAACTCACCGATGGCGTCACCGCCGGCTGCGAGCAGCTGCCACAAGTCCTCCGGAGACCGGACCCCACCCGGGAAGCGGCAGCTCATCGCCACGATCGCGATCGGATCGTCATCAACGGCCCCGGCCACCGGGCCGGCGATCTCGGCCTGGCTGCCCAGCAGTTCGTCCCGGAGGAACGCCGTCAGGGCAGCAGCGGACGGATAGTCGAAGATCAAAGTCGCCGGCAACGTCACACCGGTCGCGGCACCGAGCCGGTTGCGCAGCTCCACCGCGGTCAGCGAGTCGAACCCGAGCTCCTTGAAGGCGCGGTCAGCGCCGACCGCCTCCGAGCCGTCGTGGCCCAGGACCGCTGCGACCTGCGCCCGGACCAGACCGAGCAGCTCCCGCTCCAGCTCAGCCGCGCCAAGACCCGCGAACCGCTCGACCGGAGAACCCGCCCCGGCCTCGGAGGTGCCGGTGGCCCCGGCGGGACGGCTCTCCACCAGCTCGGCGATGAGGGCGCTGGGACGGACGACGGCGAACGCGGGACCGAACCGCTGCCAGTCCACGTCGGCGACCAGCAGAGCCGCATCGGACGAGGCCGCAACACTCTGCCGCAGGACCGCCAACGCCGTCTCCGGCGCCATGGGCGGCAGCCCCTCGCGCCGCATCCGCGCGTCCAGCGCCTCGTCGGCGGCCATGCCGCCCTCGGCCCACGGACCCCACGCGAGCGAGGTCGCGGCGAGTCCGGCCGCGCGCCGCTGCTCGGCGAGGGCATCCAGGTAGGCGTTCGCAGCAGCGTAGTTCGCCTGGCCCGGCGCACCGATCACGCCGCTCATCGAGGAGAAGAGCACGAAGGCGTTCAGTTCGATGCCCAGCTCGACGGTGAGGTCGTGGAGGTTGAGCGTCGAGGTGGCCTTCGCCCGGAGAACTCCGTCGAACCGCTCCGGCGTCAGGGCGTCCAGGACACCGTCGTCGAGGACACCAGCGGTGTGCACGACAGCGGTGAGCGTCTCGGCCTCGGCGGCCAGGAGGTTGCGGAGGGCCTCGCGGTCAGCGGCGTCGCACGCGACGACCGACACCTCCACACCGAGCTCGGAGAGCTCGGCCGCCAGCTCGGCGGCGCCCGGCGCATCCGGGCCCCGGCGGCTGGTCAGCACCAGCCGCTCCGCGCCCGCACCGGCCAGCCAGCGAGCCACACGCCCGCCGAGGGCTCCCGTGCCACCGGTCACCAGCACCGTCCCGGACGGCTCCCACGAGCCCGTGCTGCCTCCGGCAGCGCGGACCAGCCGGCGTCCGAAGAGACCGGACGACCGCACCGCGACCTGGTCCTCACCGGCCGCGCCACCGGCCAGTACCCCGACCAGGCGGCCCATCGCCCGCTCGTCCCACACCTCGGGCAGGTCCACCAGACCGCCCCAACGCTCGGGCAGCTCAAGGGCGGCCACGCGGCCCAGACCCCACGTCTGGGCCTGTACCGCCGAGACCAGGCGGTCCGAGCGACCCACGCTCACCGCGCCACGGGTCAGGCACCACAGCGGCGCCTCCACCCCGGCATCACCCAACGCCTGCACCAGACCAGCCGTGGCCACCACACCCGCGGCCTCGTCCAGGGCCAGCAGGGAGACCACACCGGCAACACCCTCGGCCTCGCCCTCGGCCAACAGCCCGGCCAGCGCAACACGATCCGCACCGCCCTCGACCACGACCCGCCGGACCTCGGCACCGCGCCCGGCCAGGGCGCCCACCACAGCGGCGTCGTCCACGCCCGCGGCAGCAGGCGCCACGACCAGCCAGGCCCCCGACAGACGCGCACCGGAGGCCACGTCCGTCAGCGGCTGCCACGACACCCGATAACGCCAGCGGTCCACCTCGGACTGCGTCCGCAGGCCACGGCGCCAGGCCGACAGGGCAGGGAGCACCTGGCCCCAGGCGTTCTCGTCGTCCACGTTCAGCGTTCCGGCGAGCGACTCCAGGTCCTCGCGCTCGACCGCGTCCCAGAAGCGGGCATCGACGTCATGGCCGGAAGCGTTCCGCCCCGTGCCCGTCAGCTGCAGCCAGTAGCGCTGCCGCTGGAAGGCGTACGTCGGCAGCTCCACCCGCCGGGCACCGGAACTGGCGTAGAACGCCTGCCAGTTCACGCTCTGACCACGCAGATGGGCCTGAGCCAGCGAAGCGACGACCGTCTCGGTCTCGGATCGCCCGCTCCGCAGAACCGGCACGAAGGCGGCGCCCTCGCCCGTCACGCACTCCTGGCCCATGGCCGAGAGCACACCGCCCGGGCCGAGTTCGAGGTACGTCGTGACGCCCGCGTCCTCCAGGACCCGCATGCCGTCGAGGAAGCGGACCTCCTCGCGGACGTGCCGCACCCAGAACTCGGCGGACGCCATCTCATCGGTAACAACGGCACCGGTCAGGTTCGACACGACCGGAATCCGCGGCGCGGCGAAGGAGAGACCAGCCACCACCTCGCGGAAGCCGTCCAGCATGCCGTCCATGTGCGGCGAGTGGAACGCGTGGCTGACCGTCAGCCGCTTGGTCTTCCGACCCTGGCCCTCGAAGGCCTCCACGACGGCGGCGGCAGCGACTTCGTCACCGGCGATGACGACCGACTGCGGGCCGTTGATCGCAGCGATGCTCACCCGGTCGGTCTCGGTCAGCAGCGGCGCGACCTCGTCCTCCGAAGCCTGGACGGCGATCATCCCGCCGCCGGCGGGCAGGGCCTGCATCAGCCGGCCACGGGCCGCGACCAGCGTGCACGCGTCGTCCAGCGACAGCACGCCCGCCACATGCGCGGCGGCGATCTCACCGATCGAGTGGCCGGCGACGAAGTCCGGCGTCACACCCCACGACTCCACGAGCCGGAACAACGCCACCTCGACCGCGAACAGCGCCGGCTGCGTGTACTCCGTCCGATCGAGCAGATCAGCCTCGGATCCGAACAGCACCTCCTTGAGCGGCAGTTCGAGGGCGAGACGCTCGGACACCGCGTCGAGCGCGTCCGCGAACACCGGGAAGGAGTCGTAGAGCTCGTGGCCCATGCCGAGGCGCTGGCTGCCCTGCCCGGTGAACAGGAAGGCGAGCTTCCCGCCGACCGGCGAGCCCGTGACCAGGCCTGCCGCCGAACCGCCCGCCGCCAGGGCCGCTAGGCCGGCCAGCAGGCCCTCGCGGTCCGCGGCCACGACCGCCGCCCGGTCCTCGAACTGCGCCCGGCCCGCCGTCAGCGACCACGCGATGTCCACCGGGTGCGGCGCATCCGGCGCGGACAGGACGAAGTCCTGGAGCTGACGGGCCTGCGCACGAAGGGCCTCCTCGCCCTTCGCCGAGAGCACCCACGGAAGGACGGGCAGCGCCGAGTGTGCGTCGGACACCGTCGCCGGTGCCGCGGCCGGCGGCTGCTCGATGATGGTGTGGGCGTTGGTGCCGCTGATGCCGAAGGACGAGACACCGGCCCGGCGCGGACGCCCGGTCTCCGGCCAGTCCACGGCCTCCCGCAGGAGGCTGACGTCGCCGGCCTCCCAGTCGATCCGGCTCGACGGGGCATCGACGTGGAGGGTCTGCGGCAGCACTCCGTACCGCATCGCCATGATCATCTTGATCACGCCGGCGACACCGGCCGCGGCCTGCGTGTGCCCGATGTTCGACTTGATCGAGCCCAGGAACAGGGGGCGGCCCTCGGGCCGGTCCTGACCGTACGTGGCCAGCAGCGCCTGCGCCTCGATCGGGTCACCGAGCCGCGTCCCCGTGCCGTGGGCCTCCACCGCATCCACATCGTCGGCCGACAGGCCGGCCACGGCCAGGGCCTCGCGGATGACGCGCTGCTGGGAGGGGCCGTTGGGGGCCGTCAGACCGTTGCTCGCACCGTCCTGGTTGATCGCCGAACCCCGCACCACGGCCAGGATCGGATGACCGTTGCGCACGGCGTCCGACTGACGCTCGACGAGCAGCATGCCCGCACCCTCGGCCCAGCCCGTACCGTCCGCGCCCTCCGCGAACGACTTGCAGCGGCCGTCCACGGCGAGTCCGCGCTGGCGGCTGAAGTCGACGAAGGTCTCGGGCGTCGCCATGATCGCGACACCGCCGGCGAGCGCCATGTCGCACTCGCCGTTGCGCAGGGCCTGGATCGCCCAGTGCAGCGCGACCAGCGACGACGAGCATGCCGTGTCAACGGTGACCGCCGGGCCTTCCAGCCCGAAGGTGTAGGCGATCCGGCCGGAGGCGATGCTGCCCGCGTTCCCGGTGCCGAGGTAGCCCTCGACGCCTTCGGGAAGGTCGTCGCCGGAGCCTGCGCTGTCGCCGATGCCGATACCCGAGACGTAGTCGTGGTACATGACGCCGGCGAAGACGCCGGTACGGCTGCCGCGCATCGACGTGGGGTCGATGCCGGCCCGCTCGAACGCCTCCCAGGAGGTCTCCAGCAGGAGCCGCTGCTGCGGGTCCATGGCCAGGGCCTCGCGCGGCGAGATCCCGAAGAACGCCGGGTCGAACTCGGCCGCGTCGAGGAGGAACCCGCCCTCACGGGTGTAGGACGTACCCGCATGGTCCGGGTCGGGGTGGTACAGGGCCTCCACGTTCCAGCCGCGGTCGGCCGGGAACGCGGTGATCCCGTCGCCGCCGGTGGCGACGAGCTGCCACAGGTCCTCGGGGGTCCGGATGCCGCCGGGGAAGCGGCAGCCCATGCCGACGATCACGATCGGGTCGTCGGTAACGGAGGTGATCGTCCGTACCGGCGCCGAGAGCTGCCCGCGTACACCGCCGCGGCCGTCAAGGTCGGCGGACAGCGCGAGCTCCGCCAGCAGGTGCCGGGCCAGTGCGGCCGGCGTCGGGTAGTCGAAGATCAGGGTCGGCGGCAGCCGCAGGCCCGTCTCCGCCTTGAGGACGTTGCGCAGCTCGACGGCGGTGAGGGAGTCGAAGCCGAGGTCACGGAAGGCGCGTTCGGCGTCGACCGCGCCGCCACCGGAGTGCCCCAGCACCGCCGCGACCCGGCCGCACACCAGGTCCAGCAGCACACCCTCGTGCTCGGCCGCCGGGAGGGCCAGCAGCCGTGCCACCAACGGCGAGCCGGCATCCGTGCCGCCACCACTGCGCCGTTCGACCGTGCGGCGCGCGGGTACGCGTACCAGGGCCCGCAGCAGGGCCGGGGTCGAGCCCGCCGACACCGCCTGCGCACGCAACACCGCCACGTCGAGGTGCATGGGCAGCAGCACTGCCGCGTCGACCGTCATCGCCGTGTCGAAGAGGGCCAGGCCCTCGCCGGCGGCGAGAGCGGCGACACCGTCCCGGGCGATGCGGCGCAGGTCGACCTCGTCGAGCTGCCCCGCCATGCCACCGTCGACACCCGTCTGCGGGGCCCACAGGCCCCAGGCGAGCGACGTCGCGGTCAGCCCCTCGGCACGCCGCTGCTCGGCCAACGCCTCCAGGAAGGCGTTGGCGGCGGCGTAGTTCGCCTGACCGCCCGCGCCGAACGCAGCGGCCGCGCCGGAGAAGAGGACGAAGGCGGACAGGTCGAGATCGCGGGTGAGCTCGTGAAGGTTCCATGCCGCGTCCACCTTGGGGCGCAGTACGGTCGCCACGCGCTCCGGGGTCAGCGAGGCCAGAACGCCGTCGTCCAGGACGCCCGCCGTGTGCACGACGGCGATCAGCGGATGCTCGGCCGGTACGGACGCCAGCAGCCCGGCCAGCGCCTCCCGGTCCGCGACGTCACAGCCGACGAGGTCCACCTGCGCACCCAACAGCTCCAGCTCCGCCACCAGTTCGGCGGCACCGGCAGCAGCCGTACCGCGCCGGCTGGTGAGCAGCAGCCGCCGTACCCCGTACGCGGTCACCAGGTGCCGGGCGAACAGCCGGCCCAGACCACCCGTCGCACCCGTGACCAGCACCGTGCCGGCCCGGTCGCCGAGCACCACGGCCGACGGCCCGCCCGCGCTCTCCGGGGACGCCACACGGACCAGGCGCGGGGCGGTGACGACACCGCCACGGATCGCCAGCTCCGGCTCCCCGGCCGCCAGCGCGGCGGGAACCGCTGCCAGCGACGCCCCGTCGACGTCCGAACCGAGGTCCAGTATGAGGAACTGGCCGGGGTTCTCCGACTGCGCGGAGCGCAGCAGGCCGCGCACCGCACTGCCCGGCAGATCCTGCACTCCCGCACCGCGCTCGACGGCTGCGGCACCCGACGTCAGCCACACCAGGGGCGTGGCCGCGAAACGCTCGTCGGCCAGCCACTCCTGGGCGACTGCGAGTGCCTCGTTCACGGCTCCGTGGACGCGGCCGACCATGTCCTCGAACTGGTCGGCGGCTGCCGGGAGGACGAAGACGGCGTCCGGAGCCGGAGCGCCGGCCGCGAGTGCCGCACCGAGCCCGGCCAGGTCGGCGTACTCGGTGACCTGGGCGCCCGTACCGGCCAGGCCGATCTCGTCCCGTCCCAGCACGGCCCACCGGATACCGCCGGATGCCGCGGCCGAGGCGGCGGGGGCCGCGGGCACGGGCAGCCACTCCACCCGGAACAGCGACTCCAGGTTGCCGCCGGCCGCGTGGACCTGATCGGCGGAGGCCGGGCGCAGCGTCAGCGACTCCACGGCCGCCACCGGGCGTCCGGTCTCGTCGGCGACCAGCAGGGCCAGGGTGTGGGGGTCGTCGGGCGAAGCAGGGGTCAGACGCATGCGGAGGGCGGAGGCGCCCACCGCGTAGAGCGAGACACCCGCCCAGGAGAAGGGCAGCAGGGCGCCGGCATCGCTCTGTTCGGCGGTGTCACCGTGTCCGATGGCGTGCAGGCCGGCGTCGAGGAGTGCCGGGTGCAGCCCGAACCGGGCCGCGTCCCCGCGGCCGTCCTCCGGGAGCACGACCTCGGTGAACAGCTCGTTACCGCGGCGCCAGGCCGCCGTCAGACCTTGGAACAGCGGCCCGTAGGAAACGCCCTCGTCGGCCAGCTGCGGGTAGAGCCCGCGCACGTCGACCGGTACGGCGCCGGCAGGCGGCCAGGCGGCCAGCTCACCGAAGCCCAACTCGGCCTCCGGCCGGCCACCGACCGCGAGGACACCCGACCCGTGGCGGGTCCACGGCTCCTCGGCAACAGCGTCCTGACGGCGGGAGTACACCGCGAACGGCCGGCTACCGGAGGCCGCGGGCGGCTCGACCACGAGCTGAAGCTGAACACCGCCCCGCTGGGGCAGGACGAGCGGCGCCTCCAGCGTCAGCTCCTCCACCACATCGCAACCGACCTGGTCACCGGCACGGATCGCCAGGTCGACGAAGGCCGTTCCCGGCAGGAGGGCAGAACCATGGATGGTGTGGTCGGCGAGCCAGGGCTGCGTGTCGAGCGACAGCCGGCCGGCGAGCAGCACACCCTCCGAGTCGGCGAGCGCGACCGCCGCGCCGAGCAGCGGGTGACCGGCATCGCCCAGACCGATCGACTCCGGATCCCCGGCGACGAACGCCGCCGCACTCGGCCAGAACCGCTGCCGCTGGAAGGCGTACGTCGGAAGCGCGACCCGGCGGGCACCCGAGCCCGCGAAGAACGCGTCCCAGTCGACGGTCACGCCGTGGACGTGCGCCTGCGCGAGAGCGGTGACGACCGTCTCGGCCTCGGGGCGACCGGATCGAAGCACGGGTGCGAAGACGGCGTGCGGGGTGTCGGTGAGGCATTCCTGGGCGAGCGCGGAGAGCACGCCGTCCGGGCCGAGCTCGACGTACGTGGTCACGCCGGCCGCTTCCAGGGCGCGGACGCCGTCGACGAACCGCACGGCCTCCCGAACGTGCCGCACCCAGAACTCAGCCGAGGCCATCTCATCGGTGACGACGACACCGGTCAGGCACGACACGACCGGGATGGTGGGGGCCGCCAACGCCAGCCCCGCCACCACCTGACGGAAGTCGGCCAGCATGCCGTCCATGTGCGGCGAGTGGAACGCGTGGCTCACCGTCAGCCGCTTGGTCTTCCGACCCTGCACCTGGAAGCTCTCGGCAACGGCGACAACAGCGTCCTCGTCACCCGCGACCACGACCGACTGCGGACCATTGACCGCAGCAATGCTCACCCGGTCCGTCAGCAGCGGCAGGACCTCGTCCTCCGAAGCCTGGACGGCAATCATCACGCCACCGACCGGCAGCGCCTGCATCAGCCGACCACGGGCCGCGACCAGCGCACACGCGTCGTCCAACGACAGCACACCCGCCACATGCGCGGCGGCGATCTCACCGATCGAGTGCCCGGCGACGAAGTCCGGCCGCACACCCCAACTCTCGACGAGCCGGAACAACGCCACCTCGACCGCGAACAGCGCCGGCTGCGTGTACTCGGTGCGGTCCAGAACAGCGGCATCGGAACCGAACAGCACCTCCTTCAGCGGCATGTCGAGCACCGCGTCCAGGTGTGCGCAGACCGCGTCCAGCGCGTCCGCGAATGCCGGGAGGGCGTCGTACAGTTCCTGGCCCATGCCGAGCCGCTGGCTGCCCTGCCCGGTGAACAGGAAGGCGGTACGGCCGTCACTGGTCGAGCCCGTCACCGTCCGGGGCGCGGACTCGCCGGCGGCGAGCCGGGCCAGTGCGTCCCGCAGGTCCTCTTCGTTCCCGCCGGTCAGGAGGGTGGCGGCGCGGTGGTCGAGGTGCGCGCGGCTCGTGGCGAGCGAGTAGGCCACGTCGGCCACGTCGGCCCGGTCGACGGCGGCGTCGAGGTGGGCGGCCAGGGCTGCCGCCTGCGCCTGGAGGGCTTCCTCGGTCTTGCCGGAAAGGAGGTACGGAAGGAAGCGGGCGGCGGTAGGTCGGTCGGCCGGGCGGGGGGCGGTGTCCGCCGACGGTTCGGGGTCCGGTGCCTGCTCGATGATGGTGTGGGCGTTGGTGCCGCTGATGCCGAACGAGGAGATGCCGGCGCGGCGCGGCCGGTCGGTCTGCGGCCAGTCCACGGCCTCCGTCAGGAGCTCGACGTCTCCGGCCGACCAGTCGACGTGCGGAGTCGGGGCATCCACGTGCAGGGTCTGCGGCAGCACCCCATGCTGCATGGCCAGCACCATCTTGATCACACCGGCCACACCGGCCGCGGCCTGCGTGTGCCCGATGTTCGACTTCACCGAACCCAACAGCAGCGGACGACCCCCGCCCCGCTCACGACCGTACGTCGCCAGCAGCGCCTGCGCCTCGATCGGGTCACCCAGCCGGGTACCCGTACCGTGCGCCTCCACCGCATCCACATCGGCAGCCGACAGCCCGGCACTCGCCAGCGCCTGCCGGATCACCCGCTGCTGCGACGGACCGTTCGGAGCCGTCAGACCATTGCTCGC
>NZ_JBHXTC010000055.1:42251-51449 GCF_042677605.1 Streptomyces sp. NPDC127106 | reverse complement strand
CCGCAGCCTCACGGTCAAGATCCCGGCCGGTGTCGAGAACGGCACCCGGATCCAGCTCGCGGGCGAGGGCGAGGTCGGCCCCGGCGGCGGCCCCGTCGACCAGGTCGCCGTCGAGGTCTACCGCGGCCAACTCGCCGGGGAGGCCGCCTGGTACGACGTCTCGATCGCCGAGGAGGACACCCTCGGCACCCACGACGACGGCTACGACGCCAAGCTGGCGATCCTCCTGGAGGACCCGGTCCCCGTGGTGTCGTTCACCTTCGGCTGCCCCGCGCCGGCCGTCATCGCCTCCCTGCGCACGGCGGGCACGTACAGCGTCGTCACCGTCACCTCGGTCGACGAGGCCCGCGCCGCCCAGGCGGTGGGTGCCGACGCCGTCTGCGTCCAGGGCGTCGAGGCGGGCGGCCACCAGGGCACCCACCGCGACGACCCGCAGGCCGACGCCACGGCCGGGGTCGGCCTGCTCGCGCTCGTGGCACAGGTGCGCGAGGCGGTGGCCCTCCCGATCATCGCGGCGGGCGGACTGATGCGCGGCTCGCAGATCGCAGCGCTGCTGGCGGCCGGCGCCGAGGCGGCCCAGCTCGGCACGGCGTTCCTCGCCTGCCCGGAGTCCGGGGCGCACCCGCTGCACAAGAAGGCGCTGACGGACCCCCTGTTCCCGCACACCGAGCTCACCAGGGCGTTCTCCGGGCGCCCGGCCCGCGGTCTGGTGAACCGTTTCATGCGGGAGCACGGCCCCTACGCCCCGTCCGCCTACCCGCAGGTCCACCACATGACCGCGGGGCTGCGCAGGGCCGCCGCCGCGGCCGGCGACCCGCAGGGCATGGCCCTGTGGGCGGGGCAGGGGCACCGGCTCGCGCGGGCGATGCCGGCGGGTGAGCTGGTGGAGGTGCTGGCGGCGGAACTGGCCGAGGCGCAGAGCACGTTGAACGACATGCAACAGAGGAGTACGTCATGACCGCCCCGGTGTTCGTGGTCGAAGAGGTCCCCGCGGGACCGCAGTTCGTCCTGGACGGCCCGGAGGGCCGGCACGCGGTCTCCGTGAAGCGGCTGAACCCGGGCGAGGCGGTGGTCCTCACCGACGGCCGCGGCGGCTGGGCCGAGGCCGTGGTGGAGGCGGTGGAGGGCAAGGACAGGCTGGCCGTTTCGGTGTCCGCCACGGGCCGCGAGCCGGAGCCGGAGGTCCGGATCACCGTCGTCCAGGCCCTGCCGAAGGGCGATCGCGGCGAGGTGGCGGTCGAGACCATGACCGAGACCGGCGTGGACGCGATCGTCCCCTGGCAGGCCTCGCGCTGCATCACCCAGTGGCGCGGCGACCGCGGCGCCAAGTCGCTGGCCAAGTGGCGCAACACCGCGCGCGAGGCGGGCAAGCAGTCCCGCCGGGTCCGCTTCCCCGAGGTGGCCGAGGCCGTGACCACCAAGCAGGTCGCGGCCCTCCTGGCCGACGCCGACCTGGCGGTGGTGCTCCACGAGGACCGCGACCACCCCTCGGGCGCACTGGCCACGGCCGACCTCCCGGCCGCGGGCTCCATCGTCCTCGTGGTCGGCCCCGAGGGCGGGGTCTCGCCCGAGGAGCTGGCCCTCTTCGCGGAGGCGGGCGCCCGACCCCTCCGCCTGGGGCCCTCGGTGCTGCGCACCTCCACCGCGGGCACCGCGGCGGCGGCGGTCCTGCTGGCCCGGACCGGCCGCTGGTCCTGAAATCCGCGACGGGGGCGGGGCGGCGCCGGATACGATCTCCAGGCTGATCAACACCGACGCGGGCGGCACCGCCCGGGCCGAACCACCGCACCACACCTCACGTCACCCACACCACAACCTCACCTCACGGAAGGCACATCGATGGCCGGGGAACCGCAGGCGGACTGCCTGTTCTGCAAGATCGTCGCGGGTCAGGTCCCGGCGACCGTGGTCCTGGAGACCGAGACCGTCGTCGCCTTCCGGGACATCAACCCGCAGGCTCCCACGCACGTGCTCGTCATCCCCAAGGCGCACTACCCCGACGCGGCGTCGCTGGCCGCCGGGGCGCCGGAGCTCGCCGCCGACGTGCTGCGCGAGGCCGGAGCCATCGCCGCCCAGGAGAAGGTCGACGACCACGGCTACCGGATCGTCTTCAACACCGGCTCCGGCGCGGGCCAGACGGTCTTCCACGCGCACGCACACCTCCTCGGCGGGCGCGGCCTGCAGTGGCCGCCGGGATAACACCGTGTCCGTACGCGAATTCGTGGTCCTGGGCACCGCCAGCCAGGTGCCCACCCGCCACCGCAACCACAACGGCTACCTCCTGCGCTGGGACGGCGAGGGGATCCTCTTCGACCCGGGCGAAGGGACCCAGCGCCAGATGCTCCGCGCGGGGGTGGCCGCGCACGACATCAACCGGATCTGTGTCACCCACTTCCACGGCGACCACAGCCTCGGCCTCGCCGGGGTGATCCAGCGCATCAACCTCGACCAGGTCCCGCACCCGGTCACCGCGCACTACCCGGCCTCCGGGCAGAAGTTCTTCGACCGGCTCCGGTACGCCACCGCCTACCGGGAGACCGTGCAGCTGCGCGAGGAGCCCGTGGTGCAGGACGGAACGCTGGCCGAGGGGCCCTCGTACGTCCTCCAGGCCCGCCGCCTGTCCCACCCCGTGGAGTCCTTCGGCTACCGGCTCACGGAGCCCGACGGGCGCCGCATGCTGCCCGAACTCCTCGCCCGGCACGGGATCAAGGGGCCCGACGTGGGCCGGATCCAGCGGGAGGGCCGGCTGGACGGGGTCACCCTCGACGACGTCAGCGAGCTCCGGCCCGGCCAGAGCTTCGCCTTCGTCATGGACACCAGGCTCTGCCCCGGCGTGGAGGAACTCGCCGAGGGCTGCGACATGCTGGTCATCGAGTCCACCTTCCTCGACGAGGACGCGCAGCTGGCCGCCGACCACGGGCACCTGACCGCCGGACAGGCCGCCCGCGCGGCCCGTGACGGGGGCGTGCGCCACCTGGTGCTGACGCACTTCTCGCAGCGCTACGGCGACCCCTGCGAGTTCGAGCGCCAGGCGCGCGCCGCCGGCTTCGAGGGCGAACTGACCATCGCCGCGGACCTCGCCCGGGTGCCACTGCCCAAGCGGCGCCAGGACTGACGGGACTCCGGCCGGTGCCGGCGGCGCTGCCGGCACCGGCACATGCGGCGACCGGGCCGTTCCGGGGAGCGACCCGACGGTGATGTACGCCACACTGGGGTTTGAGTCCGGCCCGGACGGGAAGGGCTGCCGGCCTTCCGCCGGAACGGCCGCCGGAAGGAACGACCCTTCGCGCCGATCGGGGAGTGCACCGTGACCAACCGGGACAGCCGACTCAGCCTCAGCGCCGACCTGGACCCGCTCGGTCCGCTGCGCGACCCCCAGGACCCGGGGTGCGACGTCTTCCTGACCGGCACGGTCTTCCTCGACATCATCTTCACCGGCCTCGACTCCGCCCCGGTGCGCGGTACGGAGTCCTGGGCGCGCGGCATGGGCTCCAGCCCCGGCGGGGTGGCCAACATGGCCACCGCCCTCGCCCGGCTCGGTCTGCGCACCTCCCTGGCCGCGGCCTTCGGGGACGACCACTACGGCGAGTACTGCTGGGACGCGCTGGAGCAGGGCGAGGGCATCGACCTGTCCATGTCGCGGACCATCCCCGGCTGGCACAGCCCGGTCACCGTCTCGATGGCGTACGAGGGCGAGCGCACCATGGTCTCGCACGGCCACGAGGCGCCGCCCCCGGCCGGCTCCGGTCCCTTCCCGCAGTGCCCGCCGCGCACGCGGGCGGCCGTGGCCTCGCTGGCCCCGGGCCGGGTGGACGGCTGGATCGGGGAGGCGGCCCGCCGCGGGGCGCGGATCTTCGCGGACGTGGGGTGGGACGAGACGGGGCGCTGGGACCTCGGTGCGCTGGCCGACCTGGAGCACTGCGACGCGTTCCTGCCGAACGCGGGGGAGGCGATGCGGTACACGCGCACCGAGTGCCCGAGAGCGGCGGCGCGGGCGCTGGCCGAACGGGTGCCCGTCGCCGTGGTCACGCTGGGCCCGGAGGGCTCGTACGCGGTGGATTCGGGGACCGGCGAGACGGCGGAGGTGCCGGGGATCGCGGTGGACGCACTGGACCCGACCGGGGCCGGGGACGTCTACGTGGCCGGGTTCGTCACCGGCACGCTGGCCGGATGGCCGCTGGCCGACCGGCTCGCCTTCGCGGGCCTGACGGCGGCCCTGTCGGTCCAGGAGTTCGGCGGCTCCCTGTCCGCCCCGGGCTGGCCCGAGGTGGCCCACTGGTGGCAGACGGCCCCGGACGGGCTGCGGGACCGCTACGGCTTCCTGGACGACCTGATCCCGCGGGACGCGTCCCGCGGGCCCCGTCGCCGGGCGGTCCCGACGATCGGCTTCCGCTACTCCGTGTAGCCGAGCCGAAGCCGGGGCGGGCGCGGGGCTGCACGGCTGCCGGAAAACCCCTCGGTGAAGCCGCCGCGGCGACGTACCCTTGGTACTCCGGAGGTCGTCGATCGGCGCGGCCCCTCAGTGGGAGGTATGTGCAGGCCAGAGTGCCGGCCCATGACTCAGACACCATCAGCTCACACCGCGGCGCAGGGACAGGCGCGAGCCCATTTCACCGTTCCGGCGAGCCACCCGATGGTGGCGGTGCTCGGTCCCGGTGACGCCCTGCTGCGTGTGATCGAGAAGGCCTTCCCGAAGGCCGACATCCATGTTCGGGACAACCAGGTCAGCGCGATCGGGGAAGCGGCGGAAGTCCGCCTGATCCAGCGCCTGTTCGACGAGATGATGCTCGTGCTCCGCACCGGGCAGCCGATGACGGAGGACGCAGTGGAACGCTCGATCGCCATGCTCAGGGCGAGCGACAACGGCAACGGCCCGCAGGAGACCCCGGCCGAGGTGCTCACGCAGAACATCCTCTCCAGCCGCGGCCGTACGATCCGCCCCAAGACCCTGAACCAGAAGCGGTACGTCGACGCGATCGACAAGCACACGATCGTCTTCGGCATCGGCCCCGCCGGTACCGGCAAGACCTACCTCGCCATGGCCAAGGCGGTCCAGGCCCTGCAGTCCAAGCAGGTCAGCCGGATCATCCTGACCCGCCCGGCCGTCGAGGCCGGAGAGCGGCTCGGCTTCCTGCCCGGCACGCTCTTCGACAAGATCGACCCGTACCTGCGCCCGCTGTACGACGCGCTGCACGACATGCTCGACCCGGACTCGATCCCGCGGCTCATGGCCAACGGAACGATCGAGGTGGCCCCCCTCGCATACATGCGCGGCAGGGCCCAGCCGGTGTTCACCAAGGTGCTGACCCCCGATGGCTGGCGCCCCATCGGCGACCTGCGCGTCGGTGACCTCGTCGTGGGGTCGAACGGTGAGCCGACCCCGGTTCTCGGCGTCTACCCCCAGGGCGAGAAGGACATCTACCGCGTCACCGCCCAGGACGGCTCCTGGACCCTCTGCTGCGGCGAGCACCTGTGGACGGTCCGAACGGCTTCGGACAGGCGCCGGAACAAGCCGTGGCGGGTCCTGGAGACCAAGGAGATGATCGGCAAGCTCCGTGCCGCGCACGCGCGGCGCTACGAGCTGCCGCTGCTCACCGCTCCCGTCGAGTTCCCTGCGCGCGAGGTTTCGATGGACCCGTACGCGCTGGGTCTGCTACTCGGCGACGGATGCCTCACCGGGTCCACCACGCCGTCCTTCTCCACGTCCGATCCGGAGCTCGCCGAAGCCCTGGAGGCGGCGCTCCCCGGTGTCGTGGCCCGGCACAAGGGCGGCCCCGACTACGTCCTGAACCGGGTGAAGTCGCCCGGAGACGTGGTCACCCTGGAGAACCCGGTCACCCGGGTCATGCGTGAGCTGGACCTGCTCGGCAGCCGTTCGCACTCCAAGTTCGTGCCGGACGACTACCTGTTCAACACGGCCGAGGTCCGTCTCGCGGTACTCCAAGGCCTGCTCGACTCCGACGGCGGCCCCGTCGCTCAGCGGGACCGCACCTGCCGCATCCAGTACTCCACGTCCTCGATCATTCTGCGGGACGATGTGATCGCGCTCGTCCAGTCCCTGGGCGGTGTCGCCTACACCCGACGGCGCAGGGCCGAAGACCGCGCCCAGGGCAGCGCCCTAGCCGCGCACCGGTTCGACTCGCACGTCGTCGACATCCGGCTCCCCGAGGGCATCGAGCCGTTCCGCCTCTCCCGCAAGCGGGACGCGTACCGCGCGGCGGGCGGCGGCGGGCGTCCGATGCGCTTCATCGACTCCATCGAGCCCGCGGGCCGCGAGGAGGCGGTCTGCATCCAGGTGGCCGCAGAGGATTCCCTGTACGTCACCCAGGACTACCTGCTGACCCACAACACCCTCAACGATGCCTTCGTGGTCCTCGACGAGGCGCAGAACACGAGCCCGGAGCAGATGAAGATGTTCCTGACCAGGCTCGGCTTCGACTCGAAGATCGTCATCACGGGTGACGTCACCCAGGTCGACCTCCCCGGCGGCACCAAGTCCGGTCTGCGTCAGGTCCAGTCGATCCTGGAGGGGATCCCGGACATCCACTTCTCGCGGCTCACGTCCGAGGATGTCGTCCGGCACAAGCTGGTCGGCCGTATCGTCGATGCGTACGAGAAGTACGACGACAGCCAGGCAGGCCAGGAAACCCGGCCGGCCCGGAACGGCACCCAGCGGAAGTAGAACCCAGCGCACCATGTCGATCGACGTCAACAACGAGTCCGGAACCGAGGTCGACGAGCGGGCGATCCTCGACATCGCCCGCTACGCGCTCACCCGCATGCGGATCCACCCCCTGTCCGAGCTGTCCGTCATCGTCATCGACGAAGATGCGATGGAGCAGCTCCACATCCAGTGGATGGACCTGCCCGGACCCACCGACGTCATGTCCTTCCCGATGGACGAGCTCCGTCCGCCGGCCAAGGACGACGAGGAGCCCCCGCAGGGGCTCCTCGGTGACATCGTGCTCTGCCCCGAGGTGGCGAAGAAGCAGGGCGAGGAGGCCCCGACCCGGCACTCCATGGACGAGGAGCTCCAGCTCCTGACCGTCCACGGGGTGCTGCACCTGCTCGGCTACGACCACGAGGAGCCGGACGAGAAGGCCGAGATGTTCGGACTCCAGGCGGCCATCGTCGACGGCTGGCGCAGCGAGCGCGGCCTGACGGGCCCGTCCCCGGCCCCGACCGTCTCGTGACCGCCCCGCAACTGATCACCGGGGCGGTCCTGCTGGTGGTGATCGCCTGGTTCGCGGCCTGCGCCGAGTCCGGCCTCGCCCGGGTGACCAGCTTCCGCGCCGAGCAGGCCGCGCGGGAGGGCCGGCGCGGCAGCGAGAAGTTGCTCCAGGTCGCCCAGGACACCACCCGCTACCTCAACGTGGCCCTGCTGGTGCGGGTGACGTGCGAGATGGCCGCGGGGGTGCTCGTCACGTACGTCTGCCTCGACGCGCTCGGCGAGAACTGGAAGGCACTGCTCACCGCGATCGCCGTGATGGTGCTGGTCTCCTTCGTCGCCGTCGGCGTCTCGCCGCGCACCATCGGCCGCCAGCACCCGCTCGGCACGGCGACGGCCGCCGCGTACGTCCTGGTCCCGCTAGCCCGCGTGATGGGGCCCATCCCGCAGCTGCTGATCCTCATCGGCAACGCCCTGACCCCTGGCAAGGGGTTCCGCAAGGGGCCGTTCGCCTCGGAGGCCGAGCTGCGCGCCATGGTCGACCTGGCGGAGAAGGAGTCGCTCATCGAGGACGAGGAGCGCCGGATGGTGCACCAGGTCTTCGAGCTGGGCGACACGCTGGTGCGCGAGGTGATGGTGCCGCGCACCGACCTGGTTTGCATCGAGCGGTACAAGACGGTCCGCCAGGCGACGACGCTCGCGCTGCGCTCGGGCTTCTCGCGCATCCCGGTGACCGGGGAGAACGAGGACGACATCGTCGGGATCGTCTACCTGAAGGACCTGGTCCGCAAGACGCACATCAGCCGGGACGCGGAATCCGACCTGGTCTCCACGGTCATGCGGCCGGCGGCGTTCGTACCGGACACCAAGAACGCGGGCGACCTGTTGCGCGAGATGCAGCAGGTGCGCAACCACGTCGCCGTCGTCATCGACGAGTACGGCGGCACGGCCGGCATCGTCACCATCGAGGACATCCTGGAGGAGATCGTCGGTGAGATCACCGACGAGTACGACCGGGAGCTCCCGCCCGTCGAGGACCTCGGCGAGGACCGGTACCGGGTCACGGCCCGTCTCGACATCACCGACCTCGGCGAGCTGTTCAAGGTCGAGGCCTTCGACGACGAGGACGTGGAGACGGTCGGCGGTCTGCTGGCCAAGGCCCTCGGGCGAGTGCCGATCGCCGGTGCCTCGGCGGTGGTGGAGCTGCCGGACGGGCGGCCGCTGCGGCTGACGGCCGAGGCGCCGGCCGGTCGCCGGAACAAGATCGTGACCGTGCTCGTGGAGCCCGTGGCCCCGGCGGAGACCGAGGGCGAGGGGGAGGAGGGGGAGTGACCCCGGCGGAGCTGCGCGAGCTGTGCCTGAGTTTCAACGCGGCGGTGGAGGAATTCCCCTTCAACCCCGAGACCTCGGTGTTCAAGGTGCTGGGAAAGGTGTTCGCGCTGTCGTCGCTCGACGCGGAGCCGCTGAAGGTGAACCTCAAGTGCGAGCCCGAGCTGGCGGTGCGGCTGCGCGCCGAGTACGAGGCGGTCGTGCCCGGCTGGCACATGAACAAGCGGCACTGGAACACGGTGACGGTGGGCGGGCCCGGCGCCCTGCCCGAGGCGATGGTCCGGGAGCTCGTCGAGGACAGCTACGACCTCGTGGTCGCGGGCCTGCCGAGGGCGGAGCGGCTGCGCCTGGACCGGCCCTGAGGGACCGGCGGCCCTGAGCGGACCGGTGGCCCTGGGCGGACCGGTGGCCCTGCTGCCCGCCGGTCGGGGGCCCGCCCGCCGGGCTCCCGGAGGTGGGACGAACATCACTGTTTTCCGAGGCTTTCGGCAGGAGGCATTTCCTTACCGTGCCCTTATGTTGGTCCAGGCCAATCCCTGAAACGGGAGTGACGCGGGGGACAGACGGGGGATGGAGGGGAGAGCGGCGGGGCGCCGGGGGGGGGGGGAGCCCCCCCCCGGCGCCCCAATACTATTGTGCAAAAAGGCAAAAACCCCGGTAAACCCCCCGCCACCCAAAAAAAAAACCCAAGAGCGCGACCC
>NZ_JBHXTC010000055.1:36503-42241 GCF_042677605.1 Streptomyces sp. NPDC127106 | reverse complement strand
CCACCTCCACACCGCCTGCGCGTGTGGGGGGGGGGGCCTGGGGGGGTGGGGGGGTCTGCCCCGGGCGGGGGGTGCTGCGCCGCCCCCCCCGCCGAGGCGCTCCATATGCTTTCGACCATGACCGACAGCACCGGGATCAGCCCCGAGGACAGCAAGATCATCACGCTGGCGCGCAGCGCCCGGGCCCGCAACGGCGTGCCCGAGGGCGCGGCGGTCCGGGACGAGACGGGCCGTACGTACGTCGCCGGGACGGTGGAGCTCCCCTCGCTCCGGCTGAGCGCGCTCCAGACGGCCGTCGCGATGGCCGTGGCGAGCGGCGCCGAGTCCCTCGAAGCCGCGGCCGTGGTCGGCACGGCCGACGCGGTGGCCGACACCGACCGCGCCGCGGTCCGCGACCTCGGCGGCCCGGACACCCCGGTCCTGCTGGCCGCCCCGGACGGCACGCTCCGCTCGACCACGCCGGCCGGCGCCTGACCCGGCCCGCCGCCCGACCGCGGACCCGTACGGGCCGGGAAGCTCCGAGGCGCGCCCGCGCCGAGCCGCCTGCCGCCTGCCGCCGGACCGCTAGACCGCGGCGGCGGCGACGGGCGTCGCGGTCGGCCGGCGGCGGATGACCATCGCCATCATGGCGGCCACCGCGCACAGCGCCCCCGACGCGTACCAGACGACGTCGTACGAGCCGAAGGCGTCCCGGGCCACGCCGCCGAGGAACGCCACCACCCCGGCGCCCACCTGGTGCGAGGCCAGCACCCAGCCGAAGACGATCGCGCTGTCGTCCCCGTAGTGCTCGCGGCACAGCGCGATCGTCGGCGGGACGGTCGCGACCCAGTCCAGCCCGTAGAAGACGATGAAGAACACCATCGGCGGATGCACCGACGGCGCCAGCAGCATCGGCAGGAACAGCAGCGACACCCCGCGCAGGGCGTAGTAGACCGTCAGCAGGCGCCGCGCCTCGAAGCGGTCGGTGAACCAGCCCGATGCGACGGTGCCCACCACGTCGAAGACGCCGATCACCGCCAGCAGCCCGGCGGCCGCCGTCACCGGCATTCCGTGGTCGTGGGCGGCCGGTACGAAATGCGTCTTGACCAGGCCGTTCGTCGAGGCACCGCAGATCGCGAAGGTACCCGCCAGCAGCCAGAACGGCCCCGTCCGGGCCGCCCGGAACAGCACCGTCACCGCCCGACGGGCCGCGCCCGGCACCGGCGCGGGCTTGGCCGTGTACGGCCCCCCGTACGGCGCGAGGCCCACGTCCGCCGGGTGGTCGCGCAGCAGCAGCCAGACGAACGGCACGACGGACAGCGCCGCCAGCGAGACCGTCACGGCCGCGGGCCGCCAGCCGTGGTGCTCGACCAGCCAGGACAGCAGCGGCAGGAAGACCAGCTGGCCGGAGGCCCCGGCCGCGGTCAGGACGCCGGTGACCAGGCCGCGCCGGGCGGTGAACCAGCGGTTGGTCACCGTGGCCGCGAACGCCAGCGCCATCGAGCCGCTGCCCAGGCCCACCAGCACGCCCCAGAACAGCACCAGCTGCCAGGCGGCGGTCATCCACACCGTGGCGACCGACCCGGCGGCTATGACCAGCAGGGCCAGCGCCACCACCCGGCGGATGCCGAAGCGGTCCATCAGGGCGGCGGCGAAGGGGGCGGTGAGCCCGTAGAGGGCGAGGTTGACCGAGACGGCGAAGCCGATCGTGCCCCGCGACCAGTCGAACTCCTGGTGCAGCGGCTCGATGAGCAGCCCGGGCAGCGAAGCGAAGGCGGCGGCGCCGATGATCGTCACGAAGGTGACGGCCGCGACGAACCAGGCGCGGTGGACGCCTCCGGGCGCGGCGGGGGAGGAGGCGGACGGTGCATCCGGTGCGGGTGCGGGTGCGGCAGAGGACGCGGGGGAGGGCGAGGGCGAGGGGCTGGGGGCGGGGCTGGGGGCTGACTGATTCACGCCGACAGCATCCGGCCGGCGGGCCGTCCCGCGACAGTGGCCCGACCGACACCCTTCGATACGATTGGGCCATGGCCCCGCACCGTGTCGTCGTCCTCGCGCTCACCGGACTGCTGCCCTTCGAACTCGGCATCCCGCACCGCATCTTCGGCCGTGCCAGGGATGCCTCCGGGGCGTCCCTGTACGAGATCCTGACCTGCGGCCTGGCCCCCGGCCCGGTCCGGACGGACGCGGACTTCGCGGTCCAGGTGGAACACGGCCCCGAGGTGCTCGCCACCGCCGACACCGTCGTCGTACCGGCCGCGTACGAGCTCGGCCCCGTCTACGAGGAGGGTGAGCTCACCGAGGAGCTCGCCGCCGCCCTGGCCCACATCCGGCCCGGCACCCGGCTCGTCTCGATCTGCACCGGTGGGTACGTCCTGGCCGCCGCGGGATACCTCGACGGCCGCCGGGCCACCACGCACTGGTTCCACGCCGAGCACTTCCAGCGCCTCTTCCCGGCCGTCCGGGTCGACCCCGACGTGCTGTACACGGACGACGGGAACGTGCTGACCTCCGCCGGGGTCGCCGCCGGCATCGACCTGTGCCTCCACATCGTGCGCAGCGACCACGGCGCGGCCGTCGCCAACGACGTGGCCCGGCGGACCGTCGTACCGCCGCACCGGGACGGCGGGCAGGCCCAGTTCATCGAACGCCCGGTGCCGCAGCCGCAGGTGGCCAGCACCGCGACGGCCCGGGCCTGGGTGCTGGGGCGACTGCACGAGCCGGTGCGGCTGGCCGACCTGGCCCGGCAGGAGGCCATGTCCGTCCGCACCTTCACGCGCCGGTTCCGCGAAGAAGCCGGTACCAGCCCCGGCGAGTGGATCACCGGCCAGCGGGTGGAGCGGGCCCGGCAGCTGCTGGAGCAGACGGACCTGGCGATGGAACAGGTCGCGCGGGAGGTGGGCTTCGGGACGGCGCAGTCGCTGCGCAAGCACGTGCAGGCCGCGCTCGGGGTGAGCCCGACGGCGTACCGGCGGACCTTCCGGGCGACGGGTGGGAACGGTGGCCCGGGCCGGGACGGCATCCTGCCGTCTTCTGATGGGACATCAGGTCACGGCCGGCGCGTGCATTGACTTCTTCCGCCGCCCGCCCGTCAATGGCGCCCTGTCGGCGACGCCGAGGGAACCGGGGAGCGGCCAGTGCGAGCAGCGGCGGGCAGCAGGAGGTGGCCGGCGGCGGTCGGCCTGGCCGTGCTCGCGGCCGCCGCCGGGAGCGCGCTGGGTCCGCCCGCTGTCGCCGAGGAGGAAACGCCGCCGGGGCGGGTGGAGTTCCCGACGCAGTGCCTGTCGTCGCCGGAGACCGGGCTGCCGCCCGCCGACGGGACCACCGAAGCCCGGATCACCGTCGACCACCCCGCGCCGCCGCGCATCGGCGACACGGTCACGGTGACCTACCGGGTGGCCCGGACCCCGGCGGAGTACCGGACGGGAGCGCCGGCCCCCGCCGGAGCGTCCGTCCCGACCGGGCACGTCCTGCTGGGCGGTGCGCAGGACGGGGAGGTCGCCGTCACGGCCGCACGACCCACCGGCGACGCAGGGTCCCCGAAGGCGGCCCCGAAGGCGGGCCCGGAGGCGGGCCCGGAGGCGGGCCCGGAGGCGGGCCCGGACGCGGGCGCGGAGGCGATCGCAGCGGCATCCGACCTCGTCATGACGGGCACGTTCACCGTCACCGCGCCCGGCGAGATCACCCTCACCCCGGGCGGCTACACCCTGCCCACCGTCACCACCGGCACCACCTGCACCCCCGTCGGGCCGCCGGCGTCGGTCTCCGCACGCCTCACGGCGCCCCCGCAGCCCCGTCTCAACCTGAGGTCGGTCTCGCTCGCCGCGGCCCGGGGCGCCCCCGGGAACCGGGTCAGGGTCACCGGCGTCGGCTTCACCCCGGGCGCCCCCGTGACCGTGGCCGGGCGGGCGGGTCCCGCCGAGACCGCGGACCGGGCGGCGGCCCCGGCGGACGCGTGGGGCCGGCTGGCCGTCGAACTGCCGGTCGTGGACCTCGCGACCACGGCGGTCGTGGCCTACGAGGGCCCGGCCTGGACGCCGCAGGAAGGCTCGCGCCCGGCGGCGTACACGGTGCTCGAACCGGAGCCCGCGCCGGCTCCGGCACCCGAGCCCGCGCCGGAGCCGCCCGGCGGGCTGTCCCTGGTCCAGGCGGGCGCGGCGATCACCCTGGGCGCAGTCGGGTACGGGACGGGCGGTGCGGCCCCCGGCCGGATCGGGACGGTCACGGTCACGGACACCCGCGGCGGAGCGGCGGGATGGACCCTGACCGGCAGGATCACGGAGCTCACCGGCCCGGGCGGGATCCGCGTCCCCGGGGCGTCGCTGACCTGGACCCCGACGTGCACGCCCGCCCCGCCCGCCCGGGCGGCACCGGGCGGCGGGCCCACGGGCCGCTGCACGCCCGGCAGCCCGGGCCCGGTCGGCCCGCAGGGCGCGGTCCTGGCCTCCGGAGCCGGTGCACCGCCGGCCGGGGGCGCGGCCGGCTTCACGGTGGACGCGGAGGTCTCCCTGCACCTCCCGCCGTACACCCCACCCGGCGCGTACCGGGCGGTCCTCACCCTCACCCTGGCGTGATCCGGCCGGCGGCCCGCCCGGCGGCCACCCGGGGCGGAGCCGCCCGCCCGGTGGCCGCCCCGGCGGCAGCCTGGTCGGCGCCCCGGGCGGCATCGGGGAGAATGGCCCGTATGAGCGATCGTTCCCCCGAGTCCCACCGCCCGCACCGTGCGGGCTTCGCCTGCTTCGTCGGCCGCCCCAACGCGGGGAAGTCGACCCTGACCAACGCACTCGTGGGCACCAAGGTCGCGATCACCTCCAACCGGCCGCAGACCACCCGCCACACCGTCCGCGGCATCGTGCACCGCCCCGACGCCCAGCTGGTCCTCGTCGACACCCCCGGCCTGCACAAGCCGCGCACCCTGCTCGGCGAGCGGCTGAACGACGTCGTGCGGACCACCTGGGCCGAGGTCGACGTCATCGGCTTCTGCCTGCCCGCCGACCAGAAGCTCGGCCCCGGCGACAAGTTCATCGCCAAGGAGCTCGCGGGGATCAGGAAGACCCCCAAGATCGCCATCGTGACCAAGACCGACCTGGTCGAGTCCAAGCAGCTGGCCGAGCAGCTCATCGCGATCCAGCAGCTCGGTGCCGAGCTGGGCATCGAGTGGGCCGAGATCGTCCCCGTCTCGGCGGTCGGCGACAACCAGGTCCAGCTGCTGGCCGACCTGATCGCGCCGATGCTGCCGGAGAGCCCGCCGCTCTACCCGGAGGGCGACCTCACCGACGAGCCCGAGATGGTGATGGTCGCGGAGCTGATCCGCGAGGCCGCCCTGGAGGGCGTCCGCGACGAGCTCCCGCACTCCATCGCCGTCGTGGTCGAGGAGATGATTCCCCGGGAGAACCGCCCGGCGGACCGGCCGCTGCTCGACATCCACGCCAACGTCTACATCGAGCGGCCCAGCCAGAAGGGCATCATCATCGGCCCCAAGGGCTCCCGCCTGAAGGAGGTCGGGATGAAGTCGCGCAAGCACATCGAGGCGCTGCTCGGCACCCCGGTCTTCCTGGACCTGCACGTGAAGGTCGCCAAGGACTGGCAGCGCGACCCCAAGCAGCTCCGCAAGCTCGGCTTCTAGCCCGACCGGGCGGCAGGGCGGCAGGGCGGCAGGGCCGACCCAGCCCCCCAGCGGCGGCGGCGACGGGAGCCGGCCCCCCATCACGGCGGGGTCGTATAAACAACAGAAGCTGCCGACGACAAATCAAGTGTAT
>NZ_JBHXTC010000055.1:20150-36493 GCF_042677605.1 Streptomyces sp. NPDC127106 | reverse complement strand
GGCCAGCGCCACCCCAACCCGCTCCGAAAGCGCGTATACTCGCCCGACGGGGGGGCGGGGCGGCGGGGCGCCTGGGCCGACCCTGCCGCCCTGCGGCTGCGGCTACGGGAGCCGGCGCACCTTCACGGTGTTGTCCGCGCGGGTCCCGGCCCGGCCGTCGGGGCTGGTCTGCTCCCGTACGTACTCCTCCAGGCGCAGGACCTCCCAGGCGCCCTCCGGCAGCTCCAGCTGGGCGAGGACCTCCCCGGGCGTCGGGAAGTGGATCTCCGGGCGCACCTCGTCCTCCTGCTGCCAGGTCGCCCACCCGCCGTGGCCGACGACCAGCAGGGTCCCGCCGGGGGCCACGGCCGACGCGGCGGTCCGCAGGACCCGGGCGCGGGGGAAGTCCCCGTAGTTGTGCAGGAAGCAGGCCGAGACGAGGTCGAACTCCCCGCTGGGGAAGGACTCGGCGAGGTCGTGCCGCTGGAGGTCGACGCGGTCGGCGACGCCCGCCTCGGCGGCGTGCGCGGCGGCCCGCTCCAGCGCCACCTCCGAGATGTCGGTCCCGGTGACCTGCCAGCCCCGGCGGGCCAGCCACACGGCGTCGGCGCCCTCGCCACAGCCGAGGTCGAGGGCGCGGCCGGGGGCGAGGTCGGCGACCTCGCGGACGAGGGCCGTGTTGGGGTTGCCGCTCCAGATGCGGTCGCTCTCGCGGTAGCGGGAGTCCCAGAACTCCTGGTCCCCGGCCGGCGGCTCGGACGGGGTCCCGCCGTGGTGGTGGGAACGGTCGTGGGCGTGCGGGTGCGGATGCGGGTGGTGGTGGGTGTGCTCGGGCACGGGGTCCCTTCCTCTGGTCGGTCGAGGGGTGCCGGACGTGCCCGATGGTGCGCCGCCCGCGCCGGAGGGGCGAAACACCTTTGCCGTTTCGGCAAGCCGCTGCGGAGCCGTGCCCCGCTACGCCCCCGCCGGCTCCCCGTCCGCCGCGGGTTCCGCGATCAGGGCCGTGGCCACCGTGCGGAAGCCCACCCGGGCGTAGACGCGGGCCACCGCCTCGTCCCCGGCCGACAGGAAGACCGTACGGGCGCCCCGCGCGAGGGCGTCCTCGACGAGCGCCGCGGTGACCGCGAGCGCCAGGCCCTGGCGGCGGGCCGACGGCAGGGTGCCGATGCCGGCCACTTCGGCGACGTCGCCGACCGGGTTGTACTGGCCGGAGGCGAGGACCACGCCGTCGCGCACCGCCGCGGCCAGGGCGGTCCGGCCCGAGGTCAGGCGCTCGGCCACGGCTCGGCGGTGGGCCTCGGCGTCCGGGTCGGCCATCGCCACGGCCAGCTCGGCCGGGCCCGTGGCGCCCACCGCCGTCCCCGGGTCCGCGAAGGCCAGCCGCGGCACCGTCACGGCCGCCGTCAGCAGCTCGTCGTCCGCGTCGAGGAGCCGGACCTCGGGATGCGCGGGCAGCCGCGGCGCGGGCGGTTCCAGCACCATCAGCGGATGTGCGTGCACCCGCAGCCCGGCAGCCTCCACCGGGGCCCGCAGCCAGGGGCTGGTTTCGGCCACCCATTCGAAGGCCTGCGGGATGCCCAGCTGCCGTTGCCGGGCCAGGACGCGCTCCACGTCGGCGGTGCCGGCGCCCGTGCTGCCGAGTGCGGGCCGCGCGTAGTACGGCCAGCCCGCACCCTCGCGGACGAAGAGGGTCAGCGGGCCGAAGTCCTCGGCCCGCGCGCCCCCGGCCCGAGGTACGGCGTCGTAGTACTGCTCCAACCGGGACAGGAGTGTCGGTGTCACCCGGCCATCCAAGCAAAGGAGCCCTGCTCAGGCACCTTCTTTGAGGAGCCGGGTGATCAGTTGCCGCTGTGCTTCCGACAGGTCGGGCTCCTGGCAGGTCACCGTCCGCCCGTCGACCGTGATCCGGTACGAGAAGCCGTCCCGGACCCGGTCCGCACCCGGGGAGGCCGCGGCCGGCCGCAGCGCGAGCTGCGCCAGGCCCTGCCACTCCTCCTCGTCCGGCAGGCCCGAGGTGTCCACCTCGGCCCGGCGCTCGATGCCCGCGAAGCCGCCCGTCCGTACCACCTGAATCCGCATGCCCGTCTTCCTACCCCGCAGCCGCCGTCTACCCCAGGCCGACCGCCGCCCACGCCTTCTGCAGCGCTCGGTGCTCCGCGCCGCCGTCCCCGTAGCGGGTCGCGGCGGCGGCCGCGGACAGCCGGGCGAAGTCCTTGAAGTCGGCGTCGGGGGTGAGCTCGCCGCCGGTCAGCGTGTCGTACCAGATCTGCCCGGCGCGCTCCCACGCCTTGCCGCCGAGGTCGGTGGCGACCAGGTAGAAGGCGTGGTTCGGGATGCCGGAGTTGATGTGCACGCCGCCGTTGTCCCGGTTGGTGCGCACGTAGTCGTCCATCGTGGCGGGCTGCGGGTCCTTGCCGAGTTCGTCGTCGTCGTACGCGGTGCCCGGGGCCTTCATCGAGCGCAGCGCGACCCCGCTGACGTCGGGGCCGAGCAGTCCGGCACCGATCAGCCAGTCCGCCTGGTCGGCGGTCTGGTCCAGGGTGTACTGCTTGATCAGCGAGCCGAAGACGTCGGACATCGACTCGTTGAGGGCGCCCGACTGGCCGTAGTACTCCAGGTTCGCCGTGTACTGGGTGACGCCGTGGGCGAGCTCGTGCCCGATGACGTCGACGGCCACGGTGAAGTCGAGGAAGAGGTCCCCGTCGCCGTCGCCGAACACCATCTGCTCGCCGTCCCAGAAGGCGTTGTTGTACTCCTGGCCGTAGTGCACGGACGCGTTCAGGGGCAGGCCGGCGTCGTCGATGGAACGCCGCCCGAAGGCCGTCAGCAGCAGTTCGTACGTGGCCCCCAGCCCGGCGTAGGCGCGGTTGACGGTGGCGTCCTTGGAAACCGGGTCGCCCTCGGCGCGGACCTTCTTCCCGGGCAGCCGGGTGCGGTGCTGGGCGTCGTGGATCGTCCGGCGGGGCCCGTCCGGCACGGGCGCCCCCAGCGCCGGGGGCGTGAATCCGCGGACGGTGGTGATCCGGCGCCGGGTGCGCAGGGGGCCGTCGTGTTCGAGGGTGCGCAGGGCGGCCTCGGCGCGGCGGGCGTTTTGGGACCGGGCGATCCGGTCGAGCAGGTGCGGCGGCACCACGGTGCAGAAGACCGGGTGGCGGGGGGTGCGGCCGTCGGTGTGGGGGTGAACGTGGGAGGCATCCATCCCGGCAATGTGGCAGCGGGTCACACGCCTGTCACTACCTGCAACCATGATTCATCCGGTTGTCTGAAAGCGGCCGGGTGGTGTTGACGGTTCGACCGGGTCTCGGACGGCCTGGGGAGACCTAGCTCACATAAGGGTACAAATCGGACAGGGGGGTCCCGCATACTGGAACGGTCCCTCGCGCCACGGCGCGGCTCGGCTAGGCTCGGCCCATCATGCGTTTCGGGCTGCTTCTGCTTAGCTGCCGCGGCGAGGGTCTGTAGTCGTAGGTCGACCCCCTCCCCGCGGAGTCTGGTGTTGCGGTTTACGACCGCCGTCGGCCGTTCCAGCGATCCCCACGCGGACACCCGAGGAGCCCTACGCCATGAGTCAGCACACCTTCGCCGGTCGCCCCACGCCCATCACGAACGCGACCCACACGCAGCGGCCCTCCGGGATGCCGATCCACAAGTACGGGCAGTACGAGCAGGTAGACCTGCCGGACCGCACCTGGCCGGACGCGCGCGTGACCAAGGCCCCCCGCTGGCTCTCCACCGACCTGCGCGACGGCAACCAGTCGCTGATCGACCCGATGACGCCGGCCCGCAAGCGCGAGATGTTCGACCTGCTGGTGCGCATGGGCTACAAGGAGATCGAGGTCGGCTTCCCGTCCTCCGGCGAGACCGACTACGCCTTCGTGCGCTCCATCATCGAAGAGGGCGCGATCCCGGACGACGTCACCATCTCCGTGCTGACCCAGGCCCGCGAGGACCTGATCGAGCGGACCGTGGAGTCGCTGGTCGGCGCCAAGCGCGCCACCGTCCACCTGTACAACGCGACCGCCCCGACCTTCCGCCGGGTCGTCTTCCGCGGTTCCAAGGAGCAGATCAAGCAGATCGCCGTCGACGGCACCCGCCTGGTCATGGAGTACGCCGAGAAGCTGCTGGGCCCCGAGACCGTCTTCGGCTACCAGTACAGCCCGGAGATCTTCACCGACACCGAGCTGGACTTCGCCCTGGAGGTCTGCGAGGCCGTCTGCGACGTCTGGCAGCCCGGCCCCGGCCGCGAGATCATCCTGAACCTGCCCGCCACCGTGGAGCGCTCGACGCCCTCCACGCACGCGGACCGCTTCGAGTGGATGGCCCGCAACCTGACCCGCCGCGAGCACATCTGCATCTCCGTGCACCCGCACAACGACCGCGGCACCGCCGTCGCCGCCGCCGAGCTGGCCCTGATGGCGGGTGCCGACCGCATCGAAGGCTGCCTGTTCGGGCAGGGCGAGCGCACCGGCAACGTCGACCTGATCACCCTGGGCATGAACCTGTTCTCGCAGGGCATCGACCCGCAGATCGACTTCTCCCAGATCGACGAGATCCGCCGCACCAGCGAGTACTGCAACCAGATGCCGGTCCACCCGCGCCACCCCTATGCGGGCGACCTGGTGTACACCGCCTTCTCCGGCTCCCACCAGGACGCCATCAAGAAGGGCTTCGACGCCATGGAGGCCGACGCGGCCGCCCGGGGCAAGACGGTGGACGAGATCGAGTGGGCCGTGCCGTACCTGCCGATCGACCCCAAGGACGTCGGCCGCTCCTACGAGGCGGTCATCCGCGTCAACTCGCAGTCCGGCAAGGGCGGTGTCGCGTACGTCCTGAAGAACGACCACAAGCTGGACCTGCCGCGCCGCATGCAGATCGAGTTCTCGAAGATCATCCAGGCCATGACCGACGCCGAGGGCGGCGAGGTCACCCCGAAGGCCATCTGGGACATCTTCTCGGACGAGTACCTGCCCAACCCCGAGAACCCGTGGGGGCGCATCCAGCTGCGCGCCGGCTCGACGGCCACCGACAAGGACGGCACGGACACGCTGACCGTCGAGGCGGTCGTGGACGGCGTGGAGACGGTCCTGAACGGCACCGGCAACGGTCCGATCTCGGCCTTCTTCGACGCGCTGGCCGCCATCGGCATCGACGCCCGCCTGCTGGACTACACCGAGCACACGATGAGCGAGGGCGCCTCCGCCGTGGCCGCCTCGTACATCGAGTGCGCGATCGACGGCCGCGTCCTGTGGGGCATCGGCATCGACGCCAACACCACGCGCGCCTCGCTGAAGGCGGTCGTCTCCGCCGTCAACCGCGCCGGCCGCTGACCCGTCGGCCCGGCACGTCCGGCGGCCGGGCCCGCACGACACGCGGTGCCGCCCCGCTCCTCCTCCCGGAGGCGCGGGGCGGCTTCGTCTCCGACCCGGGCAGCCGGCTCAGCGGGCCAGGTAGCCGCCGTCCACCGGGAGCACCACGCCCGTCACGAACGAGGCCGCGTCCGACGCCAGGAACGCGATCACCCCGGCCACTTCGTCCGGCTCCCCGAGCCGCCCCATCGGATGTGCGGCGCAGACCTCCGCGAGGTACTCGGGGCCGCCCGGCTCGTCCGACAGCGCCAGCACCCGCTCCGTCCGGATGGTCCCCGGTGCCACCGCGTTGACGCGGATCCCGTGCGCCGCCCACTCCACCGCGAGGTGCTTGGTCAGCCCCGACGCCACGAACTTCGCCGGCCCGTACGCGGCCTGCCGGGCCTGTCCGGCCACCCCCGAGATCGAGGACACGCAGACCAGCGCACCCCCCGGGTCCGGCTGCGCGGTCATCGCCTCGATCGCGTACTTGCAGGTCAAGAACATGCCGCGGCCGTCCACCGCCATGACCCGGTCCCAGTCCTGCGGACTGGTCTCGCGTACGTCCGACAGGGGGAGCACCCCGGCGTTCGCCACGGCCACGTCCAGCCGCCCGTACGCCTCGACCGCGGCCCGGACCATCGCACGGTTGTCCTCCGGATCGGCGACATCACCGGTCGCGGTGGTGACGCAGAAACCTGCGGCGGCCAGTTCCGTACGCAGGTCCTCCAGCCCGGGGCCATTGATGTCGGCCGCCGTCACCCGGGCGCCGGAGCGGGCCAGCAGCCGGGCGGTGGCCCGACCGATCCCGCTCGCGGCACCCGTGACCAGACAGGATTTGTCGTTCACGCGGCGAGCGTAGGGACAACGGGCGGGCCACCGTGGGAGGCGCAGGGGTGGAGACCGGCCAAGTGCCACCGGCGGGGGAGGTTGTCTTGTCACACGACTGACGCATCCTCACCGATGTGGCTAACATCACGCCAACCCGGCGATGCTGCCCGGGGTCCCGCCCGTGCCCGCGGAGCCACGGGGGAGATACGGAGGTGCGACGTGCTGCCAGTTCGGGGTGGGGACGGCCGGAAGCCGGCGGTCTGGGGCATCCGTACCACGTGGAGCACGGTGGGCGACGGGGAGTTCTTCTGCCCCGGCTGCGGCGGCGACCGCAACTACCGCCGGCGCACCGGCCGTCGCCGGTTCACCGTCCTCGGCGTCCCGCTGCTGCCGCGCGGCGAGGCGGGCCCCGTCGTCGAATGCCAGGGCTGCCGGGAACGCTTCGGCACCGAGGTCCTCGACCAGCTCACCACCACCCGCTTCTCGGCGCTGCTGCGCGACGCCGTCCACACCGTGGCCCTGGCCGTGCTGGCGGCGGGCGGGACCGCCGCGCGCGGCGCGCTCGAGGCCGCCGTGTCGACCGTACGGGCGGCGGGCTTCCAGGACTGCACCCAGGAGCAACTGGAGTCCCTGGTGCAGGCGCTCGCCAGCGAGGAGGGCCGGCTCGGGCTGTACGACGCCCCCGACTGCTGCGGTGCCGCCCTGGCCATCGAGCTGCACGAGGCGCTGGAGCCGCTCGCGCCGCACCTGGCCGGTCCGGGCCGGGACTCGATCCTGCTGCAGGGCGCGCGGATCGCCCTGGCGGACGGCTCGTACACGCCTGCCGAGCGCGAGGTGCTCGCCACGGTCGGCGCGGCGCTGCGGATGGGCTCCGACGAGGTGGCGCGCCTGCTGTCGGCCGTGCGCGCCCCCTGACCGGACCGGTCGTATACGGAGCGCGACCCCCGGCCGGGCCGGGGCGCCCCGGGCGGCGCCGGACGCGGCCGAAACGGCCCCGGGAGAGGTAACGATCCGGCCTCGCCGGACCGAAAACGCAGCGCAGGGCAGGTGAAATCCGGCTGCGCGGCGGCCGCTGATTCCAGTGGATGGACACCCTGGGCTGGCCGTTCTCCCTTGCCGTCCGCGCGCCTGTGAAGTGCATCGCCGCAGGTCGCAGGGATCGGGCTGGGGCTCGTACGGAGGAAGGGGCGGGCCCAGGAGGCCGCGGGCCATATCCCCCTGCGGAGGCGTTGCGCCACTGGCGAAACCCACAGATCGGGCTCCCGCGAGGATCAACAATTTGTGGAAGTCGACGATATCTGTGAGCCCTCCCACAGGCGTTCAATTCCGGACACACGACGAGACGCCGCCGGTAACACGGCGGGGCTTCGATGCACGTGAACGCACTGCCAACCCTGGCGAACCAACGGGATAGCGACCCACTTCGCCCAGGGATAACCAGCTTCCTCTCGTTCACCACTTCCTGAAGGGCAAGGCCGATGGCACGTGTCGCCGCCCGGCTCTCCACCGACGGAGAGCAGAGCACCCACCCGGTCGACGAGGTGCTCCCCGTCCCCCAACTCGCCCTGTACGGCTTCCAGCACGTACTCGCCTTCTACGCCGGAGCGGTGATCGTCCCGATCATCGTCGGCGGCGCACTGAAGCTGAGCCCCGAAGAACTGGTCTACCTGATCAACGCAGACCTGTTCACCTGCGGTATCGCCTCCATCGTCCAGGCGTGGGGCATCGGCCGGATAGGCGCCCGCCTCCCGCTGATCCAGGGCGTCACCTTCACGGCCGTCTCCCCGATGATCGCCATCGGCCTCGGAGCCGGCGGGGGCACCGCTGCCCTCCTGGTGATCTACGGAGCCGTCATCACGGCCGGCATCGCCACCTTCGCCTTCGCCTGGCTGCCCGCCAAGGCCTTCCGGGCGGTCATGCGGCTGTTCCCGCCGGTCGTCACCGGCACCGTGATCACGGTCCTCGGCATCGTGCTGCTGCCGGTCGGCCTCAACGACGCGGCGGGCGGCCTCGGCAGCCCGGACTTCGGCGACCCCGAGCACTTCGCCTACGCCGGCGGCACCATGCTCTTCATCCTGGTGCTGATGAAGCTGGGCAGGCCGTTCCTGTCCTCGATCGCCATCCTGCTCGGCCTGGTCGGCGGAACGGCCGTCGCCTTCCTGCTGGGGGACGCGAAGTTCGGCAGCGTCTCCGACGCGGACTGGATCGGCATCACGACCCCCTTCCACTTCGGGGCGCCGCAGTTCGAGTGGTTCCCGATCGTCCTCATGCTCATCGTCATGCTGATCACCATGGTCGAGACGACCGGCGACACCTACGCCGTCGGCGACATCGTCGGCAAGGAGGTCGACAGCGAGACCGTGGCCCGGGCCCTGCGGGCCGACGGCGCCGCCACCGCCCTCGGCGGCGTGCTCAACTCCTTCCCGTACGTGGCCTTCGCCGAGAACGTCGGGCTCGTACGGATGACCAAGGTCAAGAGCCGCTTCGTGGTCGTCGCGGCCGGCATCTTCATGATCATCCTCGGTCTGTTGCCGAAGGCCGCCGCGATCGTCGCCTCCGTCCCGCACGGCGTCCTCGGTGGAGCCGCGACCGTCATGTTCGCCATGGTCGCCCTGGCGGGCATCCAGACCCTCGCCAAGGTCGACCTCAAGGAGGAGAAGAACGCGCTGGTCGTGGGCGTCTCCCTGGCCTTGGCCCTGCTCCCGGCCACCGTCCCGGTCCTCTTCAAGGAGCACATGGACCCGGACCTCTCCTCGCTGCTCAACAGTGGCGTGACGCTCGGCGCCACGGCCGCGATCGTGCTCAACCTGGTCTTCAACGGCCCGGCCGAGGACGACGCGCACACCACCGCTCCTCCGGCGGAACTGCCCGCACAGGCGAGCGTCGCCCCGGCCGCCCGGCCCTCCGACCCCGCGGACGCGACCGTCGGACCGAAGACCGCGCCGAAGACCGCGCCGAAGACCGCGCCGAAGACCGAGCCGGAAGCCGAGCCGGAAGCCGAGGGCGCGCCCACGCCCGCCCCCTGACCCTCCCGAGGGGCGACGGCCCCCGTCCGGACCGGTGTCCGGGCGGGGGCCCGCCGCTTCCCCCGCACAGGCGACAATGGGCGCATGAGTCTGTTCCGCGACGACGGCATCGTGCTGCGCACCCAGAAGCTCGGGGAGGCGGACCGCATCATCACGCTGCTGACCCGCGGCCACGGACGGGTGCGGGCCGTCGCCCGCGGGGTGCGGCGCACGAAGTCGAAGTTCGGCGCCGGGCTGGAACCTTTCTCCCATGCCGACGTGCAGTTCTTCGCCCGCGGCAGCGAACTCATCGGCCGCAGCCTGCCGCTGTGCACCCAGACCGAGATCATCGCCCCGTACGGCAACGGCATCGTCACCGACTACGCCCGCTACACCGCCGGCACCGTGATGCTGGAGACCGCCGAGCGGTTCACCGAGAACGAGGGCGAACCCGCCGTCCAGCAGTACCTGCTGCTCATCGGGGCCCTGCGCACGCTCTCCCGCGGCGAGCACGCCCCGAACCTGATCCTGGACGCCTTCCTGCTGCGCTCGCTCGCAGTCAACGGCTACGCGCCCAGCTTCGACGACTGCGCGAAGTGCGGCATCCACGGCCCCAACCGGCACTTCTCGGTCTCCGCGGGCGGAGTCGTCTGCGGCGACTGCCGGGTGGCCGGCAGCGTCGTACCATCTGCTGAGGCCATCGGGCTGCTCAGCGCCCTGCTGACGGGGGACTGGGCGACCGCCGACGCGGCGGAGCCGCGGTACGTGCGCGAGGGGAGCGGACTCGTCTCCGCCTATCTGCACTGGCATCTGGAGCGCGGGCTGCGCTCCTTGCGTTACGTAGAGAAGTAACCGAGATCGGAGACCACAGCGCCATGGCAGTACGCGGATTCCTGGGACGCTCCCGCCGCGAGTACCGGCTTCCCGAGCCGCACCCCACCGGTGCCCGGCCGCCGAAGATCCCCGGCGATCTGGTCCCGGAGCACATCGCCATCGTGATGGACGGCAACGGCCGCTGGGCCAAGGAGCGCGGCCTGCCGCGCACCGAGGGCCACAAGGTGGGCGCCGAGCGGGTCCTCGACGTCCTCCAGGGCGCGATCGAGATGGGCGTCGGCAACATCTCCCTCTACGCGTTCTCCACAGAGAACTGGAAGCGCTCGCCCGACGAGGTGCGCTTCCTGATGAACTTCAACCGCGACTTCATCCGCAAGACCCGCGACCAGCTCGACGAGCTCGGCATCCGGGTGCGCTGGGTCGGCCGCATGCCCAAGCTGTGGAAGTCGGTGGCCAAGGAGCTCCAGATCGCGCAGGAGCAGACCAAGGGCAACGACAAGCTGACCCTGTACTTCTGCATGAACTACGGCGGCCGCGCCGAGATCGCCGACGCCGCCCAGGCCCTCGCCGAGGACGTGAAGGCGGGCCGGCTGGACCCGTCGAAGGTCAACGAGAAGACCCTCGCGAAGTACCTGTACTACCCGGACATGCCGGACGTGGACCTGTTCCTGCGCCCCAGCGGCGAGCAGCGCACCTCCAACTACCTGATCTGGCAGAGCGCGTACGCCGAGATGGTCTTCCAGGACGTGCTGTGGCCCGACTTCGACCGCCGCCACCTGTGGCAGGCCTGCCTGGAGTACGCCCAGCGCGACCGCCGCTTCGGCGGCGCCGTCCCGAACCAGGTCGAACCGCCCACCTCCGCCGTCTGACCGCGCCCCTGCTCCCGCGCCGCCGCCGGCGCGGGAGCGGACCGCCAGCGGTAGGCTCGGCTGCCATGAACATGCACAAAACCGGGCAGCCGGGTGAGCCCGTGCCCGCGGACGCGGCCGTCGAGCTCGTCTACGAGGTCACCACGGTCGACCTGGCGCAGGCCATCCGCGTCCGGAACACGGCCACGCCCGCGCTGCGCCGGCAGCGGTGGCTCGTGCCCCTCATCGGGGTCCTGCTGCTCGTCCTGGGCGGCGCCGCGCTCGCGGTCGGGCGGCCGGGGGTCAAGAGCCTGGCCATGCTCGCGGGCGGGCTGGCGCTGTGCGGGCTCGTGCTGTTCGGGCCGCGGCTCCAGGCACGCTCTTTCGCCGGGCTGCTCGCGAAGGCGGGCGAGACCCGGACCCGCGTCGACGGGACCGGGATCCTGGTGGCGACGGCGCGCTCCTCGACCCGGCTGGAGTGGGGCGCGCAGCCCGTGTACGCGGAGACCGCCGACACCTTCGTCCTGCTGGACGTGGCGAAGGGGGCCGCGGCCATGACGGTGATCCCCAAGCGCGGTGTCCGGGAGCCCGGGGACCTGGACCGGCTGCGGGCGCTCCTGGACGGCCATCTGCGCCGTCTCTAGCCCCTCGGGCGGGCCCGGGGGGGATCAGGAGGCGGCAGCGGCCGCGCAGTCGGCGCAGGTGCCGAAGATCTCCACCGTGTGGGCGACGTTCACGAAGCCGTGCTCGGCCGCGATGGACTCCGCCCACTTCTCCACGGCCGGGCCCTCGACCTCGACGGCCTTGCCGCAGCTGCGGCAGACCAGGTGGTGGTGGTGGTCCCCGGTGGAGCAGCGCCGGTAGACGGACTCGCCGTCGCTGGTCCGCAGCACGTCGACCTCGCCGGCGTCGGCGAGGGACTGCAGGGTCCGGTAGACCGTGGTCAGGCCCACGGAGTCACCGCGGTGCTTGAGCATGTCGTGCAGCTCCTGGGCGCTGCGGAACTCGTCCACCTCGTCCAGTGCCGCAGCGACGGCTGCCCGCTGCCGGGTGGACCGTCCTCGTACTGGCGCGGTATTCGTCTCGCCAGGAGCAGTCGCCACCGGTTCCTCCTCGTATCGGCCTGGGCCCATTGTGCCAGGCGCGCCGGAGCCCCAAGCGACCTCGGGCAGGCCCTTAGACCCTTACGTCGTCCTGTGCGCCGTCCCGCGGGCAGAGCTGCCCGTCCGACGCCGCGGCCGCCGCTGCCCGGGCCCGGCGGCGGGCCAGCGGGGCGGACAGGGCCGTCATGGCGACGAACACGGCGATGGCGAGCAGCACGATCGTGGCGCCGGAGGGCGCGTCGATCCAGTACGTCGCGGCGGTGCCGGTGAGCGAAACGGTCACGCTGATCGCGATGGCCAGGCCCAGCGTGGCGGCGAAGCCGCGGGTCATCCGCTGCGCCGCGGCGACCGGGATCACCATCATGGCGCTGACCAGCAGCAGGCCGACGATCCGCATGGCGACGGTGACGGTGACCGCCGCGGTGACGGCGATCAGCAGGTTCAGCGCCCGCACCGGCAGCCCGGTGACGCGCGCGAACTCCTCGTCCTGGCAGACGGCGAACAGCTGCCTGCGCAGGCCGATCGTGACGGCGACGACGAACGCGGCCAGGACCACCATCGCGGTGACGTCGGCGGTCGAGACGGTGGTGATCGAGCCGAACATGGCGCTGATCAGGTTGGTGGTGGAGCCGCCGGGCGCCATGTTGATGATCAGGACGCCGCCGGCCAGGCCGCCGTAGAAGAGCATGGCGAGCGCGACGTCGCCGCTGGTCTTGCCGCGGGAGCGGATGAGCTCCATGCCGATGGCGCCGAGGACGGCGACCAGGGTGGCCATCCACACCGGGCTGGCCTGGAAGAAGAACCCGAGGGCGACACCGGTCATCGCCACGTGGCCGAGGCCGTCGCCCATGACGGCCTGCCGCCGCTGGACCAGGTAGGTGCCGATGGCGGGCGCGGTGATGCCGACCAGGGCGGCCGCGATCAGGGCCCGCTGCATGAAGGGGAAGTCGAGGAGTTCCATCAGCTCAGCAGTCCCGTCCGGAGCGGCTCGGCGTCGTGCGCCGCGTGGGGGTGTACGTGGTCGTGGCCGGGCAGCGCGTGCTGTCCCACGGCCTCCGGCGGGGCTCCGTCGTGGACGACGCACCCGTCGCGGAGGACGACGGCCCGGTCGATCAGCGGCTCCAGCGGGCCGAGCTCGTGCAGCACGAGGAGGACCGTGGAACCGGCGGCGACCTGCTGCCGCAGGGCACTGGCCAGGACCTCCTGGTTGTCGAGGTCCACGCCGGCCATCGGCTCGTCCATGATCAGGAGTTCGGGCTCGACCGCGAGCGCGCGGGCGATCAGCACCCGCTGGTGCTGGCCGCCGGAGAGGGCGCCCACCGAGGCGGACGCGTACGGGAGCATGTCGACCAGGTCGAGGGCGCGGTCCACGGCGGCCCGGTCGGCGGCCCGCGGGAAGCCGAACCGGCGGCGGGCCAGCCGCCCGGAGGAGACCACCTCGCGGACGGTGGCGGGGACGCCGCTGGCCGCGGTGGTGCGCTGCGGTACGTAGCCGACCCGGGACCAGTCGCGGAAGCGCCGGAACTCGGTGCCGAACAGGGAGAGTTCGCCGGAGGTCAGCGGGACCTGACCGACGACGGCGCGCACGGCGGTGGACTTGCCGGAGCCGTTGGCGCCGAGCAGGGCGACGACCTCACCGCGGTGCACGGTGAGGTCGACGCCGCGCAGGACGGGGCGGGAGCCGAGCGAGGCGGTGGCGCCGCGCAGGGAGATGACGGGGGTGTCCGCTTCCGCGGCTGCCGGCGTGGGATCCATGGCTCGCGCCTCCGTAACTGCGATCACTTGGTTCCGAGCGCCTTCTGGAGGTTCTTCAGGTTGGACCGCATGACCTCGAAGTAGTCGGCGCCCTGGGACGTGTCGGTGATGCCCTCGAGGGGGTCGAGGACATCGGTCTTCAGGCCGGTGTCCCGGGCGAGGGTCTTGGCCGTCTTGTCGCTGGCCAGGGTCTCGAAGAACACGGTGGAGACATTCTCCTTCTTCGCGAGCTCCTGGAGTTCCTTCATCCGGGCGGGGCTCGGCTCGGACTCGGGGTCGACGCCGGAGATGCCCTCCTGGTCGAGGCCGTAGCGCTCGGCGAGGTAGCCGAAGGCGGCGTGGGCGGTGATGAAGGTCCGGGACGCGGTGTTCTTCAGGCCGTCCTTGAACTCCGTGTCCAGCGCGGTGAGTTTGCCGACCAGCTCGTCGGTGTTCTTCCGGTAGTCCGCAGCGTGTTCGGGGTCGGCCTTCTCCAGGGCCGCGCCGACGCCCTTGGCGACCTCGGCGTACTTCGCCGGGTCGAGCCACAGGTGCGGGTCGCCGCCCGCTTCGCCGTGCGCGTGGTCGTGCTCCTGCTCGCCGGCGTGGGCCCCTTCGCCCTCGTGGGCGTGGTCGTGGCCGGCGGAGTCGTGGGCCTCCAGCTCGGTGAGGGAGGCGGCGTCGACGACGTTCTTCACGCCGGACTGGGCGACGGCCTTGTCGACGGTGGGCTGGAGGCCCTTGAGGTAGACGACCACGTCGGACTCGCCGAGCCGGCCGGTCTGCTGCGGGGTGATCTCCAGGTCGTGCGGCTCGACGCCCGGCTTGGTCAGGGAGGTGACGGTCACGTGGTCCTTGCCGATCTGCTCGGCGAGGAACTGCATCGGGTAGAACGACGCCGTCACGGCGAGCTTGCCGTCCTTGCCGTTGCCTGAGGCGGCCGCCCCGGAGCAGGCGGTGAGGGCCGTGGCGGCGAGGGCGACGGCCCCGGCAAGGGCGGCGGTGGGTATGAGGCGTCGTACGTTCATGACATCCATTTTCATCAAAGATGGAAACCGTTGTCAAAAACCCCTGGTGATGGAGGGCGGGCGGACCGCGAAAGGGATACCGATTTGAAAGGGAGGGTGCGGACGCCGCTACCCTGAGGCATTCGCGTTCGTCCTCGTCATGAAGAGAGCACCGTGGCCGCCGACAAGATCGAAACCATCGTCAGCCTGAGCAAGCGCCGTGGCTTCGTTTACCCGTGCAGTGAGATCTACGGTGGCTCCAGGGCTGCCTGGGACTACGGTCCGCTTGGTGTTGAGCTCAAGGAGAACATCAAGCGCCAGTGGTGGAAGGCGATGGTCACCGGCCGTGAGGACATCGTCGGCCTCGACTCCTCCGTGATCCTGGCCCCCGAGGTGTGGGTGGCCTCGGGCCACGTCGCCACCTTCTCGGACCCGCTGACCGAGTGCACCTCCTGCCACAAGCGTCACCGCGCCGACCACCTGGAAGAGGCGTACGAGGCCAAGCACGGCCGCCTCCCCGAGAACGGCCTGGCCGACATCAACTGCCCCAACTGTGGTGTGAAGGGCCAGTTCACCGAGCCGAAGCAGTTCTCCGGCATGCTGGAGACCCACCTCGGCCCGACCCAGGACACCGGCTCCAAGGCGTACCTGCGCCCCGAGACCGCCCAGGGCATCTTCACCAACTTCGCCCTCGTGCAGACCTCCTCGCGCAAGAAGCCGCCGTTCGGCATCGCGCAGATGGGCAAGTCCTTCCGCAACGAGATCACGCCCGGCAACTTCATCTTCCGCACCCGCGAGTTCGAGCAGATGGAGATGGAGTTCTTCGTCAAGCCGGGCGAGGACGACCAGTGGCAGGAGTACTGGATGCAGGAGCGGTGGAACTGGTACCGCGACCTGGGCATCCGTGAGGAGAACATCCGCTGGTACGACCACCCGAAGGAGAAGCTCTCCCACTACTCGAAGCGCACCGCCGACATCGAGTACCGCTTCAACTTCGGCGGCAGCGAGTTCTCCGAGCTGGAGGGCATCGCCAACCGCACCGACTACGACCTCAAGGCCCACTCCGCGGCTTCCGGTCAGGACCTCACCTTCTTCGACCAGGAGGCCGGTGAGCGCTACACCCCGTACGTCATCGAGCCGGCGGCCGGCGTCAACCGCGCCATGCTCGCCTTCATGCTCGACGCGTACAACGAGGACGAGGCCCCGAACGCCAAGGGCGTCATGGAGAAGCGCACCGTGATGCGCCTCGACCCGCGCCTGGCCCCGATCAAGGTCGCCGTCCTGCCGCTGTCCCGCAACGCGCAGCTGTCGCCGAAGGCCAAGGGCCTCGCCGCCGACCTGCGCAAGCACTGGAACATCGAGTTCGACGACGCGGGCGCCATCGGCCGCCGCTACCGCCGCCAGGACGAGATCGGTACGCCGTTCTGCATCACCGTCGACTTCGACACCCTGGACGACAACGCGGTGACCGTGCGCGAGCGCGACACCATGAAGCAGGAGCGCGTCTCCCTGGACCAGATCCAGGCCTACCTCGGCAGCCGCCTGCTCGGCTGCTAGGTCCCGCTGGAACGGCCGGGGGGGGGGGGCGCGGGGGGGGGGGGGCCGACCCACCGCGAAACCGCCGAGGATGGGAGACGAGGGAGGGGGAGAAAGACAA
>NZ_JBHXTC010000055.1:0-20140 GCF_042677605.1 Streptomyces sp. NPDC127106 | reverse complement strand
ACTCCCCCCAACCCCGCCGCACGCCCTCTCCCGCTAGCCGCGCCGTCGAGCACCGCCCGCGGCCCGCGCCGGGTTCGGCCCCCCGGCCCCACCGGCATGTTCCTGGGGTCAGGCCGCGGAGGTCCGTCCGGCCTCCGCCTCGGCTGCGGCCGCGGCGGCGCGGCGCTCGCCCTCGGCCTTCGAGCGCTTGCCGTAGAGCGCGGTCCACAGCGCCAGCGCCCCGAGCACCCCGTAGACCATGATCGGGCTGATGGTGACCATGGTGTCGGTGCTCAGCACGTAGGCCAGGGCCACGCGCACGCCCGCCTCAAGGAGGTAGGCCAGGCCCCAGACCGTCGTCATCACGGTCATCGTGCGGCGGAAGCCCTCGAACTGCCACAGGCCGTTCCACCAGGCGGTGCTCTCCGGCGTGCCGTCGGTGGCGAACTTGCGGCCGAAGTAGAACATCAGCGGGCGCGGCGCGAGCAGCGTGGCCAGGCAGAGCAGGCCGAACAGCCCGGTCACGCAGGAGTCCTTGACCAGCAGCGCGCGGGCGGAGTGCGCGCCGACCAGCGAGACGACGGCCGTGATCACCATGAACACCAGGGTGACGATGGCGAACTCGTCGAGCTTGCGGCGCCAGGCCAGGTGGACGGCGCTGTCGAGGACCGGCCAGGCGCCGCTGACGAGCAGTGCGCCGAACTCGCTCCAGCCGTGGTCGCGCAGCTGGTGGTACGTGATGATCGGAGCCACCACGTTGAGGCCGATCGTCACGATCCAGCCGATCGCGGCTGCGCCCCCGGACCGGGCCGGAGGCTCCGGTTGGCCGAGTGGAGAGGTGTGAGTGGACAAGGTTCCCCCTGGAAACTGCCTGATGGTGCGGTAGGGGAACCGTAAAACTTGACCGGGCGCGAACAAGTATGGTGGGCCAAAAATGATCACCAAATCGTCCGGAGTGGCCGGTTCGGGGCGATGTGCCCGAGGTGGGGACCGCGTCAGGCGCGCAGACCCCGGATCACGAGGGCGGTGACCGCCTCGAACTCCTCGGTGATCGTGGGCGAGTTCCACTCGGCCGCGTACTGCGGGTCATGGAACCGCCCGGTGGCGTCGAACACCGCGCGGGCGGCGGCCGGCACGTCCGCAGCGGCGAGCGTGCCCGCCTCGACCCCCTCGGCGATGATCCGGCCCAGCTGGCCGATCAGCTGGCTCAGGTGGTGGTCGACCACCCCGCTGTTCTCGGCGAGCAGCACCGTGTACGTCGCGAACAGCTCGGGGTCGTCACCCGCCTTGTGGCGCTTGGCGTCGAACAGGGCCTCCAGCCAGGCCTCCAGCTTGGAAGGGGCGCTCTCGCCGGGAGTCGAGGTGATCCCCTCCAGGCGGTCGACGCTCTTCGCGAGCCAGCGGTCGGTGACGGCCTCGCGCAGCGCCGCCTTCGACGGGAAGTGCCGGTAGACGCTGCCGTGGCTGACGCCCAGGGCGCGCGCCACGTCCACCACCGTGGCCTTGGTGGGGCCGTAGCGGCGCAGCACCTCCTCGGTGGTTTCGAGGATGCGCTCGGGGGTCAGGGGCGCGGCAGCAGCGGGTGACATGGGTACGACCGTACAGCCGCCTCAGTGTTCGCTGTCGAGGTGGGCCATCTGGGCCTCCGGGTAGCGGGCGCCGGCGGCGGCGCCGGCCGGGACCGCGTCTTCAATGGCTGTGAGGTCGGCCGGTATCAGCTCCACGTCCATGGCACCGAGTGCCTCGGCGAGGCGGTCCCGGCGGCGGGCGCCGATCAGCGGGACGATGTCCTCGCCGCGCGAGAGCACCCAGGCGATGGCGGCCTGCGCCACGCTGATGCCCTTGCCCTCGGCCACCTTGCGCAGCGCCTCGACCAGGTCGAGGTTGCGCTGGAGGTTCTCGCCCTGGAAGCGGGGGCTCATGCCGCGGAAGTCGCCGGGGGCCAGCTCCCGGTCGCGCGTGAAGTGGCCGCTGATCAGGCCGCGGGAAAGGACCCCGTAGGCCGTGATGCCGATGCCGAGCTCGCGGGCGGCCGGCAGGATCTCCTCCTCGATGCCGCGGGAGATCAGCGAGTACTCGATCTGGAGGTCCGCGATGGGTGCCACGGCCGCGGCCCGGCGCAGGGTGTCCGCTCCGACCTCGGACAGGCCGATGTGGCGCACGTGCCCCGCTTCGACGGCCTCGGCGATGGCGCCGACCGTTTCCTCGATCGGCACGTCCGGGTCCACGCGGGCGATCCGGTAGATGTCGATGTGGTCCCGGCCCAGCCGCTGGAGCGAGTAGGCGAGGAAGTTCTTCACGGCCGCCGGGCGGCCGTCGTAACCGGTGAAACCGCCCTCGACCGTGCGCAGCGCGCCGAACTTCACGCTGGTCAGCGCCTGATCGCGGGCGGCGGCCGGCGCGGTGCGCAAGGCCTCGTTGATGAGCAGCTCGTTGTGGCCCATCCCGTAGAAGTCGCCGGTGTCGAGCAGTGTCACGCCGGCGTCCAGCGCCGCGTGGACGGTCGCGATCGACTCGCTGCGGTCGGCCTCGCCGTAGAGCGCGGACATGCCCATGCAGCCGAGGCCGAGCGGGAAGACGGCGGGGCCGGTGGTGCCGAGGGCGCGGCGGGGGTGGGCGGTGGTCGGGCTGGAGCCCTGGTTCGTGTCCATAGAACGAGAATGGCATGACGGGTGACAGATTTCAATATCTGTCACCCGTCAAGGTGCTGCGTGGGGCGTCGAAGGGTGGTTCGGAGAAGGCCTCCGGGGAGGAGGTGCGGTCGGTGGGCGCGGCCGCGGCTAGGCCGCTGCCCGCTCCAGTCGGCGGGCCGTCCGCCGGGCCGTCCCCATGGCCCAGCGGCCGCTCGTCGCGAACCCCACGGCCAGCACGGCGAGGCCGCAGGCGGTGATGATCCACCAGGCCGGTCCGGCCGCCGCGGCGAAGAGCGCGGGATCCGACAGGCCGGTGCCACCGGCACCGCCCGCACCGCCCGCTGCCAGGACGGCGCCGATCACGGCGACGCCCAGCGCGGCGCCGGTCTGCCGGCTCGTGGAGGCGATCGCGGCCGCGACGCCCGCCTGCGCCCGCGGCATCCCGGAGACGGCCGTGTTCGTCACGGGTGCGTTGACCAGGCCGAAGCCGATCCCGAACAGGGCGTACCCGGCGAACATCAGCGGGTACGAGGCGGCCGCCGAGAACGCCGCGAACAGCAGTCCGCTGGCGGCCGTCGAGGCCCCGGCCAGCAGCAGCGGCAGCCGCGGCCCGCGGGAGCCGACCAGCAGGCCGGACAGCGGCGCGCACACGAATGCCGGCGCGGCCATGGGCAGCATGAACAGCCCGGCCCGGAGCGCGTCCAGCCCCCGCACGTCCTGGAGGTAGAGGGTGTTCAGGAACAGGAACCCGGACAGTGCGGCGAACGCGCAGACCGCGATCACCGTGGCCCCGCTGAAGGGGGCACTGCGGAAGAACCGCGGGTCGATCAGCGGGTCGGGCCGCCGGGGCTCGTACAGCAGCAACCCCGCCAGCGAGGCCGCGGCGAGGAGGGCGCACCCGAGGATGGTCGGGGACCGCCAGCCGAGGGCCGGTAGCTCGATGATCGCGTACGTGACCGAGCCGAGCAGGCCGATGACCAGCAGCTGGCCCACCGGGTCGGGGCGGCGCGGCCGCTCGGCCCGCGACTCCGGCACGTAGCGCAGGGTCAGGGCGAGGCCCAGGAGCCCGACCGGGAGGTTGACCCAGAAGATCGACCGCCAGCCCGCGGAGTCCACGAGCAGCCCGCCGATCAGAGGGCCCGCCGCCATGGACAGGCCGGCCACCGCACCCCAGGCGCCGATCGCGCGGGCCCGTTCGCGCGGGTCGGTGAAGGTGTTGGTGATGATCGACATGGCGACGGGGTTCAGCATCGAGCCGCCCGCGGCCTGCACCACCCGGAAGGCCACGAGCCAGTGCAGGCCCGGGGCGAGCGAGCAGAGCAGCGAGCCCACCGTGAAGAGGGCCAGGCCCGCGGTGAAGACCCGGCGGCGCCCGATCCGGTCCGCCGTGGAGCCGGCCAGGATCAGCAGCGAGGCCAGGACCACGGCGTAGGCGTCGATCGTCCACTGCATGCCGGCGACGGAAGCGCCCAGCTCGCGGCGCATCGAGGGCAGCGCAACGTTCAGGACGGTGCTGTCGAGGCTGACCATGAGCAGGCTCATGCAGCAGATCGCCAGCACCAGCACCCTGCGGCGGCGGCTCGGCTCCTGCATGCTTCTGATAGTACGCCTAACTAAAGAGATGTGTGCCGGGAGTCCGCTGGGCGACAATGGGGGGCATGACCACGCTCCCCCCGCCCCTCGCGATCGGCCCGCACACCGTGCAGCCCCCGGTGGTGCTCGCGCCCATGGCCGGTATCACCAACGCCCCGTTCCGCACCCTCTGCCGCGAGTTCAGCGGCGGCAAGGGGCTGTTCGTGAGCGAAATGATCACGACCCGGGCGCTGGTCGAGCGCAACGACAAGACCATGCAGCTGATCCACTTCGACGAGACCGAGAAGCCGCGCTCGATCCAGCTGTACGGGGTCGACCCCGCGACGGTCGGCAAAGCGGTCCGCATGATCGTCGAGGAGGACCGCGCCGACCACATCGACCTCAACTTCGGCTGCCCGGTCCCCAAGGTGACCCGCAAGGGCGGCGGCTCCGCCCTCCCGTACAAGCGCAACCTGCTGCGCGCCATCCTCCGCGAGGCCGTCGCGGGCGCCGGCGACCTGCCGGTCACCATGAAGATGCGCAAGGGCATCGACGACGACCACCTCACCTACCTGGACGCCGGCCGGATCGCGGTCGAGGAGGGCGTCACCGCCATCGCCCTGCACGGCCGCACCACCGCCCAGCACTACGGCGGCACCGCGGACTGGGAGGCCATCGCCCGGCTCAAGGAACACGTCCCGGAGATCCCCGTGCTGGGCAACGGAGACATCTGGTGCGCCGAGGACGCGCTGCGCATGGTCCGCGAGACGGGCTGCGACGGCGTGGTGGTGGGCCGCGGCTGCCTGGGGCGCCCGTGGCTGTTCAACGACCTCGTGGCGGCCTTCGAGGGGCGCCCGGACGACTTCCACCGGCCCGCGCTGCGCGAGGTCGCCGCAACCATGCACCGGCACGCGGAGCTGCTGGGGGAGTGGATCGGCGACGAGACGCGCGGGGTGATCGACTTCCGTAAGCACGTGGCCTGGTACCTGAAGGGCTTCTCGGTCGGTTCCGAGATGCGCAAGAAGCTGGCGGTCACCTCCTCCCTGGCCGAGCTCGACGCTCATCTGAGCGAGCTCGACCTGGACCAGCCCTGGCCCGAGGGGGCGGACGGCCCTCGCGGTCGGACGTCCGGAAACAACCGGGTTGTCCTCCCGGATGGCTGGCTGAAGGATCCGTACGACTGCGCCGGAGTGGGCGAGGACGCCGAACTGGACACGTCCGGAGGTTGAGAATCAGCTGACAAACTATGCCGTCGACGGCGTGACATACGCCACGCATGGGTGGGGTTGCGCTCACATGAGCGCAAAAATCGCGGCTAAGACTTCCAAAGGGTGGCACTGGGTGCCACCCTTTGTTTGTTCAACTCTTGAACGCAAATGTATCGATGATCGCTCATCCGAGCGTGGTCAAGCCGCAGTGGGGGTCTCATCCTTCGGGAGGTGAACGTTCTTGGTAGGTTTCGGCTACCTGCGAGTTACTTTCGATCCGGGGGCGCACGTGTGGTTACGGCCGCATGTCGGCCAAGTGGACGTACCCAGAAGCCTTCGATCTGGGTATGTTCCTCGCCGTCAGGGCAGCCACCGAGTCCTCGAGGAGTCGAGACCCGTGTCGGAAAACAAGAACCAGAAGTTCGTCTACGACTTCACCGAGGGGAACCGCGACCTCAAGGACCTTCTCGGCGGCAAGGGAGCCAACCTCGCCGAGATGACCAACCTGGGTCTGCCGGTCCCTCCCGGCTTCACCATCACCACCGAGGCCTGCAAGGTCTACCTCGAGAGCGGTGAGGCCCCGGCCGAGCTGCGCGACGAGGTCAGCGCCCACCTCGCCGCCCTCGAAGCGAAGATGGGCAAGAAGCTCGGCCAGTCGGACGATCCGCTGCTGGTCTCCGTCCGCTCCGGCGCCAAGTTCTCGATGCCCGGCATGATGGACACCGTCCTCAACATCGGCCTCTCCGACGCCTCCGTCGTCGGCCTCGCCGCCCAGGCCGACAACGAGCGCTTCGCGTGGGACTCGTACCGCCGCCTCATCCAGATGTTCGGCAAGACCGTCCTCGGCGTCGAGGGCGAGCTCTTCGAGGACGCCCTCGACGCCGCCAAGGAGGCCAAGAAGGTCACCGTCGACACCGACCTCGACGCCGCCGACCTGAAGAAGCTGGTCAAGGCCTTCAAGAAGATCGTCGCGAAGGAGGCCGGCCGCGAGTTCCCGCAGGACGCCCGCGAGCAGCTCGACCTCGCCGTCGAGGCGGTCTTCAACTCCTGGAACACCGACCGCGCCAAGCTCTACCGCCGCCAGGAGCGCATCCCCGGCGACCTGGGCACCGCGGTCAACGTCTGCTCGATGGTCTTCGGCAACCTCGGCCCGGACTCCGGCACCGGCGTCGCCTTCACCCGCGACCCCGCCAGCGGCCACCAGGGCGTCTACGGCGACTACCTGCAGAACGCGCAGGGCGAGGACGTCGTCGCCGGCATCCGCAACACCGTGCCGCTCGCCGACCTGGAGCAGCTCGACAAGAAGTCCTACGACCAGCTGATGCAGATCATGGAGACGCTGGAGACCCACTACAAGGACCTCTGCGACATCGAGTTCACGATCGAGCGCGGCCAGCTGTGGATGCTCCAGACCCGTGTCGGCAAGCGCACCGCCGGCGCCGCGTTCCGCATCGCCACCCAGCTCGTCGACCAGGGCCTGATCGACGAGGCCGAGGCCCTCCAGCGGGTCAACGGCGCCCAGCTCGCGCAGCTGATGTTCCCCCGCTTCGACGAGGACGCCAAGAGCGAGCTGCTCGGCCGCGGCATCGCCGCCTCCCCGGGCGCGGCGGTCGGCAAGGCCGTCTTCGACTCGTACACGGCCGTCAAGTGGTCCCGCTCCGGCGAGAAGGTCATCCTCATCCGCCGCGAGACCAACCCCGACGACCTCGACGGCATGATCGCCTCCGAGGGCATCCTGACCTCGCGCGGCGGCAAGACCTCGCACGCCGCCGTCGTCGCCCGCGGCATGGGCAAGACCTGTGTCTGCGGCGCCGAGGAGCTCGACGTCGACACCAAGCGCCGCCGCATGACGGTCGGCGACCGGGTCATCGAAGAGGGCGACGTCGTCTCCATCGACGGCTCCACCGGCAAGGTGTACCTCGGCGAGGTACCCGTCGTACCGTCCCCGGTCGTCGAGTACTTCGAGGGCCGCATGCACGCCGGCGCCGACGACGCCGACGAACTGGTCCAGGCCGTCCACCGGATCATGGCCTACGCGGACCGCGTCCGCCGCCTGCGGGTGCGCGCCAACGCCGACAACGCCGAGGACGCGCTGCGCGCCCGCCGCTTCGGCGCCCAGGGCATCGGCCTGTGCCGCACCGAGCACATGTTCCTCGGCGAGCGCCGCGAGATGGTCGAGCGCCTGATCCTCGCGGACACCGAGAGCGAGCGCGAGGCCGCCCTCACCGAGCTCCTGCCGCTGCAGAAGAAGGACTTCATCGAGCTGTTCGAGGCGATGGACGGGCTGCCCGTCACCGTCCGCCTGCTCGACCCGCCGCTGCACGAGTTCCTGCCCGACATCACCGAGCTGTCGGTGCGCGTCGCCCTCGCCGAGGCCCGCAAGGACCACAACGAGAACGACCTGCGCCTGCTCCAGGCCGTGCACAAGCTGCACGAGCAGAACCCGATGCTGGGCCTGCGCGGTGTCCGCCTCGGCCTGGTCATCCCCGGCCTGTTCGCCATGCAGGTCCGGGCGATCGCCGAGGCCGCGGCCGTGCGCAAGGACGCCAAGGGCGACCCGCGCGCCGAGATCATGATCCCGCTCGTGGGCACCGTCCAGGAGCTGGAGATCGTCCGCGAGGAGGCCGACGCGATCATCGCCGAGGTCGAGGCCGCCACCGGCACCGACCTCAAGCTGACCATCGGCACGATGATCGAGCTGCCGCGCGCCGCCCTGACCGCCGCGCAGATCGCCGAGGCCGCGCAGTTCTTCTCCTTCGGCACGAACGACCTGACCCAGACGGTGTGGGGCTTCTCCCGCGACGACGTCGAGGCCAGCTTCTTCACCGCGTACCTGGAGAAGGGCATCTTCGGGGTCTCGCCCTTCGAGACCATCGACAAGGACGGCGTCGGCGCCCTGGTGCGCAGCGCGGCCCAGGCCGGCCGGGCCACCCGCCCCGACCTCAAGCTCGGCGTCTGCGGCGAGCACGGTGGTGACCCCGAGTCCGTCCACTTCTTCCACGAGGTCGGCCTCGACTACGTCTCCTGCTCGCCGTTCCGGATTCCGGTGGCGCGTCTGGAGGCTGGTCGTGCCGCCGCCGAGTCGACGGGCAGCGACAGCCGCTGAACCCCGTCTGAGGCCCGCTGAGGCCGCCTGAGAGTCCGCCTGCCCCCGGGTTCCCTGACCCCCGAGGGCAGGCGGGCAATTCTTTGTTGTTCAACAAATCCTTACGCCAGCAGGCGGTGGACGGATCCCCACCCGTCCACCGCCTGCTGTCAATCCGCCAGGCACGTCGGCGCATCCCGGTGCGACCGACCGCCAGGCCCCGCAAAGCCCCCCACGGCCTTCACGGAGCGTTTCGGTCGCACTGGAGTGTGTCTGGCGGAGTACAGCATTTCGGTTGTCACGCCCCCGCCGAAAGGGGTTTCAACTGTGGCCGAAAGGGCGTGGTGACGTCGTGTGACGGCGTGCATACTCATGGGGCGGGGGGATTGCGGTTGCACAGGTGGGGGTTCGGTGCTGCGTATCCATTTCACTGGAGTGGACCTGGCACGCGTGCGGATGGCAGGGCGTCCCGATGCGTTGTGGGAAACGATTCTGAGTTTTCACCGCTTAAGAGACCGGCGTGATGCCCGGCTCTTCGGTGAATGGCGTACGGAAACCCGCAGCAGGTTGAATGGTGAAACACGCTTGCTCGGCGCGCTCATACCGAGTCGTGGCTATTTCCCCGATTTCCTGACCCCTGTGGAGGGGCAGTACGGGTGGGACGTGGGCCTCGACGCGCTGCGCGGGCTGCATCCGGAGCGGATCCGGCGAGAGCTGGCGCTGCTCGGGACGGGCGCGCGGGTGGGTGCCGCCTTCGGCATGCCCGCGGGCACGGGCGGCGGCGCCGACGCGGCGGTGCCGCGGCGGCTGCGGGAGTTCATGGACGGCGGCACCAAGCACCTGCCGAGGCTGCTGGCCGAGCTGCGCGGCTACCACCGGGCGGCCGTGGCCCCGTACTGGAACCACATCCAGGCCCAGATCGAGGCCGAGCGCGCCGCGCGCGGCCGGGCCCTGCTGGACGGCGGTGCGGACGAGCTGCTGGCCTCGCTGCCGCCCATGCTGCGCTGGCGGGCCCCGGTCCTGGAGTGCGACTACCCCGTGGACCGCGACGTGTGGCTGCGCGGGCGTGGGCTGCTGCTCCAGCCGTCGTTCTTCTGCCGGCGCACCGCCGTGACCCTGCACGATCCGGAGCTGCCACCGGTGCTGGTCTACCCGGCGGCGGCGCAGCTGGCCTCGGCGCCGACCGGAAGCGAATCGATTCGCCCCTTGGAGGAGCAGCGCCAGCGCACCCTGGGCAAGCTCGTCGGGCACACCCGCTCGGTGGTGCTGCGGGCCATCGGCGACGGGGCCACCACCAGCGAGCTCGCCCGCCGGGCCGGGGTTTCGCTGGCCTCCGCGAGCCAGCACGCCTGCGTGATGCGCGAGGCCGGACTCGTGACCACGCTGCGCCGGGGGAACGCCGTCCTGCACACGGTGACTCCGCTCGGGGCCGCGCTCCTCAAGGGCGGCGCGGTGGCCTCGTAGCGTCCGTGCGGCGCCCGTACCCGGGCCGGCAAAGCCCGGGTACGGGGCGGGGTGGCCCGCTGCGCGGCCCGTCCGGGGTGCTGTCGCACCGATATCCGGTCCTCCGCGTTCGGAATCCGGCGCGAGATCCGTTTTTCAGCGTCGATTTCAAGCCACCCGGGCGTTCCTCCCGGGAGGCCCCGCACGCCACCGGGACAACGGAGTCCGGGAGCTCTGCGTGACCGGGCCCCGCCTGCATGCCGCACGGGCGGGCCCTGCGGGCGGCGGCCCACCCGCCTCCGCCGCAGGGCCGGACACCCCCGGCACGACGTGACGAATCCCGGACGGATCGCGGACCTTGAGCCCTGTCCGGCACCCGCATCGGCGAGGATGCTGGGGACATGGACCCCTCCGCCCCCGCCCACGACATCCGCGGCCGCGCCGACCTCGAGGTCGTGCTGCGGCGCTTCTACACGGCCGCGTTCGCCGACGGGCTGATCGGCTCGTTCTTCACGGAGATCGCCGGCACGGACCTCGACGTCCACCTGCCCCGGATCACCGACTTCTGGGAACGGGCCCTGTTCCGCAGCGCCTCCTACGGCCGCGACCCCTTCGCCCCGCACGCCGCCCTGCACGCGGCGCGGGCCATGACCGCCGAGGACTTCGGCCGGTGGGTGCAGCTCTGGCGGGCCGCCGTGGACGGGCTGCACCAAGGGCCCGTCGCGGAGCGGGCCAAGGCGATGGGCGAGCGGATCGCGCTGGCCCTGCACCGGCGGCTGGCCGGGGCGGACGCCCCGCTGCACCGCGAGGGCGGCACGGGCTTCGTCCCGCTCGCCGCGCTGCGGCTCCGCTCGGCCGCCTGAAACCGGGCGCCCCGCACCACCGCCCCGGCGGGGACCGGAGCACGCCGGAAGGGCCCGGGGATCGCGATGCCCCCCGGGCCCTCCGGCGTGCTCCCGTACGCCGGGTCCCACCGGGAGGGAGCGAACCCCCGGCGGGGTAGTCACGCGGCACCGAAGTCCGCTCCCTGCCGCCGTGGAGTGCCCCCATGCGTCATGGTCCCCTGCGCTCACGCCTGCCCGCGCCCGGCCGGACCGTCCCCGCCCCCACCGCCTCCGTCGTGCTGGCCCTGGCCCTGGCCCTGACCCTCGCGCTCGCCGGGGCGGCGGCCCTCGCGGGACCCGCCCGCGCCGACACCGTCACCCCCGACTCGGCCCCGGCCCTCCGCTTCGTCAGCTACAACATCTGCGGCAACATGTGCGGCGCCGACCCGTACGACAACGAGCGGCGGATCGACGGCGTCGTCGCCCAGGCCGTGGCCACCACCTGGAACGCCGACCAGGTCTTCCTCCAGGAGGTCTGCCGGCCCCAGTACGACGAGATCCTCCGCCGGCTCGCCCCGCTCGGCTTCCACGGCTCCTACGGCGCCACCCTCGCGGGTCGGGCGTCCGTCTGCGGCGGCGCCGACTACGGCAACGCGGTCCTGGTGAAGGGACCGGTCACGGACAGCACGGAGCTGGACCTCACCGTCGGCGGCGAGACCGAGCCGATCACGGTGCCGTGCGTGCGCACCCTGCTCCAGGGCCGGACCAGCTGGGCCTGTTCCGTCCACCTGTTCTGGGACGACGGCACGCTCGCCGCCCCGGAGGCGGAGGAGCTGGCCTCCCAAGCCGAGGCCTGGGAGGCCCGCGGCATCCCCGTGGTGCTCGGCGGGGACTTCAACCACTCGCCCCGCACCAGCACCCTCACGCCCTTCTACGACCCGTCCGTCGGGGACGACGGGCAGGGCGTCTTCCTCGAGGCCGACGAGACGGACACCGACTTCTTCGACCCCGCCGCCTGCACGGCGGGCACGGACCGGCTCTGCCGCTCCGGCGAGCCCACCTGGAAGGAGAAGAAGATCGACTACATCTTCTTCTCGGCCTGCCACTTCACGTCCCCCCGGGGCGATGCACTGCCGCTCGACCCATCGGTCTCCGACCACCGGATGCTGCGCGGCGCCGCCGCGTGGGGCCACTGCGGGCCCCTCGGCACCTCCGCCGCCCTCCCGCCGCGCAGGCCGTTACCCGACGCCGCCGCTAGGCCACCGCGGCCGAGGTCACGGCGGTACGCACCGGATAGGTCCGGACCGACACCTCCTCGTCGTCCAGACAGCGACCCGTCGCCAGGTCGAAGCGCTGCTTGAGCAGCGGCGAGGCCACGAAGGGCGCGCCCTCCACACACCCCACCAGCCCGCGGGAGAGCACCGCCGCGCCCGTGAAGGGGTCCCGGTTGTCGACGGCGTACGTCCACCCCGAGCGGCCGAGGAACACCGCGGCCTGGCTCCCGTCGGGCAGCAGCACGGCCACCCCCCGCCCCGGGATCATGTCGGACAGCTCGCACACCGTCAGCCAGCCTTCGTCCACACGCAGTTCCACGGTCATCGGGCGCCTCCCACGGCTTCCAGCGGCTGCCGGCCGGTCAGAATCGCCAGGTCGGGCTTGACCTGGTCGCGTTCGGGCACGAACCGGACGGTCGGGTCCGGGGCCCCGGGCGCGTTGACGAAGGAGACGAACCGGCGCAGCCTCTCCGGGTCCTCCAAGGTCTCGGCCCATTCGTCGCGGTAGTGCGCGACGTGGTCCGCCATCAGCGATTCCAGCTCCTCGCACAGCCCGAGGGAGTCGTGCACGACGACGTCCCGCAGGTGGTCCAGGCCGCCCTCCAGCCGGTCCAGCCAGGTGGAGGTCCGCTCCAGTCGATCCGCGGTGCGGATGTAGAACATCAGGAACCGGTCGATGAGCCGGACCAGTTCGGCGTCGGACAGGTCCTGGGCGAGGAGGTCGGCGTGGCGCGGGGTGGCCCCGCCGTTGCCGCCGACGTACAGGTTCCAGCCGTTCGCGGTCGCGATCACGCCGAAGTCCTTGCTCTGCGCCTCCGCGCACTCGCGGGTGCAGCCGGAGACCGCCGACTTCAGCTTGTGCGGGGCGCGCAGCCCCCGGTAGCGCAGCTCCAGCTCGATGGCCATCCGCACGCTGTCCTGGACCCCGTAGCGGCACCAGGTCTGCCCCACGCAGGACTTCACGGTGCGCAGCGCCTTGCCGTACGCGTGCCCGGACTCGAAGCCGGCCTCGACGAGCCGGGCCCAGATCCGCGGGAGCTGGTCCACGCTCGCCCCGAAGAGGTCGATGCGCTGCCCGCCGGTGATCTTCGTGTAGAGGCCGAAGTCGCGGGCGACCTCGCCGATCACGATGAGCTTGTCCGGGGTGATCTCGCCGCCGGGGATGCGCGGGACGACCGAGTACGAGCCGTTGCGCTGGAGGTTGGCGAGGAAGTGGTCGTTGGTGTCCTGCAGGGAGGCCTGCTCCCCGTCGAGGACGTATCCGCTCGCGCCGAGCGTGGGGGCGAGCGAGGCGATGATCGAGCCGACGGCCGGCTTGCAGACCTCGCAGCCGTCGCCGCCGCGGGCCGCCTCCCGGCCGTGGCCGTCGAGGAGCTGCTCGTACGAGGTCAGCCGCCGGGTGCGGACGATCTCGTACAGCTCGGCGCGGGTGAAGGGGAAGCAGCCGCACAGCCCCTTGTCGGCGGGGGCGGGCAGCAGCTGCTCGATCACCTTGATGCAGCCGCCGCAGCCGGTGCCCGCCTTGGTGCACTTCTTGACCTCGGGGAGGGTGGCGCAGGCGGTGATGGCCTTCTTGGTGACGTTGTGGCAGGAGCAGATGACCGCCGTGTCGGGGAGCGCGGACGGGCCGAGCTGGGCGGCGGGCGACAGCCCCGCGGGCAGCACCAGCTGGTCCGGGCTGACGGGCGGGACGCTGCCGGTGAGCGGGCGCAGCAGCCCGTACGCGTCGGCGTCACCGACCAGGACCCCGCCGAGCAGCACCCCGTCGGGGGAGACGACCAGCTTCTTGTAGACGCCCGAGCGGGAGTCGGAGTAGACGACGTCGAGGCTGTCCTCGGTCGTGCCGTGCGCGTCGCCGAAGGAGGCCACGTCCACGCCGAGCAGCTTCAGCTTGGTGGACAGGTCGGCCCCGGTGAACTCCTTCTCCCGGCCCAGCAGGTCCTCGACGGCGGTCTCGGCCATCTCGTAGCCGGGGGCGACCAGGCCGTACACCCGGCCGTCGGAGGCGAGGGCGCACTCGCCGACGGCGTAGACGCGCGGGTCGGAGGTGCGGCAGCGGGAGTCGACCGCGATGCCGCCGCGTTCGCCGACGGTCAGGCCCGCGTCGCGGGCGAGCTGGTCGCGGGGGCGGACACCGGCGGAGAAGACGACGAGTCCGGTGTCGACGGTGGAGCCGTCGGAGAGCAGCATGCCGCTGACGCGGCCGTCCTCGCCGGTGAGGACCTCCTGGGTGCCGACGCCGGTGTGCACGGTCAGGCCCATGCCCTCGATGGTGCGCAGCAGGGCCGCGCCGCCGCCCGCGTCGACCTGTACGGGCATCAGGCGGGGGGCGAACTCCACGATCCGGGTGGGGAGCCCGAGCCCCTGGAGGGCGCCGGCGGCCTCCAGGCCGAGCAGCCCGCCGCCGACGACGGCCCCGGAGGCGCAGGTCGCGGCGTACTCCTCGATGGCGAGGAGGTCCTCGACGGTCCGGTAGACGAAGCAGCCGGGGGCGTCCTTACCCGGAACGGGCGGCACGAAGGGGTAGCTGCCGGTCGCCAGGACGAGGACGTCGTACGGGAACACCCGCCCCGAGCGGGAGGTGACGGTACGGGCCTCGCGGTCGATGCTCTCGGCGGGGTCGCCGAGGTGCAGGTCGATCCCGTGCTGCTCCATGAAGCCGGCGGGGGTGAGGGAGAGGTCCTCGGGGCTGCTGCCGGAGAAGTACGAGGTGAGGTGCACGCGGTCGTACGCGGGTCGGGGCTCCTCGCACAGCACGGTGATCCGGTGCGTGGCGGTGGCCCCGCGCTCGGCGAGTGCCTCCAGGTAGCGCTGGCCGACCATGCCGTGGCCGATGAGCACGATGGCGGGGGTGGGCGTGGATGCGGCCATGATCAGGAGCCTCCGTCGTCGGTGAGCAGGTGGAACAGGTCGGTCAGGACTTCCTCGTCCTCCCAGCTGCGGGCGAGGGCGCCGACGCTGGAGAGCTCGCCGAGGAGGACGCCACCGACGAGGCGATCGCCGCGGACGACGACCTTCCGGTAGGTCCGGCGGGTGGCGTCCGAGAGGCGGACCACGTCGTCGCCGGGGAGCGGGGTGGTCTCGCCGAAGGCGGCGAGGTCGAGCGGGCCGGTGCCGCCGGCCGCGAGGGTCAGGCGGGTCAGGGCGCGGGTTCCGGTGTAACCGGGCGCCGGGACGGCGGTCTCGCCGCCGGTCGGGTGGGCGCCGGCCGGGAGGCCGCCGGTCAGGGGGCCGGCGGTCAGGAGGGCGGCGAGGGAGTCGGCCTGCTCCAGCGCGGCGCCGGCCAGGCCGTACACCCGGCCGTCGTGCTCGGCGCAGTCGCCGATGGCATGGATGTGCGGGTCGTCGGTCCGCAGCCGGTCGTCCACCACGATGCCGGTGCGGACGGTGAGCCCGGCGGCGCGGGCCAGGCCGGTGCGCGGGCGGACGCCGCAGGCCAGGACGACGAGGTCGGCGTCGAGGCGGTAGCCGTCGGCCAGTTCGACGCCGGTGACCCGGCGGCCGGTGCCGGTGCCGGAGTCGGGGGCGGAGTCGGAGTCGGAGTCGGGGGTGGGGCCGGAGTCGGGGGCGGGGCCGGAGTCGGGGCGGGGAGAGGTGCTCAGCCCGCGGACCCGGCACTCGGTGTGGATCTCGATGCCGAGGGCGGTCAGATGGGCGTGCAGCAGTGCCGAGGCCTCGGCGTCGAGCTGGCGTTCCATCAGGCGCTCGCCCTGCTGGGCCAGCATGACCTGCGCGCCCCGCTCGGCCAGTGCGCGAGCGGCGGAGACACCGAGCAGGCCGCCGCCGATCACCACCGCGCGCACGCCCGGCCCGGCCGCCACTGCCGCCGACAGCGCCAGGCAGTCGTCCATGGTCAGAAACGCGTGGACCCCCTCCGGCAGTTCCCGCTCCCCCGGGAAGGCCGTCCCGGCTCCGGCGGGGCCCCCGGGCTCGAAGAGACCGCGCAGCGGCGGCAGCACGGCGTTGGAGCCGGTGGCCAGGACCAGGGCGTCGTACGGCTCCGTGCTGCCGTCGTCGCAGTGCACCGTCCGGGTGGCCCGGTCGATCCGGACCGCCCGCACTCCCCGTCGCAGTGCCGGGCCGGGATCGGGAAGGGCGGCGACCTCCGGCGCGTACCGACCGGCGAGGACCTCGGCGAGCAGCACCCGGTTGTACGGGACGTGCGACTCCTCACCGATGACGGTGGCCCGCACGGCCGGGCTCGCGCCCAGCCGCTGCACGAGCCTGAGGCCCGCGAGGCCGCCGCCGATCACCACCACACGCTGCTGCTCCGAGGTCATGACACGAGCGTGCGGGGAGGCTGTTTCCCCTCGGCATCGCTCTTGTTACCCGAACGGAACGCCCACCTCAGCACGGCGGCCCGGGGACGGTGAGGCGGCCCCGGACGGGGACGGTGAGGCGGCCCGGACGGGGACGGTGAGGGCCCCGGACCCGGTCCGGCCACCCGGGACCGGGGTCGGGACACGGGCGAAGCTCAACCTTTGCGCACGTTTCCGGCGATCGATGGTCACTGCACCGAACCAGTCCTTAGGGTCATCGCGTGCCTGACATGTCAACGACCATGCTCATCGTCCTGTGTGCGGCCGCCGCCGCGGCCGGCTGGATCGACGCGGTGGTGGGCGGCGGCGGACTGCTGCTCCTGCCGGCCCTGCTGCTCGGCCTGCCGAACGCCCACCCCGCCACGGTGCTCGGCACCAACAAGGCCGTCGCCGTCGTCGGGACCACGGGCGCGGCGGTGGCGTACGCGCGCAAGGCACCCGTGGACGTCAGGCTCGCGGTCCGGATCGGCCTGGCGGCCCTAGCCGGGTCCATGGGCGGCGCCGCACTGGCCGGCGGGATCAGCAAGGACGCCCTGCGCCCGATGATCATGTTGGTGCTGCTGGTCGTCGGCGCGTTCGTCGCCTTCCGGCCCGCGTTCGGCGCCGCCCCCTCGGCCGCTCCGGTCAGTCGGCAGCGAGTACTGCTCGCCATCGGGCTCGCCGGGCTCGGCATCGGTTTCTACGACGGGCTCATCGGCCCCGGGACGGGCACCTTCCTGGTCCTCGCCCTGACCGCGCTGCTCCACCTGGACCTGGTCACCGCCTCGGCGACCGCCAAGATCGTCAATGTGTGCACGAACGCGGGCGCGCTCGCGATGTTCGCCTACCAGGGCATGGTGCTGTGGCAGCTGGCCGCACTGATGGCGGTCTTCAACCTGGCCGGCGGCATGGTCGGGGCGAGGATGGCGCTGAAGAAGGGCAGCGGTTTCGTCCGCGGGGTGCTGCTGACCGTGGTCGGGGCCCTCGTGGTCAAGCTCGGCATCGAGCAGTGGGGCTGAGGCGCCGTCCGCGGCGGGGACCCGCCACCCCGGCTCCGGTCCGGGCCGTCAGTAGGTCCCCGTCAGGTGGGCGAAGACGACCACGTTGCCCTGGTACCCGGTCCGGGGCGAGAAACCGCCGCCGCAGGTGATCACCCGGAGCTCGGCGCGCGGCGAGGGCCCGTACACGCGCGCGTCCGGGAAGCGCCGCGCCTCGTACACCTCGACCGCGTGGACGGTGAACACGGCCGTCCGCCCGTCCGCCCGCCGCACCTCGATCGCCGCCCCGCGGCGCAGCGCGCCCAGCCGGTAGAAGACCGCCGGCCCGGAGGCGTGGTCGACGTGCCCGACGACGACTGCCGTGCCCACGGCGCCCGGGGTGGTGCCGTTCCGGTACCAGCCCGCCAGGTCACGGCGGTCCGGCGGCGGCACGTCGAGGCTTCCGTCGCGGGCCAGGCCGAGCCCGGTCAGCGGGGCGTCCACCCGGATGGCGGGGATCCGGATCCGGGTCGGCGGGGATCCGGACAGCGGGTCGATGCTGCCCGGGTAGCGGGCCTGTCCGGTGCCGCTCAGGGCCTCGGCGGGGGAGGGCAGCGGGGGCCCGACCGGCTCCCCGGAGCCGGTGCCGACGAGCCAGATGCCGATGCAGGCGGTGAGCGCGACGAGCCCGCCGCGTCCGGCCTGGCTGGCGCCCATGCGATGCCCCCTCGGTGTACGGCGTGCTCTGCGTGGGACAGGCCGTCGCCCGGCCCCGCGAACGGGGGGAACCTCGCGGGGCGGGCGACGGGGGGCGGTACCGGTCGGACCGCGGCCGTGGCCGCGGTGGGCGCCCGTCAGCTCCGCGTGCCGCTCGCCCGGCGACGCAGGAGCCAGGTACCGCCGACGGCGGATGCGGCCAGCACTGCCGCTCCCGCCGTGATCCGGACGGGGCTCGCGGTGGTGGTCGTCCCACCGCCCGCCCCGGTGCGCACGTGGCCCTGCGGGCCGTGTGCGGTGACGACCAGGTCCCCGGTGGCGTACTTCCCGTCGGTGCAGGTCGCGCCGATGCTGTACGTGCCCGGGCGGGTGTCGCGGGCGACCTGGAACTGCCCGACGACCACCTCCTCGTGGGTGCCCGGCACCAGCTCGAAGCGGCCGCCGCCGACCATGGTGGCGTCGCCGTCGGCCCGTCCGCCCGACCCGCAGGCCGTGGTGTTCGCGGTGACCGTGACCCCGGCCGCGGCCGACGTGGGCCAGACCTCCAGGACGGCGAAGTCGCCCGGGGCGGAGCTGGGCCTGCCGAGGTCCGCGGCGGCGGCCCGGCCCGTGGACCCACCCGCGACCGCGCCGGCGACCGGGCCGGCGAAGGCGGCGGCGGTCAGCGCGGTGACGGTGAGCACATGGGCGGTGCGACGGCGCATGACGGCTCCTGGAGACACGGGCTCGTGGAGTCACGAGGTCGTGGAGACACGAGGTCGTGCCTCCGTGGTAACCCTCCCCGCCGGCGCCCGCCTGCTGATGTTGCGTCAGGCCGGCCGACGTCGTTGGTGTTTCCGCAGGTCACAGCCATCGATACGGCCGTCCGGGGGATTCGGCCCGTCCGGGTGGCCGGGCGCGGCCCCGCACACCGGGCCGGGCCCCGGGAAGCCGCGCCGCAGCGGTGCGTACGGTGGAGGGGCCCGGGGAGGTCCGGGCCCAGGCCCAGGACCACGAGAGGGAGGGCCCCGTGACACCAGCGACCGGCGGAGGTGGCGGCCGGTGACCGCCGAGCTGCCCTTCTTCGTGTACGGGACCCTGCGGCCCGGCGAGGTCAACCACGCCCTGTTCCTGCGCGGCCGCACCGCGGCCGAGGAGCCCGCCCGGCTCCCGGGCGCACTCCTGTACGACGGCCCCGGCTACCCGTACGCCGTCCGGCAGGCGGGGTCGGAGATCGTCGGCGCGCTGATCACCGCGGCGCCGGGGGCGTACGGGACGCTGCTGGCCGAACTGGACCGGCTGGAGGAGTACCACGGCCCGGGGCTTCCGGTGAACGTCTACGACCGGGTTCGCTGCGACGCCGTCCGCCCGGACGGCACGCTCACCACCGCGTGGGTTTACCTGGCGGCCCCGCCGCTGGCCCGCAGGCTGCGCGCGTCGGGCACGGAGATACCCGGCGGCGACTGGCTGGGTAGCTGGTAGCCGGTAGCCGGGCGCCCGGTAGCCGGGCCGGGGCCCAGGCCCCTCCCGTCCTGTCGGCCGCTCCCGCGGCTGCGCGGCTACAACGCTTCGGCGCCGCGGTTGCGCAGCCGCTGCCCGTACTGCTGGAGGACCCACAGTTCCTCCTGGACCGCCGCCAGCTGCTCCGGCGGCGCCTGCGGGCCCAGCCGGGCCATCGTGCCGGTGATCTCGTGGACCCGGCGGTCGACCGCGCGCAGCCGCACCTGGACCAGCTGGACCCCGGCGTAGCCCTCGTCCACCGTCCGGGAGCGGATGGCCTCCACCGCCAGCTCGGTGACCAGCGCGCGGACGGTGTCGTTGGGCGCCGCGTCGCGGACCCGGGCCAGATAGTCGTTGCCGCCGAGCGAGACGCCGCCCGCGTCCAGGATCGCCTGGCGGACCGCCGCGTACGGCGGGGCGGTGAACTCGTCCACCCCGTACGCGTCGAACGCCGGCGAGACCAGCTCGGGCCGCTGGAGTGCCAGTTTCAGCAGCTCGCGCTCCGTCACGTACACCGGGTTGCGCAGGTTGAGCGCGGGACCGCCCGCGGCGGCCGCCGGCGCAGGCACGGCCTCGTACGCGCGGCTCGCGGCGGCGGACCGGCCGGGGGCGGCGGACCGGCCCGCGGCCGGGGGGGGGGGGGCCCCCCCC
>NZ_JBHXTC010000054.1:0-53418 GCF_042677605.1 Streptomyces sp. NPDC127106 | reverse complement strand
CGCGCGGGCGGGGCGCGCCGGCCGCGCGCGGCCCCCGCCGGGGGCCCGGCCGGCCGGCCCGCGCCCGGGCGCCCCGGCCGCCCGGCGCCGGCCGCCTCCTTCCTCCCCCTCCGCGCTCTGCACGCGCTGCTCCTCGCGCCCCTCCTGGGGTGCGCGGTCGCGACCTGGCAGGTCCTGGTGTCGGGACCGCTGCTCGCCCCGGACGAGCGGCTCAGCCGCGCCCTGGTCCGCTCCGTCCCCGACGCGGTGACCGAGCGCCTCTCCGACCTCGGCAACGTCCCGGTCGCCGTCCCGGTCCTGGCCCTGGCGATGGCGTACGCGCTCCGGCGCGGCAACCGGCTCGGCGCCCTGGCGGCCGGCCTGGCCATGGCCCTGGTCCCGGCCCTGGTGGTCCCGCTGAAGCTGTGGACCGCCCGACCGGGCCCGCTGGAACCGTGGGCCGCCGGCTACTTCCCCTCGGGCCACACGGCCACCGCCGCCGTCGCCTACGTCGGCGCGGCCCTGCTGCTGCGCCCGTACACCCGGAGCCCGTGGCCGGCGGCCGCCGCCCTCCTCCTGACGGGCGCGACGGCCGTCGGCCTGATCCTGCGCGGCTGGCACTGGCCCCTGGACGTCCTGGCCAGCCTCCTCCTGTGCCTCCCGCTGCTGCTCGGGGTCGCCCACGCGGTGGACCGCGGTGCCCGGCGCCGTCCCGGCGGGCCGGCCGCGCCCTGAGCCCCCGGGTCCCGCGGGGCGCCGGGGCGTCACGGCCTGCGGTCCGCCTCCCCCTGCGACGGCTCGCCCTCCGGCGGCTCCCCCGCCGCGGGCCCGCGCGCCGCCAGTTCCGCCGCGGCCTCGTGCATCGCGAGTTCCAGCACCGCCGGGTCGTTGAGCGTCCCGCGGCCGTCCGGGGCCACCAGCCAGCGGAGGCCCGGCGCCGCCCGTCCGGGGTACGGGACTACGATCCAGGTCCCGCGCCCCGCACCCCGCACCCCGGTGCCCAGCCAGTGCGAGGTCGTGCCCGGGGGCACGAAGAAGCCCAGCCGGGTGCCGCCCGGGCCGGCGAGGACCGGGCCGGGCCGCTCGTGCAGGCGGCGCAGCACGGCGAGGGTCCCCCGGCCCAGCCGCCCGGGCAGGATCAACACGTCCCACCGCCGGCCGGCGGGCAGGAGGGCGGTCCCGCGGGGGCTGCGCTCCCAGTCCCACCGGCAGGCGTCCGGGTCCGGGGCCGCCGCCACGAGCCAGTCCACCATGGTCTTGATCTCCGAGCCCTGCATCGCCCGGCCTCCGTTCCCCGTAGGTGAGGGTTCTCACCGGGAGAGAGCGGGGTCGGGCGCGGCGATGACGCGGGTTCGCCCCGCCCGAGGTGGTGAACCGGCTCACGCAGCGAAGACGCGGATGCGCCGGAGCACGCCCCCGACCGTCAGCTGTCGAAACGTCAGCTGTCGAAGCCGAGGCCGAACTTGTCGAGCGTCTTCAGCCACAGGTTGCGGCGGCCGCCGCGGGCGTCGGCCCGGGCCAGGGACCACTTGGTGAGCGTGATGCCGGTCCAGGCGAAGGGCTCGGGCGGGAACGGCATCGGCTTGGACCTGACCATCTGGAGGCGGGTCCGCTCGGTGCGTGCGCCGTCCAGCAGGTCCAGCATCACGTCCGCGCCGAAGCGGGTGGCGCCGACGCCGAGCCCGGTGAAGCCGGCGGCGTAGGCGACCCGGCCGGAGTGGGCGGTGCCGAAGAAGGCAGAGAAGCGGGAGCAGGTGTCGATGGCCCCGCCCCAGGCGTGGCTGAAGTTGATGCCCTCCAGCTGCGGGAACGCGGTGAAGAAGTGCTGGGCGAGCTTCAGGTACGTCTCGGGGCGGTGGTCGTACTCGGAGTCGAGCCGGCCCTTGTAGGGGTAGATGGCGTCGTAGCCGCCCCACAGGATCCGGTTCTCCGGGGTGATGCGGAAGTAGTGGAACTGGTTGGCGCTGTCGCCCATGCCCTGGCGGCGCTGCCAGCCGATGGCCTTCAGCTGGTCGGCGGTCAACGGCTCGGTCATCAGCGCGTAGTCGTAGACCGGGACGGTGAACGGCCGGATCCGCTTGACCAGGGAGGGGAAGATGTTGGTGCCGAGGACCACCCGCCGGGCGAAGATCCGCCCGTACGGCGTGCGTACGGTCATCCCCGCGCCCGACGGGGCCAGTGACAGGCCCCGGGTGTTCTCGTAGATGCGTACGCCGAGGCCGAGGCAGGCCCGCTTCAGGCCCCAGGCGAGCTTGGCGGGGTTGAGCATGGCCACCCCGTCCGTGTCCCACAGGCCGGCGAGGAAGGTCGGCGAGTCGACCTCGGCGCGCAGGTCGTCGCGGTCCAGCCAGCGCGAGCCGCCGGCCAGGCCCAGCTTCTGCGCCTCCTCGTGGAGTTGGCGCAGCTCCTCGACCTGGTGGGGCTCGGTGGCCACGTCGATCTCGCCGGTGCGCTCGAAGTCGCAGTCGATTCCGTAGCGGGCGACCGCCGCCTCGATCTCGTCGAGGTTGCGGGCGCCCAGCTCCTCCAGTCTGGCGAGTTCGCCCGGCCACCGGGCGAGGCCGTTGGCCAGGCCGTGCGTGAGGGAGGCGGCGCAGAAGCCGCCGTTGCGGCCGGAGGCGGCCCAGCCCGCCTCCTTGGACTCGATCAGGACGACGTCCCGGGCGGGGTCGCGCTCCTTGGCGATCAGCGCGGTCCACAGGCCGCTGTACCCGCCGCCGATGACCAGCAGGTCGCAGGCCTCGTCGGAGGTCAGGGCCGGCTGTGCGGCGGGCTTGCCGGGGTCGTCCAGCCAGTACGAGACCGGCAGTGCTTCGGAAAGGGATTTCGCAACGCTTCGCATGGCGACTGGGGCCATGTCTTCCAACTCCCTACAGAGTTACTTGGGCTGTGCCTTCTTGCGGCGGTTGCCGACCAGCTGGGCGGCGAGGACCACCAGCACCGCGATGACGAACATCGCCGTGCCGATGACGTTGATCTGCACGGGCGTACCGCGCTGGGCCGAGCCCCACACGAACATGGGGAAGGTGACGGTGTTGCCCGAGTTGAAATTGGTGATGATGAAGTCGTCGAAGGAGAGCGCGAAGGCCAGCAGCGCGCCCGCCGCGATGCCGGGCGCCGCGATCGGCAGGGTGACCCGTACGAAGGTCTGCACCGGGCCCGCGTAGAGGTCGCGGGCGGCCTCCTCCAGCCGCGGGTCCATCGACAGCACGCGCGCCTTGACGGCGGCGACGACGAAGCTGAGGCAGAACATGATGTGGGCGATCAGGATCGTCCAGAAGCCCAGCTGGACGCCCATGTTGAGGAACAGCGCGAGCAGCGAGGCGGCCATCACGATCTCGGGCATGGCCATCGGCATGAAGATCAGCGAGTTGACCGCGCCGCGCGCCCGGAACCGGTACCGGACCAGGGCGAACGCGATGGCGGTGCCCAGCAGGGTGGCGGCGAGGGTGGACCACAGGGCGATCTGGAGCGACAGGGAGAGGGAGCCGCACAGGTCGGCGACCCCGCACGGGTCCTTCCAGGCGTCGAGGGAGAACTCCTGCCAGGCGTAGTTGAACCGCCCGGCGGGGTTGTTGAAGGAGAACAGCGTCACGACGAGGTTCGGCAGCACCATGTAGGCGAGGGTGCCGAGGCCGGCGATGACGACGAAGTTGCGGCGGAGCCACTGCATCAGACCAGGTCCTCCGTTCCCGCACGGCGGATGTAGAGGGTGACCATGACCAGCACGATGGCCATGAGGATGAACGAGAGCGCGGCAGCCGTCGGGTAGTCGAGGATGCGCAGGTACTGCGACTGGATGACGTTGCCGATCATGCGGGTGTCCGTGGAGCCGAGGAGCTCGGCGTTGACGTAGTCGCCGCTCGCCGGGATGAAGGTGAGCAGGGTTCCGGAGACCACGCCCGGCATGGACAGCGGGAAGGTGACCTTGCGGAAGGTGGTGGCGGGGCGGGCGTACAGGTCCCCGGCCGCCTCGTGCAGGCGCGGGTCGATGCGCTCCAGGGAGGTGTAGAGCGGCAGGATCATGAAGGGGAGGAAGTTGTACGTGAGGCCGCAGACCACCGCGAGGGGCGTGGCCAGCACCCGCTCGCCCTCGGTGAGGCCCAGCCAGCTGGTGACGTCGAGGAAGCCGACCGCGTTGAGGAACGAAACGACCGGGCCGCCGTCGGACAGGATCGTCTTCCAGGCCAGGGTGCGGATCAGGAAGCTGGTGAAGAACGGCGCGATGACCAGCACCAGCAGCAGGTTGCGCCAGCGGCCCGCCCGGAAGGCGATCAGGTAGGCCAGCGGGTACCCGAGCAGCAGGCACAGCACGGTGGCGGTGCCGGCGTACAGCAGGGAGCGCAGGAACTGCGGGAGGTACTCGGTGAAGGCGTCCCAGTAGGTCCCGAAGTGCCAGGTGACCCGGAAGCCCTCTTCGAGGGATCCGGTCTGCACCGAGGTCGAGGCCTGGTAGATCATCGGCAGCACGAAGAAGACCAGCAGCCACAGGATGCCGGGCAGCAGCAGCCAGTACGGGACCAGCCGCTTGCGCAGGGAGGGCTTGTGGACCGGGGGCTCGGCGGGCGCGGGGGCCTCGGGTGGGGCCGCGGTGGCGGTCATGCGTTCTCCTCGACCGTCTCGATGCCCGCCTCGATGTCCTGGGAGGCGTCCAGGCCGAAGGTGTGCTCCGGGTTCCAGTGCAGGACCACCTCGGCGCCCGGGGTCAGGCGGGCGTCGCGCTCGATGTTCTGTACGTACACCTCCAGCTCGGGGCAGACCGGGCTGTCGATCACGAACTGGGTGGAGACGCCGATGAAGGAGGAGTCGGCGATCCGGCCGGCGACCTTGTTCCGGCCGGCCGCGACGGTGTGCTCCTCGTCCGCGGGGACCAGGGAGATCTTCTCGGGGCGCACGCCGACCAGCAGCTTTCCGCCCGCCTTGGGGGTGGTCGAGCAGCGGGCCGCCGGGAGCCTGAGCTTCGTTCCGGCGGAGCTGACGACGAGGTCGGAGCCTCCTGCCTCCAGGACCTGGGCCTCGATGAGGTTGGAGGTGCCGAGGAAGTTCGCGACGAAGGTGGTGCGCGGGTTCTCGTAGAGCTCGGCGGGCGCCCCGAGCTGCTCGACCCGGCCGCCGTTCATCACGGCGACGGTGTCGGCCATGGTCATGGCCTCCTCCTGGTCGTGCGTGACGTGCACGAAGGTGATGCCGACCTCGGTCTGGATCCGCTTGAGCTCCAGCTGCATCTGACGGCGCAGCTTGAGGTCGAGGGCGCCGAGGGGCTCGTCGAGCAGGAGGACCTGGGGGTGGTTGATCAGGGCGCGGGCGACGGCGACGCGCTGCTGCTGGCCGCCGGAGAGCTGGTGGGGCTTGCGCTGGGCGAACTGGCCGAGTTCGACCAGGTCGAGCATCTCCTCGACCTGCTTCTTGACGGACTTGATGCCGCGGCGGCGCAGGCCGAAGGCCACGTTCTCGTAGATGCTCAGGTGCGGGAAGAGCGCGTAGCTCTGGAAGACCGTGTTCACGGGGCGCTTGTACGGGGGCAGCTGGGTGACGTCGCGCTGGCCCAGGTGGACGGTGCCGGTGGAGGGCTCCTCCAGGCCGGCGATCATGCGCAGGGTCGTGGTCTTTCCGCAGCCGGAGGCGCCGAGCAGGGCGAAGAAGGAGCCCTGGGGGATGGTGAGGTCCAGCGGGTGCACGGCGGTGAACGTGCCGTAGTGCTTGCTGATCCCGGCGAGGCGGACGTCGCCGCCCGCGGTCTTGTCAGTCATGGGTCGCGGCCTTCGGTGGTGGTGTTCTTCGGAAGAGTGCGGGGGGCGGTGCCGGTACGGGCGCTCGTCAGGCTCCGATGAGCTTGGCGAACTTTTCCTCGTACTCGGTCTCTTCCTCGCTGGTGAGCATGCGGAAGGCATGGGCCCTGGCGGTCATCTCCTCGTCCGGAATGATCAAGGGGTTGTCCGCGAGCGCAGGATCGATTTTCGCAAGGTCGTCCTTGACGCCGGCGACCGGGCACACGTAGCTGATGAAGGCCGCGAGCTGGGCGGCGATCGGGGGCTCGTAGTAGAAGTCGATGAGCTTCTCCGCGTTGGCCTTGTGTCGGGCGCGGGCCGGTACGAGGAGGTTGTCGCTGGAGGTGATGTAGCCGACGGCGGGGATGGCGTACTGGATGTCCGGGTTGCCGGCCTGCAGCTGGATGACGTCGCCGGCCCAGGCCAGGCAGGCCGCGAGGTCGCCCTTGTCCAGGTCGGAGGTGTAGTCGTTGCCCGTGAAGCGGCGGATCTGCTTGGTGTCCACGCCCTTCTGGAGCCGGGCGATGGCCGCGTCGTAGTCCGGGGTGGTGAAGGTCGCCGGGTCCCTGCCCTGGTCGAGGAGGGTCATGCCGACGGTGTCGCGCATCTCGGTGAGGAAGCCGACCCTGCCCTTGAGGGTGGGGTCATCGAGCATCTGGGTGACGGAGTCGACCTTCTTCCCGCCGGTGGCCTTGGTGTTGTAGGCGATGACGGTGTTGATGCCGGTCCACGGGTAGCTGTGGGCGCGGCCCGGGTCCCAGTCGGGGCTGCGGTACTGGGGGATCAGGTTGGCGAAGGCGTGCGGCAGGTGGGAGGGGTCCAGCTGCTGCGCCCAGCCCAGGCGGATGATGCGGGCGGCGAGCCAGTCGGTGACGACGATCAGGTCGCGACCGGTGTCCTGGCCGGCCGCCAGCTGCGGGCGGATCTTGCCGAAGAACTCGACGTTGTCGTTGATGTCCTCGGTGTAGTTGACCTGGATGCCGGTCCGCTTGGTGAACTCCTCCAGCGTGGGGTGGACCTTCTCGTCCTCGCTGAGGTCCATGTACTCGGTCCAGTTGGAGAAGTTGATCACCTTCTCCTTGTCCGAGTGGTCGTCGGAGGCCGCCGTCGCCCCGTCGCGCCGGGCCGGCGGGATGCCGCAGGCGCTCAGGGAGGCCAGGCCGCCGAGGGTGAGCGCGCCGGCGCCGGAGGCGCGCAGCAGGGAGCGGCGGGTGAGGGCGCCGCGACCGCCGGTGAGGCTGCGCCGCATCGCGGCGACCTGTGCCGCGGAGAGGCGTTCGGGCTCGAACTGCTCCATGGGCTGTGCCCTTTCGGGATGGGTGGGCCGCTGGTCGGACGGCCGGCTGCTGCTATCGGTCCCCGAAGATCGTGCGGTGCCAGTCCTTCTCGGCGACCGCGGTGTTGTCGTACATCACGTGCTTGACCTGCGTGTACTCCTCGAAGGAGTACGAGCTCATGTCCTTTCCGAAGCCGCTCGCCCGGTATCCCCCATGGGGCATCTCACTGATGATCGGAATGTGGTCGTTGACCCAGACGCACCCCGCCCGCAGCTCGCGGGTGGCGCGGCCCGCCCGGTAGACGTCGCGGCTCCAGGCGGATGCGGCGAGTCCGTACGGGGTGTCGTTGGCCAGCGCGATGCCCTCGTCGTCGGTGTCGAAGGGCAGGACGGCGAGGACCGGCCCGAAGACCTCGGACTGGACGATCTCGCTGTCCTGGGGCGCGCCGGTGATCAGGGTGGGCCGGTAGTAGGCGCCGTCGGCGAGGGCGCCGCCCGGGACCGCACCGCCGGTGGCGACGGTGGCGTAGCCGCGGGCGCGCTCGACGAAGCCGGCGACGCGGTCGCGCTGGGCGTGGGAGACGAGCGGCCCGAGGTCGGTGGCCGGGTCGAGGGGGTCGCCCAGGCGGACGGTCTCCATCAGCTCGGCGACGCGGGCGGTGAAGGCCTCGTACAGGGGCCGCTGGACGTAGGCGCGGGTGGCGGCCGTACAGTCCTGGCCGGTGTTGATCAGGGAGGCGGCGACGGCGCCGTGGGCGGCGGCCTCCGGGTCGGCGTCGTCGAAGACGAGGAAGGGGGCCTTGCCGCCGAGCTCCAGGTGGAGCCGCTTGACGGTGGCGGTGGCGATCTCGGCGACGCGCTTGCCGACGGCGGTGGAGCCGGTGAAGGAGGTCATGGCGACGTCCGGGTGGCCGACCAGGTGCTCGCCGGCGTCCCGGCCGGCTCCGGTGACGATGTTGATCACGCCGTCCGGGATGCCCGCCTCCGTGGCCGCCTGGGCGAACATCAGGGAGGTCAGCGGGGTCAGCTCGGCGGGCTTCAGGACGATCGTGTTGCCCGCGGCGACGGCCGGGAGGATCTTCCAGGCGGCCATCTGGAGGGGGTAGTTCCAGGGGGCGATGGAGCCGACGACCCCGATCGCCTCGCGGCGCACGTACGAGGTGTGGTCCCCGGAGTACTCGGCGGCCGCCTGCCCCTGGAGGTGACGGGCGGCGCCCGCGAAGAAGGCCGTGTTGTCGATCGTCCCCGGTACGTCGAACTCCGTGGTCAGCTTGATCGGCTTGCCACACTGCAGCGACTCGGCGTACGCGAGGTCCTCCGCCTGTGCGGCCAGGACGGCCGCGAGCCGGTGCAGGGCGTCCGAGCGCTCGCCGGGGGTGGCCGCCGACCAGGCCGGGAAGGCCCGCCGGGCGGCGGCCACGGCCTCGTCCACGTCTGCGGTGGAGGCCAGCTCGTAGGTGAGCACGTCCTCACCGGTGGCGGGGTCGACCACGGTGTGCGACCGTCCGGAGGTACCGGTCCTCAGCCGGCCGTCGATGTACTGCGCGCCGTCCGCGAAGCGATCCTTGACCTGGAAGCGACTACCCATCACGCTCTCACGCCCTCGTGGCTTCAGCTCGAATTGAGTGCCGATCCTGGCAGAGGTGTTACCCGCAGCCAAGTGATTCCGTTGTTGCCTTTTGATTACGCGACGGATTCGGTCGACCATGTGTCGAGGGACACGTCAAATCCCGTACGAAGTGTCCGTGGTGGCTGCCAGACTCCCGTGCATGGAGATGATCGACACGTTGATCGAGCAGGTCAGCCGGGGCGACCGGGTGAAGTTCCTGCCGTTCTGGGGACACCGGCCGCGGCCCGACGGGACGCTCGGCCCGAGCTGTCTGAGCCAGTGGTGGTCCTCTCCTTTCACCGTGGACGGCGTCCGCTACGAGACCGCCGAGCACTGGATGATGGCCGGGAAGGCGCGCCTGTTCGGGGACGCCGACGGGGAGCGCGCCGCGCTGGCGGCCCGGACCCCGGCCGAGGCCAAGAAGGCCGGGCGGCTGGTGCGCGGCTTCGACGACGACGTGTGGGAGCGGGAGCGGTTCGCCCTGGTCGTGGAGGGCAGCGTGCACAAGTTCCGTTCCACGCCACAGCTGCGCTCGTACCTGCTGACCACCGGGGACCGGGTCCTGGTGGAGGCGAGCCCGATGGACCGCATCTGGGGCATCGGCCTGGCCGCCGACGACGCTCGGGCGCTGGATCCGGCGCGCTGGCGCGGGCTGAACCTGCTCGGCTTCGCCCTGATGGAGGCCCGCGAACGGCTGCGCGCGCAGGCCGAGGAGGCGTAGGAGGCACCGGGCCCCGAAATTGCGTGGCGGGCCCGGGAGACCACGGCTTACGGTGTGATCGTCCAGGTGCGCAGGCGAGACCTACTTCCACTCTTAATGGGCAGGCCGCGGGTTCGAGTCCCGTCACCGGCTTCGGGCCGGTGTAGCTCAGTCGGTAGAGCAGCATGTGGTTTCGCCGCCTTGAACTCTGGACACACCTCACGCACCTCCCGGTGCGCAGGCTGCGGCTCCTTCTTTTGCAAAGAAACCCAGGCCGCCGCCACCTTGATCTCGGGAGGCCGCGTGCGGGACGCCCGGTGCGCAGGCGACGGCTACTTCCGGACCATGAGGTCGCGGGTTCGAATCCCGCCCGGCCACGGCCGGTGGAGCAGCCCGGAAGCTCGCATGGCATGCAGCCCGCCGCCGACCTTCCGACCTCGGGCGTCCCGCACGTCACGCCTTCCCCCATGTGTACGGAATTCGGGGGAATTCTCATGGCCCGCTTCAACCGGCGCGCGTCCGCGGCCGCATCCGGAACCACGACCGCGTCACCGGTGTCACCGGTGCGCTCGACCGGGCGGCGCGCCCGCAACCACCACGGCAGCCCCGGCTTCGTCCGCGATCCGCGCGCGGAGCTGTTCCTGCTCGCCGTCGCCAACTTCGTGACGCAGCGCACCGCCTACGAGGGTTCCGGGGAGCGCGACGACCGCTTCGCCGCCCTGGTGCGCACCCTCGCCGTCGAGGACCCGCAGTGGACCGCCGGCCTGCTGGGCTGGCTGCGCGGCGAGGGCAACATGCGCACCGCCTCGCTGGTCGGGGCCGCCGAGTACGTCAAGGCGCGGCTCGACGCGGGCGCCACCGGCGGGCCGTCCAACCGGCAGGTGGTGGACTCGGTGCTCCAGCGGGCGGACGAGCCCGGCGAGCTCCTCGGCTACTGGACGGCCACGTACGGGCGCGCCGTGCCCAAGCCCGTCAAGCGGGGGATCGCCGACGCCGTGCGCCGGCTCTACTCCGGCACGTCCCTGCTGAAGTACGACACGGCGTCCAAGGGCTTCCGCTTCGGCGACGTGCTGAACCTCGTGCACGCCGCCCCGGACCCGTCCAAGCCCTGGCAGGGCGAGCTGTTCCGCTACGCCCTCGACCGCCGCCACCACCCGGAGGCGGCCGAGGTGCCCGCCGGCAACCGCACCCTGGTGGCGCACCGGGAGCTCATGGCGCTGCCGGTCGGGGAGCGCCGGGCCGTGGTGACGGGCCCGGGCGGCGCCGAGCGGCTCGCGGCGGCGGGTATCACCTGGGAGGCGCTGGCCGGCTGGCTGCAGGGGCCGATGGACGCGGCCGCCTGGGAGGCGGTCATCCCGTCCATGGGCGTGATGGCGCTGCTGCGCAACCTGCGCAACTTCGACCAGGCCGGGGTCTCGGACGCGGTGGCGGCGCAGGTCGCCGCCCGGATCTGCGACCCGCAGGCGGTCGCCCGGTCGCGACAGTTCCCGTTCCGGTACCTGGCGGCCTACCAGCACGCGCCGTCGCTGCGCTGGGCGTACCCGCTGGAGCAGGCGCTCGGGCACTCGCTGGGGTCCGTGCCCGCGCTGCCGGGGCGCACCCTCGTCCTCGTCGACCGGTCCGGGTCGATGTGGTCACCGCTGTCGGACCGCTCGCAGCTCAACCGGGCCGACGCCGCGGCCGTGTTCGGGACGGCGCTGGCGCTGCGCGCCGAGCACGCGGACCTGGTGCAGTTCGGCACGGACAGCAAGCCGGTCCCGTACCGCCGCGGCGAGAGCGTGCTGAAGGTGCTGGACCGGTTCGAGGACCTCGGCGGCACGTACACCGCGGAGGCCGTCCGACAGCACTACCGGGGCCACGACCGGGTCCTGATCGTCACCGACGAGCAGGCGACGTACGGCTACGGCGGCGACCCGACGGCCCTGGTCCCGCAGGACGTGCCGGTCTACACCTGGAACCTGGCCGGGTACCGGGTGGGGCACGCGCCCTCCGGGTCCGCGAACCGGCACACCTTCGGCGGGCTCACCGACGCGGCCTTCCGCATGGTGACGCTGATCGAGGCGGGCCGGGACGCCGACTGGCCGTGGGTCGGCTGAGGCCGGCCGTACGGACGCCGGGTCGGGGTACCGGCCCGGCGTCGCGCTGTCAGACCTTCTCGCGCATCCGCGAGTTCGAGTACGGGCTGTCGTAGCCGCCGCCCCCGCCGTCGCGTTCGAGGATCCCGGCGATCCCGATCGCGAGGATCGCGGCGCCGAGCAGGATGCCTATCGCGCCCAGGATGATGCCCGCCAGCGCCATGCCGCCGTTGGTGGCCTCGCCACGGCGGGCCTTGCCGCGGCCGAGCGCACCGAAGACGACCGCCCCGATGCCGATCGCGACCGCCAGGAAGCTGGTGATGCACCCGACGACCGAGAGGATGCCGAGGACGAGCGCGGTGGTGCCGAACCCGTTGCGCGGCTGCCCGCCGTAGGGGACGTACGAGACGTGGCCGGGGTAGCCGGGGTAGCCGTACGCGGACGGGGCGGGCGGCGGTGCCGGGTAGGCGTACCCGCCGGGGGCCGGCTGGGCCGGATAGGCGTAGGCCGGGGGCACGGCCGCCGGTGCGGGCTGCGCGGGCGCCGGGGGCTGCGCGGCTCCCGGGTACCCGCCGGCCATGGGCGCGGGCGGCGTTCCGGCCCCGGCCCCCGGCATCCCCGCGATCGTGATCTGGTCGTGGACGGACGGCGGCCCCGGCACCGCCGGTCCCCCCTGCGGCCCGCCGTACTCCCCCGCCGGCCGCTCCGGTGGCGCCCACGGGTCCCTCGGCTCGGCACTGTGGTCGGTCATGCGTCGCCCCCCTCTCGTACGGCCATGCTATGCGCTGCCGCCGACAGCCCCGGGGCTGCCTACGATGAAGCCCGATCCGTCCGCACCCGCGTCATCCCGGAGGCATTGCCGTGCCCGACCTGACCCCCTTCATCGCAGGGCTCCCGAAGGCCGAGCTCCACGTCCACCACGTCGGCTCGGCCTCCCCGCGCATCGTGGCCGAGCTCGCCGCCCGGCACCCCGACTCCAGGGTCCCCACCGACCCGGGAGCCCTCGCCGACTACTTCACCTTCACCGACTTCGCCCACTTCATCGAGGTGTACCTCTCCGTCGTGGACCTGGTGCGCACCCCCGACGACGTGCGCACCCTCACCTTCGAGGTGGCCCGCGACATGGCGCGGCAGAACATCCGCTACGCCGAGCTGACCATCACCCCGTACTCCTCGACGCGCCGCGGCATCGACGAGCACGCGTTCATGGAGGCCATCGAGGACGCCCGCAAGGCCGCCGAGGCCGAACTCGGCGTCATCCTGCGCTGGTGCTTCGACATCCCCGGCGAGGCCGGCCTGGAGGCCGCCGCCGAGACCGCGCGCCTCGCCGTCGACTTGCGCCCGGAGGGCCTGGTCTCCTTCGGTCTCGGCGGCCCCGAGATCGGCGTCCCGCGTCCGCAGTTCAAGCCGTACTTCGACGCCGCCCGGGCCGCCGGCCTGCGCAGCGTGCCGCACGCCGGCGAGACCACCGGCCCGGAGACCGTCTGGGACGCCATCCGCGAGCTCGGCGCCGAGCGGATCGGCCACGGCACCAGCGCCGTGCAGGACCCGGAGCTGCTGGCCTACCTCGCCGAGCACCGCATCGCGCTGGAGGTCTGCCCGACGTCGAACATCGCCACCCGCGCCGTGGCCGACCTGGACCGGCACCCGGTCAGGGAGATGGTCCGGGCGGGCGTGCTGGTCACCATCAACAGCGACGACCCGCCGATGTTCGGCACCGACCTCAACACCGAGTACGCCGTCGCCGCCCGGCTCCTCGACCTCGACGAGCGCGGGGTCGCGCAGCTGGCGAAGAACGCGGTGGAGGCCTCCTTCCTGGACCGGGCGGGCAAGGAGCGGATCGTTGCGGAGATCGACACCTACACCGAGGCCTGGCTGGCGCGCTGACGCCGCCGGAGAATGGGCGGCATGCGCACCCTGACGGCCGTCGCCCACCGCGGCGACCCCTACCGCTTCCCCGAGAACACCGTCCCCTCCGTCCGTTCCGCGTTCGCGCGCGGAGCGGACGCGGTGGAGATCGACGTACGGCTGACCCGCGACGGGGAGCCGGTGCTCCTGCACGACGACACGCTGTGGCGGTTGTGGCGGCACGACGTGCGGCTGGACGCCGTGACGCTGGCGCAGCTGCGGGAGATGACGGCGGGCGGGGTCCCGACCCTGCGCGAGGCCCTGGCGGCGTCGGGCCCGGGCCGGGTGATGATCGACCTGCCGGGTGCGACCGCCGAGTCGGTGCGGACGGTGGTCGGGGTGGTCCGCGCGTGCGGGGCCCGCGAGCGGACGTACTACAGCGCGGGCCCGAACACCATGCTGGCCGTGCGCGCCGCCGACCCGGACGCGGAGATCGCGCTGACGTGGACGACGCTGTCGCCGCCGCGCCGGGTGCTGATCGACGCGGTGGCGCCGGCCTGGCTCAACTACCGCTTTGGGTTGGTCGGCCGGGAGCTGGTGGACGCGCTGCACCGGGACGGCCTGAAGGTCTCGGCGTGGACCGCCGACACCGCCTGCTCGATGCGCAGGCTGCTGTCGGCCGGGGTGGACGCGATCACCACGAACCGGATCGACGTCCTGGCGGCCGTCCGCGCCCGGTCCGGCCGGTGAGGCCGCACGGGGCGCGGACGGGTGCCGCCGTCAGCCGGTGGCGGGCAGTGCCTCCAGCCGCTTGACGAGGCGGCGGAGCACGATCAGCGGGATCACTCCGAAGACCCCGAAGGACATGTCGATGAGGCTCCAGCCGAAGGGGATGCCCCGGATGGGCCCGCAGATCAGGGCCAGGGGGATGATGCCGGCGCAGGCGATCATGCCGGCGTCGATGATCCAGATGTTGCGTACGGGGTCGCGCAGGACGCCGTAGAAGAAGACCGCGATCACCAGGTGGGCGAACGCGAGCCAGTCGGTGCCGTACAGCAGGAACGGGTACTGCGCATCGGCCTGGTCCAGTCCCTCGCCGACCCGGCTCAGCCAGGCGTGGGACACCAGGGAGTTGGCCCAGCGCACCTCGGTGACGAGGGGGAAGGCCGTGAGTCCGCTGAGGACGAGGCAGACGATGAACAGGATCAGCCAGGCACGGATCCGCCGCTGGAGGGCGTTTCTCTCGCTCATGGCAGCAGCTTACGCCCCGAGTTGAACACGTTCAGCGATTTTGCTGAACGTGTTCAGTTTCGTGGTGATGATCACAAGCCCGCGATGGCGTTCCAGCGGCGGGCGAAGGAACGGCGCTCCGCGGAGGTGACGGCACGGGCCACGGCCAGGCGCCTGCGCATCTCCTCGTCCGGGAACATCAGCGGGTTCTCGGCGAGCTCCGCGGTCTCCTTGTCCTCCGCGGCGGCCAGCACCTCGCGGGCGGCCGGCACGGGGCAGACGTAGTTCACGAAGGCGGCGAGCTCGGCGGCCACCTCCGGGTCGTAGTAGTGGTCGACGAGGGCCTCGGCGTTGGCCTTGTGCCGGGCCAGGTTGGGTATCAGCATGCTCTCCGACCACAGCTCGCCGCCCTCCTCGGGGACCACGAACTCGATGTCGGGGTTGTCGGCCTTGAGTTGGATGGCGTCGCCGGAGTAGGCCTGGCAGGCCAGGACGTCGCCCTTGGCGAGGTCGGAGGTGTAGTCGTTGCCGGTGAAACGGCGGATGTGCTTCTTGCGCACCAGCTCCTCGACCTGGTCGCACATCCGGTGGAAGTCGGGCTCGGTCCACCGGGTGACGTCCACGCCGTTGCCCTGCATCAGCAGGGCGAAGGACTCGTCGAGACCGGAGAAGAGGGTGACCCGGCCGGCCAGGTCGGGGTGCCACAGGTCCTTGACGGACTTGATCTCCCGGCCGAGCGCCTTGCGGTGGTAGGCGATGCCGGTGATGCCCGACTGCCAGGGGACGGTGTGCAGGCGACCCTCGTCGAAGGCGGGCGAGCGCAGCTGCGGGTCCAGGTGCGCGGCCACGTTGGGCTGCGCGGCCCGGTCCATCGTCTGGGCCCAGCCCAGTTGGACGTACCGGGCGGCCATCCAGTCGGTGATCACCACCAGGTCGCGGCCGGTGTCCTGGCGGTTCATCAGAGCAGGGCTGACCTTGCCGAAGAACTCGTCGTTGTCGTTGATCTCCTCGCTGTAGGAGACCTCGATGCCGGTCTTCCGCGTGAAGGCCTCCAGGGTGGGGCGGCGCTCCTCGTCCTCCTCGTCGGTGTCGATGTACAGCGGCCAGTTGGAGAAGGTGAGGCTCCGGTCCCGCCCCGAGCGGTCCGGCCCTCCCCGCCGGTCCTCGGGGACGTAGGCGGACGGCACGCCGCAGCCGGCGAGGGCCGCGAGCAGGCCGGCGGCACCGATTCCGCGCAGCGCCGTACGGCGGGAGAAGGCGAGTTCAGGCATGGACAGGAGCCTCGGAGAACGTGACGGGGGCGGGCAATGGACACATTGTCCACTGCCCGCCCCTTGATCGAACTCAGCCGGCTCTTGCGCGGTCCTCACCGGTCCCGCGCGGCCGTGAGGGATCGTCAGCCGTCGAGCGAGGTCATCACGTGCTTGATGCGGGTGTAGTCCTCGAAGCCGTAGGCGGAGAGGTCCTTGCCGTAGCCGGACTTCTTGAAGCCGCCGTGGGGCATCTCGGCGACCAGCGGGATGTGGGTGTTGATCCACACGCAGCCGAAGTCGAGCTTCTTGGACATGCGCATCGCGCGGGAGTGGTCCTTGGTCCACACCGAGGAGGCGAGGGCGAACTCGACGCCGTTCGCGTACTCCACGGCCTGCGCCTCGTCCGTGAAGGACTGGACGGTGATGACGGGGCCGAAGACCTCGTTCTGGATGATCTCGTCGTCCTGCTTGAGGCCGGACACGACGGTCGGGGCGTAGAAGTAGCCCTTGTCGCCGACCCGGTGGCCACCCGCCTCGACCTTGGCGTGCGCCGGGAGGCGGTCGATGAAGCCCGCGACCTGGCCCAGCTGGTTGGGGTTGTTCAGCGGGCCGTAGAGCACGTCCTCGTCGTCCGGGGCGCCGGTCTTCGTGTCGGCGGCGGCCTTGGCCAGCGCGGCCACGAACTCGTCGTGGACGGACTCGTGCACGAGGACGCGGGTCGCGGCGGTGCAGTCCTGGCCGGCGTTGAAGTAGCCGGCGACGGCGATGTCCTCGACGGCCTTGGCGATGTCGGCGTCCTCGAAGACCACGACCGGCGCCTTGCCACCGAGCTCCAGGTGGACGCGCTTGACGTCCTTCGAGGCGCTCTCGGCGACCTGCATGCCCGCACGGACGGAGCCGGTGATGGAGGCCATCGCCGGGGTGGAGTGCTCGACCATGGCCTTGCCGGTCTCGCGGTCGCCGCAGACGACGTTGAAGACGCCCTTGGGGAGGATCGAGTCGATGATCTCCGCCATCAGGACGGTGGAGGCGGGGGTGGTGTCCGAGGGCTTGAGCACCACGGTGTTGCCCGCGGCGATGGCCGGGGCGAACTTCCACACGGCCATCATCATCGGGTAGTTCCACGGCGCGACCTGGGCGCAGACGCCGACCGGCTCACGGCGGATGATCGAGGTCATCCCGTCCATGTACTCGCCGGCGGAGCGACCCTCCAGCAGACGGGCCGCACCCGCGAAGAAGCGGATCTGGTCCACCATCGGGGGCAGCTCCTCGCTGGCCGTGAGGCCCAGCGGCTTGCCCGTGTTCTCGGACTCGGCGGCCACCAGCTCGTCCGCGCGCGCCTCGAAGGCGTCGGCGATCTTGAGCAGGGCCTTCTGCCGCTCCGAGGGGGTGGTGTCGCGCCAGCCCGGGAAGGCGGCAGCGGCGGCGGCCATGGCCGCGTCGACGTCGGCCTGGCCGGAGAGCGGGGCCTTGGCGTACACCTCGCCGGTGGCGGGGTTGACCACGTCGGTGGTCCGCCCGTCGGCGGCGTCCTTGAACTCCCCGCCGATGTAGTTGCGCAGACGACGCAGTTCGGTGGTCACTACAGCCACACTCCTGATCACATGTCCAATGATTGAGACGCTGCCCCAAGCCTAGCTCCTGGGCGGACGCTTTCGACAGGGCCAGACACGGCCACCTACGAAATCAGTGAGATCAGGATCCAAAGACAACGGATTTCATTGAATCCGTCTTGCGGAACAGACGACTCCTCGTGCACAGTGAGGTCGTGGTCAGTCGAAGCGCAGATTCCAGGAACAGGCAGCCGTCCCCTTCGGTCGATGCTGTGTCGCTCGCGATCATCGAGCAACTGCAGGAGGACGGCCGTCGGCCGTACGCGGCGATCGGCAAGGCAGTGGGCCTGTCCGAGGCGGCCGTGCGCCAGCGCGTGCAGAAGCTCCTCGACCAGGGCGTCATGCAGATCGTCGCCGTCACCGACCCGCTCACCGTGGGCCTGCGCCGCCAGGCCATGGTCGGCATCAACGTCGAGGGCGACGTCGACCCGGTGGCCGACGCGCTGACCCAGATGGCCGAGTGCGAGTACGTGGTGATGACCGCGGGTTCGTTCGACCTGATGGTGGAGATCGTCTGCGAGGACGACGACCACCTGCTGGAAACGATCAACAAGAAGATCCGCGCGCTCCCCGGCGTGCGATCCACCGAAAGCTTCGTTTATCTGAAGCTGAAGAAGCAGACCTACATGTGGGGAACCCGATAACCGTGACCCAGGACCTGTCCAAAACCGCGTACGACCACCTGTGGATGCACTTCACCCGCATGTCCTCGTACGAGCACACCCCCGTCCCCACCATCGTCCGCGGTGAGGGCACCTACATCTACGACGACAAGGGCAAGCGCTACCTGGACGGTCTCGCCGGACTGTTCGTGGTCAACGCCGGTCACGGCCGCAAGGAGCTCGCCGAGGTCGCCTACAGGCAGGCCCAGGAACTCGCGTTCTTCCCCGTGTGGTCCTACGCGCACCCCAAGGCCGTCGAGCTGGCCGAGCGCCTCGCCGGCTACGCCCCGGGCGATCTGAACAAGGTCTTCTTCACCACCGGCGGCGGCGAGGCCGTCGAGACCGCCTGGAAGCTGGCCAAGCAGTACTACAAGCTCAAGGGCAAGCCGACCAAGTACAAGGTCATCTCGCGTGCGGTCGCCTACCACGGCACCCCGCAGGGCGCGCTGTCCATCACCGGCCTGCCGGCCCTGAAGGCTCCCTTCGAGCCGCTGGTCCCCGGCGCGCACAAGGTGCCGAACACCAACATCTACCGCGCCCCGATCCACGGCGACGACCCCGAGGCCTTCGGCCGCTGGTGCGCCGACCAGATCGAGCAGCAGATCCTCTTCGAGGGTGCGGACACCGTCGCCGCGGTCTTCCTGGAGCCGGTGCAGAACGCCGGCGGCTGCTTCCCGCCGCCGCCCGGGTACTTCCAGCGCGTCCGCGAGATCTGCGACGAGTACGACGTGCTCCTCGTCTCCGACGAGACGATCTGCGCGTTCGGCCGCCTCGGCACGATGTTCGCCTGCGACAAGTTCGGCTACGTCCCGGACATGATCACCTGCGCCAAGGGCATGACCTCGGGCTACTCCCCGATCGGCGCCTGCATCGTGTCGGACCGCGTCGCCGAGCCCTTCTACAAGGGCAACAACACCTTCCTGCACGGCTACACCTTCGGCGGGCACCCGGTGTCCTCCGCCGTGGCCCTCGCCAACCTCGACATCTTCGACAAGGAAGGCCTCAACCAGCACGTGCTGGACAACGAGCCCGCCTTCCTGAAGACGCTGCAGAAGCTGCACGACCTGCCGATCGTCGGCGACGTCCGCGGAAACGGCTACTTCTACGGCATCGAGCTCGTCAAGGACAAGGTCACCAAGGAGTCGTTCACGGACGAGGAGACCGAGCGCGTGCTCTACGGCTTCCTCTCCAAGGCGCTCTTCGAGAACGGCCTGTACTGCCGGGCCGACGACCGCGGCGACCCGGTCGTGCAGCTGGCCCCGCCGCTGATCGCGGACCAGGGCACCTTCGACGAGATCGAGGGGATCCTGCGCTCGGTGCTCACCGAGGCGTGGACCAAGCTGTAAAGCCGCAGGACCAGGCTGTAAATAGTCCGAACCACACGGCCCGGATGCCCCGTTCGAGTGAGAACGCGGGGATCCGGGCCGTGTGCTGTCGCCATCCGGGACGTTCGTCTCTTTACATCTCAGTGCGGCGCCAGTGACCGAACGGGCTCCGCTTCGTTCCCCCGGACGGAGGTGTACGCCGTGACTCCTCCTCCCCGTGAACGGAGAGTCTGAAGCACACCACGCCCGCTTCGCGGCTCCGGGGCATCCACGTGCGTTTCCCTCCCCGGCTGGAGCCGGGGACACCCACGCAAGGAGAGAGATGGCGGCTCCGCCGGACAACGATGTGCTCTGGGCACGGTCCGTTCACTACTCCCACAACGGTTCCCCCGGCGTCGTCGGGGTCTCGGTCGGCGTCCGCCAAGGCGAGGTCCTCGCCGTGACCGGCCCGCGCGGCAGCGGGAAGACCACCCTGCTGCACTGCCTCAGCGGCCGGCTCGTCCCGCGCGAGGGCGAGATCTGGTTCAACAGCGTGCCCGTCCACACCATGGGCGCCCTCAGCCGCGAACGGCTACGCCGCGACCGGTTCGGCTGGATCGGCCCCGAGCCCGCCCTGCTCCCCGAGCTCACCGTCTGGGAGAACGCCGCCCTCCCCCTGCTGGTGTCCGGCGCCTCGCACCGCACCGCCAAGCGGGCCGCCTACGCCTGGCTGGACCGGCTCGACATCAGCGGCTTCGCACGCAAACGCCCCCGCGCCCTGGACCGCGCCGCGTCCCAGCACGTCGCCCTGGCCCGGGCCCTGGTCAGCGAACCCGCCGTGATCTTCGCCGACGAGCCCACCGCGCCGCTGCACCGCGCCGAATGCGCCCTGCTCCTGCGCACCCTGACCACCGCGGCCCGGTCCCACGAGATCACCGTGGTCCTGGCCACCCACGACGAGGACACCGCGGCCGTCGCCGACCGCCGGTTCGCCCTCCTCGACGGCCGCCCCGCCGCAACGGCCGCCGGCATGACCGGCCCGGCCGGCGACACCCCGGAGGGCCAGGCCGCGTGCTCGCTCTCCGCCTAGCCCGCGGCTCCCGCCCGCTCGTCCAGCTGCGCCGCCTGCTGGTCGCCGCCGCCTCCGCCGGCACCGGCTTCCTGCTGCTGTACGTGCTGGCCGGGGCCGTCGCCCGGCCCGCCGGATCGTTCCCGCGGCTGCTGTGGGCGCTGGTCCCGCTCGCCGCCACCGTCCACCTCGCCGTCGCCGTCGCCCGGACCGACCCCGCCACCCGGCCCCGCGCCGGGATGGACGCCGTCGGGCTGGGCCCCGTACGCCTCTCCCTCGTCGCGGCCGTCTCCACCGCCGTCTCGTGCAGCCTGGGCAGCGCCCTGGCCCTGGCCGCCTTCCTCCACCTGCGCGGCGACCTCGGCGGGCTCCCCTTCGACGGAGCCGCCGCCCCGCTGCTGCACGCGGACCGGCCGCTGCCCGTCGCCGCCGCCCTGACCCTGCTGGCCGTCGTCCCGCTGACCGCCTCGGCCGTCACCGCCGTCGCCCTGCGCCCGCACACCCCGCCCTCCCCGTCCGCCCCGCCGTCCCCGCACACCGGCCTGCCCTGGGGCATCGCCCTCACCGTCTGCGGGCTCGCCGTCGAGGGGTACGCCGGCCGCGACGGGGCCGCGCTGCCCGCCGGCTGGGTCCTCACCGCCCTCGGGCTCGCCCTCGCCGGCCCCGGCCTCGCCCACGCCTGCGGGACCCTGGTCCAGGCCGCCCGCCCGGGCGCGCTCCGGCTGCTCGCCGGTCGGGCCCTACAGGAGGAGGCCCCCCGCATCGGCCGCCCGCTCGGCGTGCTCTGCGCGGTCGGGGCGGCCGCCCTCAGCGCCGCGACCCTGCCCGGCCCGGACGGCCCCGGCGCCCCGCTCGGCCCGCTGACCGGACCCGCCTGCGCCCTCGTGACCCTCTGCGCGGCCGCGACCCTGCTCACCTCCGCCGTGGAGGTCCGCCAGAACCGCTCCGCCGCCCGCGCGGCCCTGCTCGACCTCGGGACCCCCGGAACGGTCCTGCGGACGGCCGCCGGAGTCCGGGCCGGCGCCCTGCTCACGGTGTGCGTACCCGTCAGCTGGGCTGTGGCGCAGCTGACTTCCCTCGCACTGACCCGCTGAGCCGCGAGCGCCGCAACAAACCGGGTCCGGGAGGCAACTTCCGGGCCCGTTCTCACGTCTGGCAGTCGTACCCCGCACAAGCGGTACTTACTGCACGACCTGTCACACGTGAACGGAGCCACCGGTGCTCATAGGCCTGCTGACCGCGATAGCGGCGTCCATCTGCTACGGCACGGGATCCGTCCTGCAAGCCGTCGGATCGCGCCGCGCAGCCCGGGCGAACCCGGCCGCCGCCGGGGTGACCGCGCACGGCGGCCCCAACCTGTCGTCGACCGCAAAGGCGGCGATGACCTGGGAATTCATCGTCGGCACCCTCCTGGACTTCGCGGGCTTCGGCCTGGGCGCGCTCGCCGCCCGACTGCTCCCCCTCTTCCTCTCCCAGACGGTCATCAGCGCCAACCTGGTGATCACGGCGATCCTGAGCGTGCGGATGCTGGGCCTGCGGCTCACCCGCAAGGAGTGGACCTCCATCGGAGTCGTGTGCGCAGCACTGGTGCTGCTCGCCACGGCCGCCGGTCACGAGGGCGGCCACCACGCCCCCATGGCCACGCACTGGTGGCTCTTCGCCGTGACCGCGCTGATCATCGTGGGCGGCACCGTGGCCGTACGCCTGCTGGGCGCGCGCGCCGCGATCCTCGCGGGCCTGCTGTCCGGCCTGGCCTTCGGCGCGCTCGGCGTCGGCGTCCGGATCCTGAACGGCATCGACCCCTTCGACCCGGTCGCCCTGCTCGGCGACCCCGCCCTGTACGCCATCGTGCTCGCCGGCTTCGGCGGCATGTACCTGCACACCGTGGCCCTGCAGATCGGCTCCGTGAACGGGGCGACCGCCGCCCTCGTCGTCGGCGAGACGGTGCTGCCCGGGGCGATCGGCGTGCTGTGGCTCGGCGACGCGTCCCGGCCGGGCCTGGCCTGGCTGGCCGTGCTCGGCTTCGTCCTCGCGGTGGCCGGCGCCGTGGCCGTCGCCTGGTACGGCAAGCACGACGGGGCCGAGGCCCCGGAGCCGGACGCACAGCCGGCCCGGGAGCCGGAGCCGGAGCCGGCGCAGCTGCGCTAGGTGTACTCGCCGGCGGGGCCCCGCGCGGCGGCCTACGGTGGGGGCATGGACCACCGCCGCGACCGGGTGGCCACGGCTGCGTTCGCGGCCGGCGCCGTGGCCGCCGGGGGCAACGCCCTCGGGGTCAGGTTCTGCCTGCGGGAGCTCGACCCGCTGTGGAGCGCGGCCCTGCGGTTCGGTGCCGCGACGCTGGTGCTGGTCTGCGTGATGGCCGTGGCATGGGGGTCGCCGCGGCCGCCCTGTTCGCCGGGTCGGCCCTCGCGGGCGACCGCTGGGCGGCGCCGGAGCGCGCCGCGACCTGGTGGGCCCTGGTGTACCTGGTCGCGGCGGGCTCGGTGCTCACCTTCGTCTGCTACCTGCTCGTGATCCAGCACTGGGGCGCGGCCCGGGCGGCGTACGCGTTCGTCGTCGCCCCGGTCATCGCGATCCTCGCCTCGGCCCGGCTCGACGACGAGCCGCTGACCCCCTCGCTGCTGCTGGGCACTCCGATCGTCCTCGCCGGCGTGTACCTCGGGGCGCTGCGCAGGCCCGGCCCGGCTCCCGATGCCCCGGTCAGGCCGCCGGAAGGACGACCACCTCGCGCGGTGTGAACGCCACCGCGACCCGGTCCCCCACGGCCGGGGCGGCGGCCAGCCCGCACTCGGCCTCCAGGTCCGGACCGGCCTCCGGGCGCAGCCGCAACGCCACGTGCGTGCCGCGGAAGGTGCGGGACAGCACCTCGCAGCCGAGGCCGGCCTTCGCGAGCACCACGCCCGCCGGCCGGATCAGCACCCGCTGCTCCCCCTCCGGGGCGCCCTCCGGCACCGGGACCTTGCCCCAGGCCGTCGCCGCGGCGCCGTCCGACACCGTCGCCGGGACGACGTTCTCGAAGCCGAGGAACCGCGCCACGAACTCGGAGGCCGGGCGCTGCCACACCTCCAGCGGGGTCCCGGCCTGCGCGATGCGGCCCTCGCTCATCACCACGACCCGGTCGGCCAGGGCGAAGGCCTCGCCCTGGTCGTGGGTGACGGCCAGCACGGTGGTGCCCAGCCGGGAGAACAACCCGCGCAACTCCACCACCAGGCGCTCGCGCAGCCCGCGGTCCAGCTGGCCCAGCGGCTCGTCCAGCATCAGCAGCCGCGGCGACGGGGCCAGCGCCCGGGCCAGCGCGACCCGCTGCTGCTCGCCGCCCGACAGGGAGGACACCGAGCGCCGCCGGGCGCCGGGCAGCCCGACCAGCTCCAGCAGCTCCGCGACCCGGTCCTCCGCGGGGCCGCGGGATCCGCGGCGCAGGCCGCGCAGTCCGGCCGCGGCGCCCTGCATGCGCAGGCCGAACGCCACGTTCTCGCCGACGTTGCGGTGCGGGAACAGCTGGTGGTCCTGGAACATCAGCCCGACCCCCCGCCGGTGCACGGGCACCCGTGCCTGGTCGGCCCCGCCCAGCAGGACCCGGCCGGCCGAGACGGGCTGGAGCCCGGCGACGACCCGCAGCAGCGTCGACTTCCCGCTGCCGCTCGGCCCCAGTACGCACACGATCTCGTGCTCGGCGACCCGGAGGTCCACCCGGTCGACGACGGCACGCTCGCCGAAGCGGACCGAGACCCCGGCCAGTTCGAGCAAGGTCATCAGAACTCTCCCGAGGTCTTGTCGGGCCGCAGCCGCTCCAGCACCAGCAGGGCGGCCGCGCACACCAGCATCAGAATCGTGCTCAGGGCCATCGCCTGCCCGTAGTTCAGCTCCCCGGCCCGCCCCAGCAGCCGGGCCACGGCCACCGGCAGCGTCGGCCGGTCGGGCCGCGCGATGAAGACGGTGGCCCCGAACTCCCCCAGGGACACGGCGAAGGCGAAGCCGGCCGCGATCAGCAGCGCCCGCCGCACCAGCGGCAGGTCCACCTCCCGCCAGGCCCGCAGCGGGGACGCGCCGAGGACGGCGGCCGCCTCCCGGAGCCGGCTGTCGACGGCCCGGAGCACCGGCAGCATGGTCCGTACGACGAAGGGCACGCCGACCAGCGCCTGGGCCAGCGGCACCAGGATCCAGGAGGTCCGCAGGTCCAGCGGCGGCTCGTCCAGGGTGATCAGGAACCCGAAGCCCACGGTCACCGCGGACACCCCGAGCGGCAGCATCAGCAGCGCGTCGAAGCCGCGGACGAAGGGGCCGGCCCTCCTCGTCAGCGCAGCGGCCGCGAGCCCGCCGACCACGAGGGCGATGGCGGTGGCGGCCAGTGCGTACTGCAGGGAGTTCCAGACGGCCTCCAGCGGCGGCACCAGAAACGTTCCGCCGCCGGAGCCCGCGCTCTGCAGCGCCCGGTAGAAGCCCAGCCCGTACCCGCCCGGGGCGTCGAAGGACCGCTCCACCAGTACGCCCAGCGGCAACACGATCAGCAGCGCCACCGTCAGCAGCACCCCGCCCAGCAGGGCGCGCTGCCCGAACCCGCGCGGCCGGTGCGCGGTCCGCGCGGGGTCCACGAGCCGCAGCGCGGCCTCGCGCCGCCGCACGGTCCAGGCGTGCACGGCGAGGATCAGGGCGACGGCGGCGAACTGGACCATCGTCAGGACGGCGGCCGTGGACAGGTCCAGCAGCTGCGCGGTCTGCCGGTAGACCTCCACCTCCAGCGTGGCGTACGAGGGCCCGCCGAGGATCTGCACGACGCCGAACGAGGTGAAGGTGAACAGGAAGACCATGAGCGCGGCGGCGGCCACCGCCGGGACCAGCGCGGGCAGCGTCACCCGCCGCCACGCGGCGAACCGCCCGGCGCCCAGCACGCGGGCGGCCTCCTCCTGGCGGGGGTCCAGCTGCGCCCACAGCCCGCCGACGGTGCGGACGACCACCGCGTAGTTGAAGAAGACGTGTGCGAGCAGGATCGCCCACACGGTGGTGTCGAGCCGGACGCCCCACAGCTCCTCCAGCAGCCCGCCCCGCCCGACCAGTGCCAGGAAGGCGGTGCCGACGACCACGGTGGGCAGCACGAAGGGGACGGTGACCACGGCCCGCAGCAGCTGCTTGCCGGGGAACTCCAGCCGTGCGAAGACGTACGCGGCGGGGAGCCCGATCAGCAGGGTGAGCGCCGTGGAGGCGAGCGCCTGCCAGGCGGTGAACCAGAGGACCCCGGCGATGTCGGGCTGGGTCAGCACCTCGCCGATGCGGCCGAACTGCCAGCCGGCGTCGGTCCTGACCCCGCGGCCGACGATCGCGGTGACGGGGTAGGCGAAGAACAGTGCGAAGAAGGCCAGCGGTACGGCCATCAGGGCCAGCCTGACGGCCGCACCGCGTCCGCGTCCTGTCCTGCCCGGTGCTACTTCACGACGAGCGAGGACCATGTCTTGACCCACTGGTCACGGTTCTTGGCGATGGTCTCGGGAGCCATCGTCTCCGGCTTCTCGACGACCACGCCGTGCTTCGTGAACAACTCCGGCAGCGCGGCGTCCGTGACCACCGGGTTCACGAACATCTGGAGCGGCATGTCCTCCTGGAACTTCTTGCCGATCATGAAGTCGATCAGCGCCTTGCCGCCCTCCTCGTTCTTCGCGCCCTTGAGCAGGCCGGCGAACTCGACCTGGCGGAAGCAGGTGCCGGTGGCGACGCCCGTCGGGGCCTCGGCCGGCTGCGGCTCGCCGTACATCACCTCGACCGGCGGGCTGGAGGCGTACGAGACCACCAGCGGGCGGTCGGCCTTGGCCTTCTTGCCGCCCGCGGAGCCGGAGAAGCGCTCGTTGTAGGCCTGCTCCCAGCCGTCGACGACCTCGACGCCGTTGGCCTTGAGCTTGCTCCAGTAGTCCTTCCAGCCCTCCTCGCCGTACTTGCCGACGGTGGCCAGCAGGAAGCCCAGGCCGGGGGAGGAGGTGGCCGCGTTCTCCGTGACCAGCAGGTTCTTGTACTCGGGCTTGACCAGGTCGTCCAGCGTCTGCGGCGGGGCGATCTTCTTGTCGGCGAAGTACGCCTTGTCGTAGTTGACGCAGATGTCGCCGGAGTCGACGGGCGTGACCCGGTGCTGCTTGTCGAGGACGTACTCGGGCTTCACGCCGGCCAGGCCCTTGGCCTCGTACGGGGTGAAGACGCCGTTGTCCAGGGCGCGCGAGAGGAGGGTGTTGTCCACGCCGAAGAAGACGTCGCCGCGCGGGGAGCCCTTGGTGAGGATCTCCTGGTTGAGGGCGGCGCCCGCATCGCCGGACTTGAGGACCTTGACGGTGTAGCCGCTCTGCTGCTCGAACTCCTTCAGGACCGTGTCCGTCACGTTGAAGGAGTCGTGGGTGACGAGCGTGACCGTCTTGGACTTCGGCGCCCCGCTGGCGCCGTCACCGGCCTCGTCCTGGCCGCCGTCGCCGCAGGCGCTGAGCGTGGTGACGCCGAGCGCGGCCGCGAGCACGGCGCCCGCGACCTTCTTGGTGGTGCTCACTGGTGTATTCCTCCTGGGATGACCAGGAGAAGACGCGGCCCTGCCCGGCGCTCTGTCGGAGCGGACGCCGGGCAGGGCGCAACAGCTTGAGTGGTGACCGAACTCCCTACCCCGAATGACCGGGGCGAGGTTCAGAGGGTCTGCGGCTGACGGTGCCGCACTCTCAGCGCTGTGGCGCTCCCCTGTCGGAATATGCAATTGGTTCGGCCACAGGGTACCCCGTGGCCGAACCGGCACCGCCAGAAGCGGAAGCTACCGCTCCGCAGCGGCCAGCTGGCCGCACGCACCGTCGATCTCCTGGCCGCGGGTGTCACGCACCGTCACGGGCACGCCGTGGCGCGCGATGGCCTCGACGAAGGCCCGCTCGTCCTCGGGGCGCGAGGCGGTCCACTTCGAGCCCGGCGTCGGGTTCAACGGGATCAGGTTGACGTGGACGCGCTTGCCCTTGAGGAGCTTGCCCAGGAGGTCGCCGCGCCAGGCCTGGTCGTTGATGTCGCGGATCAGGGCGTACTCGATGGAAACCCGGCGGCCGGACTTCTCCGCGTACTCCCACGCCGCGTCGAGGACCTCGCGGACCTTCCAGCGGGTGTTCACCGGCACGAGGGTGTCGCGCAGCTCGTCGTCGGGGGCGTGCAGCGAGACGGCGAGGCGGCACTTGAAGCCCTCGTCGGCGAACCGCAGCATCGCCGGGACCAGGCCGACGGTGGAGACGGTGATGCCGCGCTGGGACAGACCCAGGCCGTCGGGCTCGGCGTCGGTCAGCCGGCGGATGGCGCCCACGACCCGGTTGTAGTTGGCCAGCGGCTCGCCCATGCCCATGAAGACGATGTTCGACAGCCGGGCCGGGCCGCCGGGGACCTCGCCGTCGCGCAGGGCGCGCATGCCGTCGACGATCTGGTGCACGATCTCCGCGGTGGACAGGTTGCGGTCCAGGCCGGCCTGACCGGTGGCGCAGAACGGGCAGTTCATGCCGCAGCCCGCCTGCGAGGAGATGCACATGGTGACCCGGTCCGGGTAGCGCATCAGCACGGACTCGACGAGCGTGCCGTCGTGCAGCCGCCACAGGGTCTTGCGGGTGGTGTCGTCGTCGCAGGAGATGTGCCGTACGACGCTCATCAGGTCCGGCAGCAGCTCCTCCCGGAGCTTCTCGCGCGAGGACGCCGGGATGTCGGTCCACTCCGCCGGGTCGTGGGCGTAGCGGGCGAAGTAGTGCTGCGAGAGCTGCTTGGCCCGGAACGGCTTCTCGCCGATCGCGGCGACCGCCTCGCGCCGCTCGGCCGGCGAGAGGTCGGCGAGGTGCCGGGGCGGCTTCTTCGCCCCCCTGGGCGCGACGAAGGTGAGCTCTCCCGGAGCGGGGCGGGGTGCCATGATCGGTCCTTCCTCAGACGACGAGGTCCGACGGGCTCCGCGCGTGCGGAGCCGATGGCGATGGCGCGGTCCGCGCCCGGAGACCTCACGAAATGCATCCCCGCGATCACGGGGAAAGGGCGCACCACGGACAGGGTGCGCCCTTCAGGATAACCCGGTCGGCCCAGCCGCTGCCGACGGTCCTGCTGCCGACGGTCCGTTCGCGGCGGTCAGCCGGTGCCGACGAACAGGGCCAGCAGCAGCCACACCACCGGAGCGGTCGGCAGGAGCGAGTCCAGCCGGTCCATGATGCCGCCGTGGCCGGGGAGCAGGGTGCCCATGTCCTTGATGCCCAGATCCCGCTTGATCATCGACTCGCCGAGGTCGCCCAGCGTGGCGCTGACCGCGACCGCGAGACCGAGGATCAGGCCCTGCCACCAGGCTCCGCCGTCGATCAGGAACTCCATGCACAGCGCGCCGGCCCCCATCGAGAAGGCCACCGCGCCGAAGAGGCCCTCGCGGGTCTTCCCCGGGCTGATGCGCGGCGCGAGCTTGGTCTTGCCGAAGCGCCAACCCACCGCGTAGGCGCCGGTGTCGCTGACCACGGTCAGGGCCAGGAAGGTGAGCACCCGTTGCGGACCGTCGTCCGCCGTGAGCAGCATCGCGACGAAGGTCGCCAGGAACGGCACGTAGAACGCCGCGAAGACACCCGCCGTGACGTCCTTGAGGTAGTCCTCGGGCGGTTCGGTCATCCGCCAGACCAGGACGGCCAGCGCCGTCAGGGCCATGGCCACCCAGGCGCCCTCGGCGCCCCGCACGTATCCGGCGATGACCATGGCGGCGCCGCCGATCGCGAGCGGGACGAGCGGCGCCTTGATGCCCTTCTTCTCCTGGAGCCGGGAGGTGAGCTCCCACAGGCCGACGACGACCGCGACGACGATGACGCCGACGAAGACCGCCTTCACGATCAAGAGGGAAGCGAAGATCACCGCACCGAGGCCGACGCCGACCCCTATGGCGGCACGCAGGTCTCGCCCGGCCCGCTTCTTCTGCGGCGGGGGCGAGGAGTCCTGCGGTGCCTGCGAAGGCGGGGGCGGGGGGCTGGGCATGGGCTCCTGCGGCGGCATCTCGGTGCGGATCGGGGGACCGCCGACAGCGGCAGCCCCCCGATCGCGTGCTTCCCGGTCGTCGAAGTCACGGCCGGCGGCATCGGGCACGATGGGCATGGGCCGAGTGTGCGGTCCCACCAGCGCATCGTATGCGGGACCCGCCGGAACCTGCTCCGTGGCCCAGGGAGAGTCGTTCATCAGACCTCGAGCAGCTCGGCTTCCTTGTGCTTGAGCAGCTCGTCCACCTGCGCGACGTACTTCGCGGTGGTGTCGTCGAGCTCCTTCTCGGCGCGGCGCACCTCGTCCTCGCCGGTCTCCTTGTCCTTGACGAGCTTGTCGAGGGCGTCCTTGGCCTTGCGGCGGACGGAGCGGATGGAGACCTTGGAGTCCTCGGCCTTGCCGCGCGCGACCTTGATGTACTCCTTGCGGCGCTCCTCGGTGAGCTCGGGGAAGGTCACCCGGATGATGTTGCCGTCGTTGCTCGGGTTGACGCCCAGGTCGGAGTCGCGGATGGCCTGCTCGATGTTGCGCAGGGCGCTCTTGTCGAACGGGGTCACCACGGCCATGCGCGGCTCGGGCACCGAGAAGGAGGCGAGCTGGTTGATGGGCGTGAGGGCGCCGTAGTAGTCCGCCACGATCTTGTTGAACATCGCCGGGTGCGCACGGCCCGTGCGGATCGCGGCGAAGTCCTCCTTGGCGACGACGACGGCCTTCTCCATCTTCTCCTCGGCCTCGAGGAGGATTTCTTCGATCACCACGTGCTCCTGCATGTCTTGAATGGATGGTTCAGGCGGGCGGTGCGGGCCGGGCCCCGCGGGGCCCGGTCCGGCTGCGGACCGCTCAGGCGCGGGTTCCCTGGTCGCTCACGAGCGTGCCGATCTTCTCACCCTTGACGGCGCGGGCGATATTGCCCTCGGCGAGCAGTTCGAACACCAGGATCGGCAGCTTGTTGTCGCGGCACAGCGTGATGGCGGTGGCGTCGGCGACCTTGAGGTCGCGGGCCAGCACCTCGCCGTACTCCAGCGCGTCGAACTTGACCGCGTCGGGGTTCTTCTTGGGGTCGGAGTCGTAGACCCCGTCGACGCCGTTCTTGCCCATGAGCAGGGCCTCGGCGTCGATCTCCAGGGCACGCTGGGCGGCCGTGGTGTCGGTGGAGAAGTACGGCATGCCCATACCGGCGCCGAAGATCACGACGCGGCCCTTCTCCAGGTGCCGTACGGCCCGCAGCGGAATGTACGGCTCGGCGACCTGGCCCATGGTGATCGCCGTCTGCACGCGGGAGTCGATGCCTTCCTTCTCCAGGAAGTCCTGGAGGGCGAGGCAGTTCATGACGGTGCCGAGCATGCCCATGTAGTCGGACCGGGCGCGGTCCATACCGCGCTGCTGCAGTTCGGCGCCTCGGAAGAAGTTGCCGCCGCCGATCACGACGGCGATCTCCGCGCCGTCCCGGACCACCGCGCCGATCTCGCGCGCGATGGCATGGACGACGTCGGGGTCGACGCCCAGTCCGCCACCACCGGAGAAGGCTTCGCCCGACAGCTTCAGCATGAAGCGGCGGCCCTTCTTCCCGTGGTCGCTCTTGTCGTCGGAAGCGTTGTGGGGGTCCACGCCCTGATTCATGGAGATCTCCTCGTGCACATACGAAGAAGGCCATTGCCGGTGGGTCCTCGCGGTTCCCTCTACGGCAATGGCCTCCTCGTCAGATCTGCGGTCGTTCCGCGCGTACGCGGACGACTGCCTCAGACCCTACCGGGGTCCGGTGTCCGTCGTTGTACGGACGGACTCAGATGCCGACCTTGATGCGCGTGAAGCGCTTCAGGGTGACACCGGCCTCGTCCAGGACCTTCTGGACGGACTTCTTGTTGTCCAGGGCGTACGCCTGGCCGAGCAGCGTGGCGTCCTTGAAGAAGCCGTTGACGCGACCCTCGACGATCTTGGCGATGGCAGCCTCGGGCTTGCCCTCCGCGCGGGTGACCTCTTCGGCGATGCGGCGCTCGGACTCGACCTTCTCGGCCGGGACGTCCTCGGCGGACAGCCACTGCGGGGCGAACGCGGCGATGTGCTGCGCGACACCGCGGGCGACCTCGGCGTTCTCCTTGTCCAGCTCGACCAGGACGCCGATCTGGAACGGCAGGTCGGGCATGGTGCGGTGCATGTAGGAGGCCACGTAGCCGCCGGTGAACTGCGCGAAGCGGTCCAGGACGATCTTCTCGCCGAGGTTGGCGTTGGCCTCGTCGACGAAAGCGGTGACGGTCTTGCCGGGCTCGATCTCGGAGGCGAGCAGAGCCTCGACGTCGGCCGGGGAAGTGGCGGCGACGTGGGCGGCGAGCTGGTTGGCGACGGCGAGGAACTTCTCACCCTTGGCGACGAAGTCCGTCTCGCACTTCAGCTCGAGCAGGACACCGGAGGTGTTGTCGTCGGCGATCAGGGTGACGACCGCACCGTTCTCGGCGGAACGGCCCTCGCGCTTGGCGACGCCCTTCTGACCCTTGATGCGGAGGGCTTCCTGGGCCTTCTCCACGTCACCGTCGGCGTCGACGAGCGCGTTCTTGCAGTCCAGCATGCCGGCGCCGGTGAGCTCGCGGAGCTTCTTGACGTCAGCGGCGGTGTAGTTCGCCATGAGTCTGTGTTCTCTCTCGAAGTCGTAGATCTACGGGTGAACGGCGGAGGAGGCGCGCTCGTGGCGCGGCTCCCCCGCCGTCATCGTCCGTCCTGCGAGTGCCCGGCGCGTGAACGCCGGGCGCCCTCAGCGGGTCAGGCCTGCTCGGCCTCGGCGGCCGGGGCAGCCTCGGCAGCCTCGGCGGCCGGGGCGGCCTCGGCGGCGTCGGCCTTCTTCTCGCCCTCGAGCAGGTCGCGCTCCCACTCGGCGAGCGGCTCGCCGGCGGCCTTGTCGCCCGGCTTCGAGTCACCGGTCGCAGCGCCGGAGCGGGCGATGAGGCCCTCGGCGACAGCGTCGGCGATCACGCGGGTGAGCAGGGTGACGGAGCGGATCGCGTCGTCGTTGCCCGGGATCTTGTAGTCGACCTCGTCGGGGTCGCAGTTGGTGTCGAGGATCGCGACGACCGGGATGTTCAGCTTGCGAGCCTCGCCGACGGCGATGTGCTCCTTCTTGGTGTCGACGATCCAGACGGCGCTCGGCACCTTCTGCATCTCGCGGATACCACCGAGGGTCTTCTCCAGCTTGGCCTTCTCGCGGGAGAGGACCAGGAGCTCCTTCTTGGTGAGACCCGAGGCGGCGACGTCCTCGAAGTCGATCGCCTCGAGCTCCTTCAGGCGCTGCAGGCGCTTGTAGACGGTCGAGAAGTTGGTGAGCATGCCACCCAGCCAGCGCTGGTTGACGTACGGCATGCCGACACGCGTCGCCTGCTCGGCGATGGCCTCCTGGGCCTGCTTCTTCGTACCGACGAACATGATCGAGCCGCCGTGCGCGACGGTCTCCTTGACGAACTCGTAGGCGCGGTCGATGTACGACAGCGACTGGAGCAGGTCGATGATGTAGATGCCGTTGCGCTCGGTGAAGATGAAGCGCTTCATCTTCGGGTTCCAGCGACGGGTCTGGTGACCGAAGTGGACGCCGCTCTCCAGCAGCTCCCGCATCGTTACGACGGCCATGGCCATCTCCTTGGTTTTCTCGGTTTGGTCCTGACGTCCCACCGCGTCCTGCCCCCGGAAAAGGGACCGAGAGACGCTGCCACACGGCCTGTCCGGCCGGTGCTGGGGCGTGCGAAGTCGACCCGGTGACCCGGATCGCCGTAAGAAGTGTACGGGACCGGGCGGTATGCCAGGTGACGCCGCTGTCCACACCCTGGCGCCCGTCCACAGGCACCGCCCTGCCGACCGGGCGGTGCGGGACGCTGCGGGCATGACGACACTGCTGCTCGCACTGCTGCTGGCGGTGGCCCGGGCGGGCACCCCGCCCGCCGGGGCCGCACTGCCCGCGACCCCGGCTGCGCACGCCTCGTACGCCTCGTACGCCTCGTACGCCCCGCACTCGTACGGCTGGTATGCCGCGCGGGCCCCGCGGGCCCCGGCCTGGGCGGGGCCGGTCCTCCGGCCGCTGCCGGCCCCGCTCGTGGTGGCCCGCTGGTTCGATCCGCCGCCGACCCCGTACGCGGCGGGCCATCGCGGGGTGGACCTCGCCGCCCCGGCGGGCGCGCGCGTACGGGCCGTGGGGCCCGGCCGGGTCCACTTCGCGGGCCCGGTGGCCGGGCGCGGGGTGCTGTCCCTGACGCTGCCCGGCGGCCTGCGCACCACGTACGAGCCGGTCCGCCCGCTCGTCGCCGAGGGGGAGGCGGTCGCCGCGGGCCAGGTCGTGGCCGTCCTGACGGAAGGCGGCCACTGCGGGGGCCCATGTCTGCACTGGGGCCTGCTGTCGGGCGACGCCTACCTCAACCCGCTGGCGCTGCTGCCGCGCCCCACGCCGAGGCTGCTGCCGGCGGCGGACCCGCCCGGCGGGCTGCCCCGGTCGGCGCGGCGGGCCCCGGAAGTCAGCCGCGCACGCCCCGGAGGGCCATCGCGACCGCCGTCTCCGTCACCACGACCGGGTCCTCGGCGGCGCCGAGCTCGATCCGCCGCACCGCCGCGTCGACCACGCCCTGGAGCAGCATGGCCGCCAGCCTGGGCTGCTCCTGTCCCAGGGCGGCGAGCGCCTCCACGATCATCGCGACGAGTCCGCCGTGTGCCGCGCGGATCTTCTCGCGGGCGCCCGCGTCCAGCTCGCTCGCCGAGATCGCGACCACCGCCCGGTGCCGGCGGTCGCCGACCAGGCCCAGCTGGCTGCGCACGTACGCCTCGATCTTCGCCTCGGGGGTCGTCGCCTGCTCCATCGCGGCCTCGATGTCGGCCGCCCACACGGGGAAGTCCACCGCGCACAGCTCTTCGACCACGGCGGCGCGGGACCGGAAGTACTCGTACACGGAGGACCGGGCGAGCCCGGTGCGCTGCGCCAGGGCGGGGAAGGTCAGCGCCTCCGTCCCGCCCTCGGACAACAGGGAGCGCGCCGCGTCCAGCAGGGCGCGGCGCTGCATCGACCGGTGCTCGGCCACGGAGGCCGCTCGAATCCTGGGCACGCGTCCACTGTACGGAGGTCCGGGTGGCTCAGCGCCCCACATCCGCAAGCTTTGCGCGGAGTTGCAACACCGACTTGGTGTGGATCTGGCTGACCCGGCTCTCGGTCACCCCGAGCACGTTGCCGATCTCGGCGAGCGTGAGGCCCTCGTAGTAGTAGAGGGTGACCACGGTCTTCTCGCGCTCGGGCAGCGTGTTGATGGCACGGGCCAGCAGCCTGCGCAGCTCGCGGTCCTCGGCCACCTCCACCGGGTCGTCAGCGGCGGTGTCCTCCAGGGTGTCCATCAGGGAGAGGCGGTCCCCGCCCTCCCCGCCGACGTGCAGCAGCTCTTCCAGGGCGACCACGTTCGCCAAGGACAACTGGCTGAAGACCGTGTGGAGTTCCTCCACCGCGATGCCCATCTCGCCGGCGACCTCCTGCTCCGTCGGGGTGCGGCGCAGCTGGGCCTCCAGGGTGGCGTAGGCCCGCTCGACGGCCCGCGCCTTCTGCCGTACGGAGCGCGGGATCCAGTCCAGCGCCCGCAGCTCGTCGATCATCGCGCCACGGATCCGGGTGATCGCGTACGTCTCGAACTTGATGGAGCGGTCGAGGTCGAACTTTTCGATGGCGTCGATCAGCCCGAAGACCCCGGAGGAGACGAAGTCGGCCTGCTCCACGTTGGGCGGCAGGCCCACGCTGACCCGGCCGGCGACGTACTTCACCAGGGGCGAGTAGTGCAGGATCAGCTGCTCCCGCAGGCGTTCGTCACCCGTCTCCTTGTACGCGTGCCACAGCGCGTCCAGGGACGAGGGCGCGGTGGCCCGCACGCCGCCGCGGGCAGCGGGAGGCACGGCGGCGCGGTCGGACCCTGAGATGTGCTGGGGCATGCTTCGCCTTTGCCGGAGCGGGATTCCTTGGGAGCGTAGCGTGACGAGATTGTCGCGGTGCGCGAAGAGTACGGGATCGTATGAGGCCCCAGGCACGTCCCGGCCCGCACGGGCCACCCGGGACCGGCGCCTGGCGCTCGGTCCCGACTGCTGCCGACGGAAGGACCGCGTCTTTCATCGGCTTCACTCTTTCACCGGAACGCCCCAGGTCAGCGAACGCCTCGCCGGTTGCCACCGGTTCGTGTGGCTCATCGGCGTGTCTGCGACGTCAACCGCCAGCCGTCGCCCAGCCGTTCGACGAACCCCAGAGAGTGAAGTTCGTACAGTCTGCCGATGACTTCATCGGTTCCGGTGCCCGCGGCGAGAGCGAGCTCCTCCACCTGCGCGGGGCGGCCGGCCGGGAGTGCTTCGAGCACCCGCGCGGTGTCCGGGTGCAGCAGGTCCCGGGGCAGGACGGGTCCGCGCCGCTCGGGGGCGAGCTCCCCGATCCCGCCGACGAGTTCGACGACCTCCGCGGCATCGGTGACGAGCACGGCCTCGCCGCGCAGCAGCTCGTGCACCCCGGCCGAGAGCCCGCTGGTGGCGGGGCCGGGGACGCCCATGGTGAACCGCCCCAGCTCGCGGGCCCGCCGCGCGGTGACGAGGGAGCCGCTGCGGTGGGCCGCCTCCACGACGACGGTGCCCCGCGTGAGGGCCGCGATGACCCGGTTGCGCAGCACGAACCGGGCGGGCGTCGGATGGCTGCCGGGCGGCAGCTCCCCCAGCACCAGCCCCTGGCCGGCGATGGCTCCGAGCAGCCCGGCGTGTCCACGGGGGTAGGCGACGTCCACCCCGCAGGCCAGTACCGCGGCCGTGGCCCCGCCGCTGCTGAGGACCCCGCGGTGGGCCGCGCCGTCGATCCCGTACGCGGCCCCGGACACCACCACCCAGCCCCGCTCGGCGAGCCCGGCGGCCAGGGTGTGGGCCATGTGCGCGCCGTACGGGGTGCAGGCGCGGGCGCCGACCACGGCGACCGAGCGCAGCGCCCAGGTCCGCAGGTCGGGGGTGCCCCGCACCCACAGGCCGACGGGCCGCGCGTCGCCGAGGTCGTCGAGCTGGGTCGGCCACTGGGCCGACCCGGGGCAGACGAACCGGCATCCCGCCGCGGCGGCGGCCGCCAGGTCCCGCCGGGGGTCGGCGACTGCGGCCCGTGCGCGGTATCCGGCGAGCCGCCGGGGCCCCGCGCCGCCGAGGGCCGCCGGCTGCGGGTCGGGGCCGGTCAGCAGCCGCATCAGCCCGACGGCGCCGTGTTCCCGTAGCCAGCGACCGGCGGGCTCGTCCCCGGGCTCCAGCACCCGGGTCAGCGCGGCTCGGGCCGTCACCTCCGGCCCGGGGTCCTCCCGCGCGTGCCCCGCGTGCGCCCCCGGCGCGGAGCCGTGGGCCGGGTCCCGGGCCCCGCCCGGCAGCGACTCCTGCCCGGGCCCCCGCGCCGCGGTCACGGCCCGACCCCGGCGGCCAGGACGGCCCCGCGGCCGATCCCGGTCCGCAGCTCCAGCGCGACGGCCACGTCCAGCGCATCGGGCCGGTCGTTGCCCCGCAGGTCGGCCACCGTCCAGGCGACCCGCAGCACCCGGTCCAGCCCGCGGGCCGTGAGCAGGCCGCGCTCCAGGTCCCGCTCGGCCTGCGCCATCGCGCCCGGCGCCGCCGGCCAGCGGACCCGCAGCTCGTGCCCGGGGATCTCGGCGTTCAGCCGCCACGGGGTGCCGGCCAGCCGGGCGGCGGCGCGGTCCCGGGCCCGCCGGACCCGGGCGGCGACCACCGCCGTGGGCTCCCCGCGGCCGCCGCCCCCGAGCAGCTCGGTGCGGCCGACGGGCTCGACCCCGACCCGCAGGTCCACGCGGTCCAGCAGAGGCCCCGACAGCCGCGCCTGGTAGCGCCGGACGACCGAGGCCGGGCACTCGCAGCCGGCGCCCTGCAGCCCGTGCCGCCCGCAGGGGCAGGGGTTCGCCGCGAGCACCATGAGGAATCTGGCCGGCAACTGCACCACCCCGGCGGCCCGGGCGATGACCACCCGGCCCGATTCGAGGGGCTGGCGCAGCGCGTCCAGCGCTTTGGCGCCGAACTCGGCGGCTTCGTCGAGGAAGAGCACGCCCCGGTGGGCCAGGGAGACCGCCCCCGGCCGGGGCACGCCCGCCCCGCCGCCGACCAGCGACTGCATGGTCGCCGAGTGGTGGGGCGCGCAGTACGGGGCTCTGCTGACCAGCGGATCGCCGGGCGGCAGGATCCCCGCGACCGAGTGGACTGCGGTGACCTCCAGGGAGTGCTGCCGGGTGAGCGGCGGCAGGATCCACGGGAGCCGCTCGGCCAGCATCGTCTTGCCGGCTCCCGGGGGCCCGCTCAGGAAGAGGTGGTGGCCCCCGGAGGCAGCCACCTCCAGGGCCCGGCGGGCCGTGTGCTGCCCGGCGACGTCGCACAGGTCGGGGAAGTCCGCCGCCTCCCCCGCCGCTCCCCCGCCCGGCACGACGCCGGTGCCCAGCCCCGCTCCCGGGACCAGCAGGCCGGCCGGCCCCGGCCCGGGGGCCGGCGGTCCGGCCTCGTCCGGCGGCTCCTCCTCGGAGGCGACGCCGCCGGTGAGGACCGCGATCAGATCGCGCAGGCTGCGTACGCCGAGCACCGAGACGTCCGGGACCAGCCGTGCCTCGGCGGCGCAGCGCCGGGGGACGACCACGCTGCGGTATCCGGCCTCCGCCGCGGCGAGGACGGAGGGCAGCACACCCGGGACCGGGCGGACCCGGCCGTCCAGGCCCAGCTCCCCGATGAGCACCAGGTCGGCGATGACCGCAGGGTCGATCGCCTCGGCCGCGCCCAGTACGGCCGCGGCAACGGCCAGGTCGAAGCCGGCGCCCGACTTGGGCACCGAGGCGGGGCTGAGCCCGACCGTGAGCTTCTTCTGCGGCCAGACGGCACCCGAGTTCACGACGGCGGCCCGGACCCGGTCCCGGCTCTCGACGAGGGTCTTGTCGGGCAGCCCCACCAGTGTGAACGCCGCGACACCGGGCTCCAGGTCGGCCTGGACCTCCACCACCACGCCCTCGACGCCCACCAGGGCGACGGAACAGGCCCGTGCGAAGCCCATCACGCCACCCCCCGGACGTGCTCCACCACCGGCGCGCCGCGCCGCGGCAGCAGGACGCCCACCAGGTCGATGCGCACCCCGCCCGGGGGCGGCCCGCCGTGGTCGGCGAGCCAGCGCCCGGCCAGCAGCCGCAGCCGCTCGGCCTTGCCGGGCCGCACCGCGGCCATGGGGTGCTCGAAGTGCCCCGCCCGTCGGGTCTTGACCTCGCACACGACGAGCGCGTCACCGTCCCGCGCGACGATGTCGATCTCCCCGCCCCGGCACCGCCAGTTCCGCGCGATGACCATCATGCCGGCCTCGGCCAGCCGCCGTGCCGCCAGATCCTCCCCGTACCGCCCCAGCGCCTGCTGCGCCACGCCCTTCGCGTTCATCGGGCACCACCTCCGGCCCCGACGTTCCCGCGGATCCGCCCACCGTGTGGATCTTGGTGGACGGCGGGGCCGTTGTGGACAACCCGTTCACCCCGGAGGGGGAGGGATCAGCTGCCCGGGAGTTCGAGGTCGGTCTTGTTGAGCTCCTCGATGTTCACGTCCTTGAAGGTCAGCACCCGTACCTGCTTCACGAAGCGGGCCGGCCGGTACATGTCCCACACCCAGGCGTCGGCCATCGTGACCTCGAAGAACACCTCTCCCTGCACCGAGTGCACCTGCATCTCGTAGTCGTTCGTGAGGTAGAAGCGGCGTTCCGTCTCGATCACGTACTTGAACAGCCCGACGACGTCGCGGTACTCCCGATAGAGCTTCAGCTCCATCTCGGTCTCGTACTTCTCGAGGTCCTCGGCGCTCATGGCATGTTCCCCTTCAGCCGTGCGTCTCCCTATTGTGCGGCAGGCCGAGGCGGCCCTAGACGATTTCCGGCGCCAGCCGTACCGGCGTGGCCGGGGGACCGTCCTCCAACAGCGTGCGCAGCAGCTCGGCCAGCCGGTTCGGGTACACCGTCTCGCGGGCCGCCAGGAGTTCCTCCGGCGTCCACCACCGGGCCCCGGTGACGCTGCGCTGCTCCAGCTCGGTGAGCCCGTGCGGCTCGGTACGGGTCTGCGCGGTCCGCGCCAGGTAGTACCACTCGTCCTGCTCCCAGCGCCGCCCGGCGAACGGGAAGGAGCAGTACCGGTGCCACAGCACCGGCCCCAGTTCCACCTCGGTGATCCCGGTCTCCTCGGCGAGTTCCCGCAGCGCGGCCTGCGCCCGGCTCTCGCCGCCCTCCAGCCCGCCGCCCGGGGTGAACCACCAGCTGACCTCCGGATCGTCGGGCTCGAAGCCGTGCAGCAGCAGGATCCGGTCCGCGGGGTCCAGCAGGATCACCCGGGACACCTTGCGCGGGCCGTCCGCGGGCCGGTCAGCGGACACCGGCGGGCTCCTGCCTGCGGCCGCGCCCGAGGAGCCGTGCGAGCGGCCCGTACGCGGCCCCCAGCACCACCAGCGCGGCCCCGGAGGCGACGGCGACGAGCTGGAGCCGCAGCGGCCCCGGCTTCGAGGTCCCGCCGGGCAGGTCGGCGTACCCCGCGGGCCGCCCGACCATCTTCATGGAGGGCCAGGCCACGGCGTCGACGCGGCCGCGGACGGCCGAGCGGGCCACCGTCCCCTGGCCGGTCTCCTGGAGGTGGGCCCGGGAGTCGAGCGAGTTGGAGCGCATGTCGCCCAGCAGGAAGAGGTTGCCCTCGGGCACGACCACCTCGAACGGGGTGCCGGCCGGGGAGCCCGTACCGGGGGTCGTGCCGTCCAGCATCACGGGCCGGCTGCCGTCGAGGTAGGGCTCGTCGAGCTCTTTGCCGTTCACGCTGAGCCGGCCGCCCTCCCCGCAGCACTTCACGGTGTCGCCACCGATGCCGACGACCCGCTTGACCATGGGAGAGTCGCTCCACATGGCATCAGTAAAGATGACGACGTCCCCGCGCCGCACCTCGCCGCCGTCGATCCGCTGCGCGAGCACCCGGTCACCGGGCTTCACCGTCGGCTTCATCGAGTCGGTCGGCACCGTGTAGGGCTGGTAGAGCAGCGCGGCCCATACGAATCCCCCGAGGAAGAGCACGAAGCCGACGGCCACGGCGATCCCGGACAACACGTTGCCGGCACCGCCGCGGCCGCCCGTGCCACTGCGTATTCCCTGTGTACTGCTTGTCTGTGTAGTGCCTTTCGGCGTTTCGCCCATAGCAGCGCCCCCACATCCGGGATCGACGACCTGGGCGGCACCCTACCTGCCGGTAGTCGCGCTGGTCAGCCTCCGCCGGCGCCAGATCACGACCGGGACGGCTCCGACGAGCCCCAGCGCGGCCGGGCCGGCGCCGATCGCCTTGGCCGCGGCCTGGTCACCGATGCCGGGCTGGTCGAACGTGTCCGGAACCGGCAGGGTCGCCCAGCGGGTGACCGGCCACGCGATGACCACGGCCCGCCCGACGACTTTGTCGACCGGCACGAAGCCCTGGGTGGAGTCCTGCATGTGGTAGCGGGAGTCCTGGGAGTTCTGACGGTGGTCGCCCATCACCCAGATCTTGCCCTTGGGCACGGTCAGCGGGCCGAAGGGGGCGTCATCGCACGGGGTGTTCCCGGGGAAGACGTACGGCTCGTCCAGCGGCTTGCCGTTGACGACGACCGGTCCCCCCTTCTTGCACTCGACCGTGTCCCCGCCGATGGCGATCACGCGCTTGATCAGGTCCTTCTCGTCCGCGGACGGCATCAGGCCGATCTTGCTGAGGATGGTCTGCAGGAAGTTGGGCTCCGGGGTGGGCTCCCCGGCCAGCCAGCTCGCCGGGTCGTGGAAGACCACGACCTCGCCACGCTCGGGCTCCGAGCCGAACCACGGGGTCAGCTTGTCCACGAGCACCCGGTCGCCGCGCTGCAGGGTGTTCTGCATCGAGTCGGACGGGATCGAGAACGCCTGCACCAGGAAGGTCTTGATCAGCAGGGCGAGCAGCAGGGCGATGCCGATGAGGAGCGGGAGCTCCTTCCAGAACGAGCGCTGCGGGTGCTCCTCGGCACCGTCCTCGGCCTCTTCGGCCTCGCGGGCCTCGCGCTCGGCATCGCGCTGGATGCCGTCCGGCCGCTCCTCGCCCTCATCGCGTCCGGACCGCGCGCCTACCGCCACGTCCCCCACATCCACTCCTCACTCGGAATCGCCGCCCGCGCCGGATACGGCACGGGCCCTCCCCTCCCTTAACGAGCGGGAGTTCCCTAGGGCGCGGGAGACCGAGGACACACTATGCGACGGGTGGGCCTGCGCGGCGCCCCCGGCGACCGCGTCGTCCGCTGCGTTGCTGATCGGGCACGGTGCTGAACGTCGCGGGCTGCTCCAGCTTGCGCCAGTGGTCGAACGGCCAAGCGATGACCACGGCTTCCCCGACGACGCCCTTTTCGTCGATGGTGCCCTGGAACGGCTCGTCGAGGTGGAACCGGGAATCGGCTGAATTCGCCCGGTGGTCGCCCATGACGAAGAGCCGGCCGGGCGGTACCTGCACCTCGAAGCGGATCTCGGAGGGGGCGTTCCCGGGGTTCACGTACGGCTCGTCGAGCGGCGTCCCGTTGACCGTGACGCGGCCCTTGGCGTCGCAGCACATGACGGTGTCGCCGCCGATGGCGATGACCCGCTTGATCAGGTCCTGTTCGTCGGCCGAGGGCAGCAGGCCGATGAACGTCAGGGTCTGCTTGATCTGCTTGACGCCCACGGGGTCGCGGGGCGGGCGGGCGGCCTCGCCCTTGAGCCAGCCCCCGGGGTCCTTGAACACGACGACGTCGCCCCGCTCGATCGGGGATCCGAACCACGGGGTCAGTTTGTCGACGAGCACCCGGTCGCCGATCCGGATGGTCTGCTCCATGGACCCGGACGGAATGAAGAACGCCTGCACCAGGAAGGTCTTCAGGAGGAGCGCGATGCACAGCGCCGCGACCACCAGCAGCGGCACCTCGCCCGCCCGGCGCGTGCGCCTGCGCCTGCGGATCCGGCGGGCCAGCCGGCGCCGCTCGGCCCGGCCGCCGCCCTCCGGCGCGCCGGCCGGCCCGCGGGGCTTCCTGCGGGTCTCCGGTTCGGGCTGCGGAGCGCGTCCGCGACGCGGCCGCTCGGCCCGCCGCTGCTCGACGCGGTCGTCTCGGCCGCGCGCCGCCCCACCGCGGGGCGCCGAGCCGCGCACGGACTCGCCGCGCGGCCGGTCGGGGCGCGGCCGGTCGGTGCTGATCCAGTCGGGACGGACCTGGTCGGTGCGCGGCGGTTCGTCGCTGATCCAGTCCCGGCGGCCCTGGTCGGTGCGCGGCGGCTCGTCGCTGATCCAGTCCGGGCGGGCCCGGTCGGTGCGCGGCCGGTCGGTCCGCGGCCGGTCGGTCCGCGCCCGCTCCGAGCGCCCCCGCTCCGTGCGGGCCCGCTCGCCACGCGACCGCCCGCGGCTACCCATGACCGCCCCCCGCCGTGCCGCCGCCGCGCGGACCCGTCACACCCAAGCGCGAGACCGGCCAGCCGATCCAGTCGGCCCGCCCGATCACCTTCTCCACCGGCACCATCCCCCCGCCGGGCTCGCCCAGATGGTCCCGCGAGTCCCGGGACTGGGAGCGGTGGTCGCCCATGACCCACAGGGTTCCCAGCGGCACCACGATCCGGAACGGGACCTTCGATGGAGCATCGCCCGGGTACACGTACGGCTCGTCCATCGGCACCCCGTTGACCTTGATCCGTCCGCCGGCGTCGCAGCACACCACGTCGTCACCGCCGACCCCGACGACCCTCTTGACGAAGTCCGTCTCGGACGGCTCCCCGATCCCGAGGGCGGAAGCCGCCCCGCTCACCAGCCCGGCGAGGGGGTTCTGCGCGGCCGGCTCCCGCACGAAGGAGCCCGTGCCGTCGAACACGACCACGTCCCCGCGCTGCGGCTGATCGCCGAAACGGTACGCCAGCTTGTTGACCAGGACCCGGTCCCCGACCCGGAGGGTCGGCTCCATCGACTTGCTCGGGATGAGGAAGGGCTGCACCACGAAATTGCTGAGCAGCAGCAGGAAGGCCGTGCACAGCACACCGAGGACCGCGGCTCCGCGCCAGGTCGGCAGCGCCCGCAGGCCCCGCCGGGCGAGGCTCCGGGCGGAATCCCGGCCGAAAGCAGAACGCGGCCGCCCCTCCCCCGTACCGGGGGCGGAGTGGCCGCGTGGTGTGAGCTCTGCTTCGGTGTCCATTGGGGGGAGCCTATCCGCCCTCCCCCGGGATCCGGAGTGGAGATCAGCGGTCGCGCTTCTCCTTGATCTTCGCGGCCTTGCCGCGGAGCTCACGGAGGTAGTACAGCTTGGCGCGGCGAACGTCACCGCGGGTGACGACCTCGATCTTCTCGAAGATCGGGGAGTTCACCGGGAAGGTGCGCTCGACACCGACGCTGAAGGAGACCTTGCGAACGGTGAAGGTCTCGGAGACGCCGGCGCCCTGGCGGCGGATGACGACACCCTTGAACTGCTGGATGCGGGAGCGGTTGCCCTCGATGACGCGGACGTGGACGTTGACGGTGTCACCCGGGCGGAAGTCCGGGACGTCCGAGCGCAGCGTGGCGGCGTTGATGCCGTCGAGCAGGTGAGACATGTTCTTCGTCTGCTTTCTTCGCACGACGCCACAGGTCGCCGGTGCGGGTCTTCGTAGAGAGTTCCGGAGCCGTGCCACCCGTCGTACGACTGTCCCCCTGTGGCAGGGGCGCACGCGAGCACACAGCAGCCGCCTATTCTTCCACGGCCGGGTTCCTGCGCCAAAATCGGCCGTCGGCGGTCGGCTGCCAGCCCATGGTGCTGAGCAGTTCCCGGTCCTTCTTGTCGTACGCGGACGCCTCGCAGCGCTCGATCAGGTCCGGGCGGTTCTGCGCGGTCCGGCGCAGCGCCTCGTCGCGGCGCCAGCGGGCGATCTTCCCGTGGTGGCCGCTGAGGAGCACCTCCGGGATGCCGCGGCCGCGCCACTCGGGCGGCTTGGTGTAGACGGGCCCCTCCAGCAGGTTCTCCATCTCGCCGGGCGCGAAGGAGTCGTCGCGGTGCGACTCGGCGTTGCCGAGGACGCCGGGCAGCAGCCGGGCCACGGCCTCCGTGATCACGAGTACCGCGGCCTCGCCGCCCGCCAGGACGTAGTCGCCGATGGACACCTCGTAGACCGGCACGCGCGTGGCGTACTCGTCCATGACGCGGCGGTCGATGCCCTCGTAGCGGGCGGGGGTGAAGATCAGCCAGGGCCGCTCGGAGAGCTCGACGGCGAGCTCCTGGGTGAACGGGCGGCCGCTGGGGGTGGGGACGACCAGGACGGGCCCGTGAGCACCGGCCTCGTACCCGTCGGCCAGGGCCGCGTCGAGGGCCTCGCCCCACGGCCCGGTCTTCATCACCATGCCGGGACCGCCGCCGTACGGGGTGTCGTCGACGGTGTTGTGCCGGTCGTAGGTCCAGTCGCGCAGGTCGTGGACGTGGACGTCGAGCTGCCCGCGGGCCCGCGCCTTGCCGACGAGGGAGACGTTCAGCGGCTCCAGGTACTCGGGGAAGATCGTGACGACGTCGAGCCGCATCAGGCCTCTTCCCCGTTGTCGCGCGAGGAGACGATCTCGGCGCGGTCGTCGATCAGCCCGGGCGGCGGGGTGATGACGCAGCGCTGCTCCTCCAGGTCGATCTCGGCGACGATCTCCTCGACGAAGGGGATCATCACCTCGGAGCCGTCCGGCCGCTCGACGATGAAGAGGTCCTGCGAGGGCAGGTGGCTGATCTCGGTGATCCGGCCGACCTCGGTGCCGTCCTCCAGGACGACGTCCAGGTCCATCAGCTGGTGGTCGTAGTACTCGTCGGGCTCCTCGGGGAGCTCCGTCGGGTCGACCTCGGCGATCAGCAGCGTGTTGCGCAGCGCCTCGGCGCCGTTGCGGTCCTTGACGCCCTCGAAGCGCAGCAGGAGGCGCCCGCTGTGCACCCGGCCCGTCTCGATGGTGAGCGGACCCGTGGAGGCCGGCTCCGTCAGCAGTACGGCACCGGGGGCGAGCCGCAGCTCCGGCTCGTCGGTCCGCACCTCGACGGTGACCTCACCCTTGATCCCGTGGGCGCGGCCGATCCGCGCGACTACCAGCTGCACTGTCTGTCTCTCCTGTCCAGACGACGACGGGCCGGGGTGGGCACGCATGCCCTCCCCGGCCCGTGCCGGTGATTCAACTGCTCAGCGGACGTGGTCCACGTCGACGAGGTCGACGCGGATGCCGCGGCCGCCGATGGCGCCCACGACGGTGCGCAGGGCACGTGCGGTGCGGCCGTTGCGGCCGATCACCTTGCCGAGGTCGTCCGGGTGGACCCGGACCTCGAGCACCTGCCCGCGCCGCAGGTTGCGCGAGGCGACCTGCACGTCGTCGGGGTTGTCCACAATGCCCTTTACGAGGTGCTCAAGAGCCTCCTCGAGCATGCTCAGGCCTCGGTCGACTCGGCGGCGGCCTCAGCCTCGTCCGCCTTCTTGTCGGCCTTCTTCTTCTGCGTGATGGCCTCGCCCTTGGTCTCGCCGATGCCCTCGAGGGCCTTGGCGAACTCGTCGAAGGAGCGGCGCTTGTCTTCCTTGGTGGCCGGCTGCAGCAGCGGCGCGGGGGCCGGCAGGCCCTTGTGCTTCTGCCAGTCGCCGGTCAGCTTCAGGATCGCGAGGACGGCGTCGGTCGGCTGGGCGCCGACGGACAGCCAGTACTGCGCGCGCTCGCCGTTGACCTCGATGCGCGACGGGTTGTAGGTCGGCTGGTAGATGCCGATCTCCTCGATCGCGCGGCCGTCCCGGCGGGTGCGGGCGTCGGCAACGACGATGCGGTAGTGCGGGGAGCGAATCTTGCCGAGGCGCTTGAGCTTGATCTTGACTGCCACTGGAGTGGTGTCTCCTGAACTTGACGTGGTTGGGCACTTTGAGATGCCACGTGGGGTTGCGGTACTCGGGTGCCCGATGGACGCGTCAGCCGGAGGAGAGAGGGGTCCTATGCGACTGTCGAGTACAGCTTGTCATTGTGCCACATGCCGACGGCGCCTCCTCCCCGGGGCCGGTGGTCAGTGGCACACCGTCCCGCGGCGCCACGCGCCGCCGGCTCAGGACGCGGCGGCGACGACGGCGACCTCGGGGATGCGGAACGGCTTCATGCAGCCGCCGCACACGATCGGGGCCTGGGCCAGCACGGAGGGGACCACCCGCACGTTGCGCCCGCAGTCGCAGACCGCTTTGACGCGTACGCCACCGCCCGAGGAGCCGTGCCGCGCGGCCGGCCCGCGGAAGCTCCGCTTGGTGTCCGCGGCCGTCGCGACCGTGTGCGCCTTCAGCGCGCGCTGCAGCCGCTCCATGGTGGGGCGGTAGCGCTTCTTCGCCTCCGCGTTGAGCGTGACCAGCGAGAAGCCGCTGCTCGGGTGCGGCTCGTCGGAGTGGTCCAGCCCCATCTCCTCGGCGATCGCGAGGAATCTGCGGTTGTGGTAGCGGCCGGCCCGGGAGGTGTCGCGCACTCCGCGGGCGGCGGCGATGCCGTGGACTGCCTCGTGCAGCAGTCGTTCGAAGGAGAGCTCGGCGCCGCAGGCGGACGAGGACTCTCCGATCAGGGACTCGGGGGCGGCAAGATCGGGCAGCTCGGGGTGGTACCGCTGAATGTCGGCCCACGCCTGCGCCAGCTCTGCGGCGAGAACAGGTGGTGTCGTGCTCACGTCGTGACAACGAGCTGAGGGGCCTCGGTGTTCCGATTCCGGGCCATTCCAAATTTTTTGCACGTACCAGTCAGTTCAGCCTGATGCGTCCGGACGAGGACGGGTGCGCCGATCCCAGGAGGAGTCGGTACGTAACGTCGACCGGTAAACGTCAGCCCCGGCGCGCGGCTCGTGCCGCGCGCCGGGGCGCGTGAAGCTTCGACCGGCGTCGATCACCGGCCGTCGATCAGTAAGACCGCGCGACGATGGCGAGCGTACCGGGGGCGTCGTCCGACTCCGGAACCGACCCGTCCTCGGCGATCAGGCAGCGCACGGTCACGGCCTGCTCGCCCAGCTTGGCCTCGCCCTCCGGGCCCAGGTCGGCCCACGGGATCCGCGCCCAGCCGCCGGCGACCGCGGCCTCGGCGGCCTCCTCGAGGGTCGCCACGTCGGTCGTACGGGACTCCCGGCGCTCCCGGGACTCGCGCAGCAGCTGCGCCTGGTCCTCCTCCAGCACCTTGGGCAGCAGGTCCGCCAGGGCGTCGATCTGCACCGGCTCCTTGCCGCCCGGGATCCGGCGGGCCAGCATCGCCGTGCCGGCCTCCAGGTCGCGGGGGCCGATCTCGATGCGCACCGGGACGCCCTTGAGCTCCCAGTCCACGGCGCGGCGACCGAACGGGACGTCGACGCGGTCGTCGACGTGCACCCGCAGGCCGACGGCCTTCAGGCGGTCGCCCAGCTCGCGCACCTTGGCCACGGCCTCGTCGCCCTTGATCGCCATGACGACGACCTGGACGTGGGCCAGGCGCGGCGGGACCCGCAGGCCGTTGTCATCGCCGTGGGACATGATCAGACCGCCGACCATGCGGGTGGAGACGCCCCAGGAGGTCTGCCAGACCAGCTCCTGCTTGCCCTCCTTGGACAGGTAGGAGGTGTTGAACGCCTTGGCGAAGTTCTGGCCGAGCTCGTGGCTGGTGCCCATCTGCAGGGCCTTGCCGTCGCCCATCATGCCCTCGAGGGTGAGGGTGTTGATGGCGCCGGCGAAGCGCTCCTTGGGGGTCTTGCGGCCGAGCACGACGTCGATGCCGAGCACGTTGGTCATGAAGTCGCCGTACACGTTCCGGTGGATGTACGCGGCGTAGTCGCGGGCGTCCTCGTACGTGGCGTGGGCGGTGTGGCCCTCCTGCCAGAGGAACTCACTCGTCCGGAGGAAGACGCGGGGACGCATCTCCCAGCGGACCACGTTGGCCCACTGGTTGATCAGCAGGGGCAGGTCGCGGTAGCTCTGCACCCACTTCGAGAAGTAGTCGTTGATGATCGTCTCGGATGTGGGGCGGACGACGACCGGCTCCTCCAGCTCCTTGCCGCCACCGTGGGTGACGACCGCGAGCTCGGGGGCGAAGCCCTCGACGTGCTCGGCCTCCTTGGTCAGGTAGGCCTGCGGGATGAACATCGGGAAGTACGCGTTCTGGGCGCCCGACTCCTTGATGCGGGCGTCCATCTCCTGCTGCATCCGCTCCCACAGCCCGTAGCCGTACGGTCGGATGACCATCGTGCCGCGCACTGGGCCGTTGTCGGCCAGTTCGGCCTTGTTGATCAGATCCTGGTACCAGCGGGGGAAGTCCTCCGCCTGGGGGGTGAGAACGGGAGCCTTTGCCATGGCGCGAATGGTACGGCGCCGGGCGCTCGATCCGTGAATCGGGTGGCGCGCTCCTCTGGACGCGGGGGCGAATGGGGAGTTCTCTGGCAACGGGGGCAAGGGGGCGACAAGGAATCAGGAGCGCTCTTTCGATGACATCGACGCCGACGCCGACACTCGCCGCCCGGGACTGGGCGGAGATCCAGGAGCGGATGCTCGTACCGCTGTACGAGGCGGTCTTCGACCGGCTGGAGATCGGACCGGGCGACCGGCTGCTCGGCCTGGACTGCGGAGCCGGGCTGGCCCTGCTGCTGGCCGAGGCGCGGGGCGCCGCCACCACGGGCGTGGAGGCGGACCCGGCCCGGCGGGCGCTCGCGCGCGAACGCCTGCTGGAGGTGGTGCCGGCCCCGCCCGCCGGCGTCCGACCGTACGACGTGCTGCTCGGCTTCTCGACCCCGCCGGCGGCCCTGGCCGCGGCCCTGCCGGCCGTCCGGCGGGGCGGAGCGGTGGTCCTGGCCGGCTGGGGCCCGGCGGAGCGCTGCACCGTGCCGGCGGTGCACGGCTGCGGGCCGGTCCCGCAGGACCTGGACGCGCTGGCGGCTGCGGCCGGGCTGGTGCCCGACGGGGCGGGCCGGGTGTTCTGCCCCTTCGGGTACGCCGACCCGGACAGCGCGGTGCGCGGCCTGCTGTCGACCGGGCTGTACGACCGCTCGTGCGATCCGGCGCAGGTCGAGAAGGAGCTGGCCGAGGCGCTTCACCCGTACGAGCGGGCCGACGGCTCCGTCTGGTTGCCGAACATCTTCCGGTACGTGATCACCCGCGTGCCCTGACGGCGGGGCGGCCGGCCCCTGCCGTCAGGGCGGCCCCGTCACTTCGCCACGCGCGGGATGCCGGCCGCGGCGTACGCGGCGGCTTCGTCCAGCGTCTCGTTCGCCAGCAGCGCCTCGGCGAGGGCGTCGAGTTTCGGCCGGTGTTCGCGCAGCAGGCGACAGGCCTCCATGTAGCACTCGTCGACGATCCGCCGCATCTCGTGGTCCACCGCGTCGAGCGTGGACGGGGCCGCCACCAGGCCGTACGGGCTCTGCGGGTCCGGCGGGATCGCGGTGAGCCGGCCGATGCGCTCGCTCATGCCCCACCGGCCGACCATGCCGCGGACGAGGCCGGTGACCTGTTCCAGGTCGTTCTCGGAGCCCGTGGTGATCACGTCGTACACGGTGTGCTCGGCCGCCATGCCGCCCAGGGCGCCGATGATCCGGCCGCGCAGGTACTCCTCGGTGTAGGCGTAGCGGTCCGCCTCCGGTGTGGACAGGGTCACGCCGAGCGCCCGGCCGCGCGGCACGATCGTGACCTTGCGGACCGGGTCGGCGCCGGGCTGGAGCATGCCGAGCAGGGCGTGCCCGCTCTCGTGGTACGCGGTGCGACGGCGCTCCTCCTCCGGCATGACGAGCGGCCGCTCCGCGCCCAGCTGCACCTTCTCCAGGGCCTCGGACAGGTCGGCCCTCGTGACCGCGTCACGCCCCCGCTTGACCGCCAGCAGGGCGGCCTCGTTGGCGAGGTTGGAGAGCTCGGCGCCGGTCATGCCGGGTGTCGTGGCGGCCACGTGCTCCAGGTCCACGTCCGGGGCGAGCGGGATGTCGCGGGTGTGGATGCGCAGGATGGCCGCGCGGCCGCTCTTGTCGGGCGGGGAGACCGTCACCGTGCGGTCGAAGCGGCCGGGGCGGGTGAGAGCCGGGTCGAGGACGTCGGCCCGGTTGGTCGCGGCGATCACGACCACGCCCTCGGAGCCGGAGAAGCCGTCCATCTCGGTCAGGATCTGGTTGAGGGTCTGCTCGCGCTCGTCGTGCCCGCCGATGCCGCCGCCGGCGCCCCGCGCCCGGCCGATGGTGTCGATCTCGTCGATGAAGATGATCGCGGGCGCGACCTTGCGCGCCTCGGCGAACAGCTCCCGGACCCGGGAGGCGCCGACGCCGACGATCATCTCGATGAACTCGGACGCCGACGCGGAGAAGAACGGCACGCCCGCCTCGCCGGCGACCGCCCGGGCCAGCAGGGTCTTGCCCGTGCCGGGCAGGCCCGAGAGGAGGACGCCGCCGGGCATCCGGGCGCCCATCCTGCGGTAGCGCTGCGGGTCCTTCAGGAAGTCGACGACGTCGTTCAGCTCGCCCGCGACCTCGTCGATGCCCGCCACGTCCTCGAAGGTGGTCCGCTTCGCGCCCGCCTCCAGCTCCACGGGCCGGGGCGGCGCCTTGCGGCCCAGCCCGCCGAGACCGCCGCCCATCGCCGAGCCCATCCGGCGCGCGATGAACACCCACAGCAGGATCAGCAGCAGCATCGGGGCGAGCGAGAGCAGCAGGTTGGCCAGGAAGCTGCGCGCCACGACGACCGGGGAGGCCGTCACGTTCACGTTCTGCTTGGTGAGATTGGCCCACAGGTCGTCCTCGGCGAAGGCGGGCCGCTGGGTGACGAACTTCGTGTAGTCGCCCTTGTCCTCGCCGCCGTCCTCCGGCAGCGGCTGCTTCGCCTTCAGCTCGCCCTGGATGGCGTCGCCCTTGGAGTAGATCTTCGAGACGTTCCCGGCCGCGACCTGCTTGCTGAACTCGGTGTACGAGATCGTCGGCTCGTCGCCCTCGTTGAAGAACGACAGCACCAGGTTGGTCGCCAGGAAGACGACCAGCGCCGCCAGGACGAGCCCGCGCCAGCCTCCGGGCATGCGCTTCTTCGGCTGCGGGCCGGGCGGCGCGCCCTCGGACCGCCAGGGGGTGTCGGCCCGGTCGCGGGGCGGTGCGGGGGTGGGGCTGGGCACCGTGGCCTCCTTACGCCGTCCCCCCGGCCGACCATAAGGGATATTCCGGAGCACGGCTTCCGGACGTCCGCGGCGGCGCGCCCGGACGCACACGGGCCCCGGCCGCATCCCGCGGCCGGGGCCCGTGCGTAGGGCTGCGCGCCTACTTCATGAACTTCTTGAACTCGTCCGGCAGGTCGAACTCCTGGCCCGCCTGGCCGCCGGCCGGCAGGCCGAACGGGCTGCCGGCGCCGGCCGGACCGCCCTGCGCGGCCTGCTCGCGGCGGGTGGCCGCCTCCAGCTCCTCCTGCTTGCGCTTCATCGGGTTGCCGCTCTTGCGCTTGCCCTTGGCCTGCTTGGGCTGCTTCTTCTGCCGGCCGGGCCCGCCGCCCATGCCCGGGATGCCCGGCATACCGGGCATGCCGCCGCCCTGGGCCATGCGGGACATCATCTTGCGGGCGTCGAAGAACCGCTCCACGAGGTTCTTGACCGCGCTGACCTCGACACCGGAGCCCTTGGCGATACGGGCGCGGCGCGAGCCGTTGATGATCGTCGGGTCCTGGCGCTCGCCCGGCGTCATCGACTTGATGATCGCTGCGGTGCGGTCGACGTCGCGCTCGTCGATGTTGTTGATCTGGTCCTTGATCTGGCCCATGCCCGGGAGCATGCCGAGGAGCTTGGAGATGGAGCCCATCTTGCGGACCTGCTCCATCTGGGCCAGGAAGTCGTCGAGCGTGAACTCCTTCGGCCCCTTGGCGAGCTTGGCCGCCATCTGCTCGGCCTCGGCCTGCGAGAAGGTCTTCTCGGCCTGCTCGATGAGGGTGAGCATGTCACCCATGTCGAGGATCCGGCCCGCCATGCGGTCGGGGTGGAACGCGTCGAAGTCGTCGAGCTTCTCGCCGTTCGAGGCGAACATGATCTGCTTGCCGGTGACGTGCGCGATGGAGAGCGCGGCACCACCACGGGCGTCGCCGTCGAGCTTGGAGAGCACGACGCCGTCGAAGCCGACGCCGTCGCGGAAGGCCTCGGCGGTGTTGACCGCGTCCTGACCGATCATCGCGTCGACGACGAAGAGGATCTCGTCGGGGCTGACCGCGTCCCTGATGTCCGCGGCCTGCTGCATCATCTCGGTGTCGATGCCGAGGCGGCCGGCGGTGTCGACGATGACGATGTCGTGCTGCTTGGTGCGCGCGTACTCGATGGAGTCCTTCGCGACCTGGATCGGGTCGCCGACGCCGTTGCCGGGCTGCGGGCCGTAGAAGCCGACACCGGCGCGCTCGGCGACGATGCTCAGCTGGTTGACGGCGTTGGGGCGCTGGAGGTCGCAGGCGACGAGCAGCGGGGTGTGCCCCTGGCCCTTGAGCCAGAGGCCGAGCTTTCCGGCGAGGGTGGTCTTACCGGCACCCTGGAGACCCGCGAGCATGATCACGGTCGGGGCGGTCTTGGCGAACCGCAGGCGGCGGGTCTCGCCGCCGAGGATCGAGACCAGCTCGTCGTTGACGATCTTGAGGACCTGCTGGCCGGGGTTCAGGGCCTTGGAGACCTCGGTCCCCAGCGCCCTTTCCTTGACGTTCTTGATGAACGACCGGACGACCGGGAGGGCGACGTCCGCCTCGAGGAGGGCGATACGGATTTCCCGCGCCGCGGCGTCGATGTCCTGCTCGGAGAGGCGGCCCTTGCCCCTGAGGGACTTGAAGGTCGCGCTGAGGCGGTCGGAAAGCGTATCGAACACGGTGGTCGCGGTTCCTCGGGTCGGGGGCGGTGTGGTCGTACCCCAGGGTATCGGTCCCGCCCGCCTTCCCGGCCCTGCGGGCGGCTTTCGTCCCCGCCCCGCCCTTCTCGAAACCGGGGACTCCGCCCCGCCGGCGGGCCGGAACATCCAGCCCCGCCGGCGTTTGAGGCGCGGGGGTGCCCGGTTCGCGGGGGTCGCCGCAGGGGTACGTGGCGACGGCGGCGGCGGCGAGCGAGACCGCCTCCTCGTAC
>NZ_JBHXTC010000053.1:41173-53617 GCF_042677605.1 Streptomyces sp. NPDC127106 | reverse complement strand
GTTTGTTGTTGTTTTTTGGTTGTGTTGTGTTTGTTTTTTTTTTACCTCGCCTCGTCGCGTGTTTTCCCCGCTGGCGCGGGGGGGTGTTTTGTGGGGTTTTTTTGTGTTTTTGGTTATCACGTCTTCGTCTGCGGATTGAGTGAGGGAACTAGGTGGAACCCGCCAAACCGTGCACCCCTGTGGACAACGCCGTTTGCCCAGGTCACCCGGCATTTTCGATCATTTTCCGCTCTCAACCCTTCCCCGGAGCGCTCACCGTAACCGCCAAACCGTGCACCCTTTTTCCACATCCTGGAAATCGAACACTCGGAGGGGGGTGCACCGTTTGGCGGGTTCGGGATCTACCTGCGGTGACAGGTGTTCTGACAGTCAGTCATTTGAAAACGATTTCCAACAGTATGTTCGAGTAAGGGACACTTCCAAAGTTTCACCCCTTACCAACTCCCGTCCACGGGAGGCCATTTGGGCGCGTTTCCGCTGGTCAGAACCGTAACCGCCAAACCGTGCACCCCTTTTCCACAGGTCGCACTGACCAGCGCAAACACCACAGGGGGCCCGTGGGGGCATCGAAATGTTGAGCCCGGCTCCAGGGTCCGGCGGGCGTGAGTTAGAGCGCCTGACGGCCGCTCAGGGCCCTTCCGGGCGTACCGCTGGCGATCTACCTCGATCGAGCGGGGGCGCGCGGCCGGTCGGCGGTCGTCGAGGGGTGCGCGGCGGTGGCGGGTTCGGCGGTCAAGGGGCGTGCGGCGGTGGCGGGTTCGGTCACCCACCCCGACATGGCCGCAACCTAACTTGCAGCTCAACTTGCAGTTGAGCTGCAAGTGTCTTAGAGTGGGGACCACACCAACCGCCGCGGACAAGTCGCGGTGGACCGGACTCCCACCAGGAAGGCGCCACATGACGAACCGCCCGATGATCACTACTCCCGCCCTTAATGCGATGTCCGGGCACGGTCTGACGGACGCGCACACGATCCTTGCGGCTGACTCTGAGCTGTACCCGAAGCGTCAGGGCCAGAGTGTGACTCGGCGTGCGGTTGCGTACTCCGTGTACTGCCCGGCCACTGAGCGGTTCTCCCTGGTGACCCTTGACGGTCGGTGGGTCATTCCGGGGCGGGAGGGTTACAAGACGCGGGGCCCGGTGTCGACGTACGCGCGGAAGAACATCGCGGATGTGTGCCCGGACGGGCTGGTGATCCTGGAACCGGTCCGCCACAACGGCCGGTACGCCGTGACCCGCTACGGGCAGCGTAAGGCGGGGGTCTGCCGCCGTCAGATTCACAGCGCTACCAGGGGCGGGTACGGCTACGAGTGCTCGTGCGGCGCCGTTATCAACCCGTCCGATGTGGCGCGCGACGGTTTCACGATCGTGTCTGACGGCCGTTCGGGTACACACGCTGTGGCGTACGCGGTGAAGCCTGAGCACGGGATCCGTTGGTCTGCGGATGTCGCTATGCGCCATGACGCGCCCGTGGTCGTGGCCACGCCGTTCCGTCCCGCTGCTGAGGTGAGCGCGGAGGAGCAGGAGCGCAAGGCCGTTGGGGGCGCGCGTAAGGCGGAGTCTGCGCCTGTGACGGACGCTCCGGGCGAGTCGGCCGCGGATGCTCCGGCGGCGGCTGATGCGCCGTTCGTGGGCCCGTACAGCGTGCGTGAGCGGAAGATTCCGGGTGGCATGTGGGGCGTCGGTGCGCGCCCGTCGCGTTGGGATGTGGTGGACGGGAACGGGCGCGTTGCGTCGGCCGACCACATGAGCGCCCTTGCGGCGAGCGTCCGCATGGACATCCTGAACGGCGAGCACGGGCGGGGGCAGACCCCGGAGACGGCGCCGGAGGGCACCCCGGACAACGCGCGACGTCTGGTGGCCTCGGGTGCCGCGGGGCGCGCGTACGTGACCGGGAACGGCGCGCGGATGCGGATCGAGTCGGCGGACGGTCGGTGTGCGCTCACGCTGAGCACGGTGCCGGATGAGGCACCCGACGAAGCCAAGGCCGGTTTCGCGGCGAAGGCGCGCCAGTTCGCGGACGGGATTCGTAACCGTGCCGAGTCTCCGGCCGTGTTCAAGCCTGCGAAGGTTCAGATGTGGTCGGGCAAGCCTGCGCCGCGTAGGGCGTTCGAGCCCAAGGACTACGCCCCGGGGTCCATGCTCGCGTGGACGGTGGACGGCGTCCGCTACACGGGGCAGGTGTGGGCGACCCGTGTGCAGGGTGGCGACTGGAACCGTAACCACTCGTCCTACAACCCGGGGGAGGCTACGGCCGTCATCGTGGCGACCGTTGACGGCCGGCGGGCGCGCCGGGATGAGGCGGTGGCCGTGCCGCTCTACACGGGGTCTCGCCGGAAGACTGCTTACGCGCATGTGGTGTTCCCCATGGGGCCGATGGACAGTGACGGTCGGGTGCCGCGTTGGCAGGCGGACGTGACCGTTATCGCCCCAGAGTGCGCGAGCGACGGCCTGTTTGAAGTGGCCACCCCCATTGACGAAGTGGACGTGTGGGAGGGCGAGGCGGCGGACGCTGCTCCGGTCGCTACCCAGGGTGCGGCGGACGTCGAGCGTGCCCGTAAGGCGGCCGAGGAGTGGCCGGAAGCGATGGAAGCGCGGTCCCTGGGTGACCGTTACGAGGGAGAGTTCCGGCGGTCCGACCTGCTGTCGGAACTGTCCGTGTGTGGTGAGCGGTTCCCGTTCCGCTTCCACTTCGAGTCGGGGGGCGGCCACACCGTGACCCTTCCGACGGGGGACGTGCGCGGTACGTGGGGGGAGGTCACGGTGGCCGCTATCGCGTACGTGATCGCGGAGCGTCCGGCGGCGGTGCTGCGGGCGGCGGCCGAGACGGCGCGCGTGTACGGCATCCATGCGGAGCGGGCGGCAGAGAAGGCGGAGGAGAACGCGCGGACGGCCGTGTCGGTCGGCATGGCGCGCGCTGCTCTGGACACAGTCCGTGAGTTCGCTCAGCGCATTGATTGGGACGGGTTGACGGATGAGCAGTACGACAGTGCCCGGGGTGCCGTCCGTGAGGCAGAGCAGTGCGCAGAGCGCGCAGAGTCCGCGTACGCGCGGGGGGACGTCGACACGGCCCGTTGGGCCGCTCGCGACGCTCTCGCCGTCGCGCGCTGGTTCGGGCTCGACGCGCCGTCGGCTCAGGAGTGCGCGGAGCGTGCGCCGGAAGCGTGCGCGGTGGCTGGGCCCGTGCGGCCTCAGCCCTCGACGTTCCTGCTGCGCATCACCCGCCCGGGGTGGGAGGGACCGGCCGAGACGGCCGAGTTTCCGGCCGGTAGCGGCATGACGTCGAACGTTTCGGTGGAGGAGATCAAGGGGGGTGCCGTGGCGGAAGCCGCTTCGAGGCCGGCGAATCCCGGAGAATTTGACGCGGACACGTCAAGCGCGACACCCATCCCCGGCGGGGAAGGGGGGATTTCCTCGGAACTTGACGAGGTCACGTCAAGGAAGCGGCGGGAGGTCCGGCAGGCGTGGCGACGGGCCGAGGAGGCCGAGGAGCGCGCCGAGGCGGCGCGGCGACGGGCCGGGGCGCTCCAGGGTGCGGCTGATGTGCACTACGGCCGATTCGCGGGCGGTCAGCCCATCCTGATGAATCACCACTCCGCACGGGGTGCGCTGCGGGACCGGGCCCGGGGGGATGCTGCGACGCGTCGGGCCATCGAGGCGGGGGCCGAGGCGGACCGCGCGGAGAGTGCCGCACGGAAGGCGCGCGCGGCGGCCGAGCTGGCCGAGATCGTGCACGGGCGTTCCCGTCCGTGGGAGCGGGGCGACTTTCAGCGGGGCGACGTCGTCGAGGCCCGCAAGATCTACACGGCCACCTATGTGGTGGTGCGCGCGAACGCCAAGACGGTCACGTTGCGGAACGTGCACACCATTACCGACACCAAGGCGCGGTACGACCAGATCCTTTCGCGCACGCGGGACGGGCAGACCGTGACCAACCCCGGTGAGGCGGACGCGTCGCCGGCGAATCACCCCGAGCACTCCGGAGAGCTTGATGAGAACGCGTCAACGGGCGACAGCCTTTCCGGGGGTAAGGGGGGGTTTTCCCAGGAACTTGACGCGGACGCGTCAAAGGAGACGGTCGCCCCCCTGGGCGACGTGATCAGCGACCCCGGCGCGGTCGACGCCTGGGAGAGCGAGGGCGGCGCCGTGCCCGGCGTCGCCACCCCGGCCGCCCCGCCGGCGGACGAGCTCACCGCGACGGCGAGCGAGGACGAGGACCAGGAGGACGACGAGGACGCCGCCGCGCACGCGGCGGCGGCCGGACACCCCGCGTTCGTCGAGTGCGTGACCGTGGCCGAGCGGACAGACCCGCGCACCGGACGACCGAAGGGCGGGAACGCGTTCAGCGCGGACAAGCCGTCGCCGTGCATCACGGCCACCGCGTACGGGTGGAAGGACGAGGAGAGCGGCGAGCGCCTCGACCAAGCGACGATCGGTCGACTCGTCGGCTTCCCGTCCGCCTACCCGTGGCGCCACGTCGGGCGCGGCGCGGGCATCCGCAACAACGCGCAGCAGGCGGCCGACGCGGTGTGCCCCATGGTGGCGGCGGCGGTGATCGGGCGAGCGCTGGACGTCGACGAGTGGGAGACCCGAGCGCGCGCGTACGCCGATGCCCTGTACCGTCCCGGCGCCCGCCCGGCGCCGCCGCTCGCGCTGCCTCGGCCGCGTCCGGCCGTCGAGGCGGTGGGCCCGGTGGCGGTCGAGGCGACGGCCCCGGCGGAGGGCCGGACCTGGTGCATGGCCGTCCCGGCAGGCCGGGCGGCAGCGGTGGCGGCCGTCGGGGGACTCGCGGGGGCGCCTGTCTCGGGCCCCCTGTCGCGTCGCGCTCAGGGGTGGGGGTGCGGGGGTGTTTTCCCAGGTCACAGCGCACGACAGGACGCCACGCGACAGGGGGCGCGACAGGCCACGCGACAGGGGTCCGGGCCCGAGTGCGGGGGCCGCGGGCCGCCCCGCCGGCCCGGCCGGGCCCCGGCCGGTAGCGCAACCCGTCGATACCGAAACTTGACAGGAGCACATCAAAAACGAGACACCCCTCGCCGGATCGAGCCCCCGAGCCCGCCCCGCCCCGGCGCGCACGGCAGGGTGAGCACCGACCGAACCCGACCCCCCTCGACCCCCGCCTATGGCACCGTGCCGACATGACCGGCGCAGCACTCGCACCCCTCACACCGAGGGACCTCCCCATTCGCGTCCCGCTGATCCACGGCGAGACAACCGCCTCGTACCTCACCCGCACCGCCCACGCCAACGGCCTACCGCTCCCCCGCCTCCTCGACGCCCTCGGCGGCGGACACGAGCTCCCCGACGACGGCCTCGCACCGCAGCGCGAGGAGGTCACCCTTCCCGCCCAGGCCCTCGACCGCCTCGCGCTCCTGGTGGACCGCGACGCCGACCAGCTCGCCCGCGCGCTCCCCGGCCTCTCCCCCGAGCGCACCGCCGGCGGCAAGGCCGTGCACATCGAGCCGTGGCCCGACGAGCTCGGCGCAACTCCCCTGCCCGCCTGCCCCCTGTGCATGGAACCCGGGGCGTGGCTCACGCCAGACGGGCGCCGGTGGCGGCCGTGCGGATGCGGCCGACGCTGGATGGCCAGTGATGACGGCGGGTACCTCGTCGACACCGCCCCCCTTCCGGACCTCGGCCGGGCACTGCTGCGACACCGCGCGCTCGTGCACCGCCTCGGGCCGACCGGTGACGCCCTCGCCGCCGACGCCCATCAGGTCATGCTCTGGTGGTGGGTCAGTGGGCAGGTGGCCGCCCAGACATGGCGAGAGCGTGAGGACGCCCTCGGCCTCTCCCGCCACCGCCGCCGGGCCGCGCCCGTCGTTGTCTACCCCGAGACCATCACCCTCGCCGATTCCATGTGGACATGGGAGGAGCGGCGCCGGAAGCCGGGCGCCTCGCCCGAGAAGTGGATCGAGGAAGTCGGCCGACTCATCGCCCCCACCGGAGTAATCAGCCGGCGGGAGCGCGCACCGCTGAACTACTGGCTTGAGCAGCACCGCCCGGAACCCGCGGGCCGCGTACCGGGGCGCACCACCGCCGAGCGCCGATGGAACCGCCTCCCCGGCCTCCATCAGCCCCCGACAGATCACCACCTGTTCCGTGCGCCGTCGTGCCTGATGTGGGTCTACGGCCTGCCGCTCACGTCGACCACGACCGTTTGCCCGCGCTGCGACGGCCGCGCCCCGAGCTGCCGATGGGTGGCCTTCCCCGGGTGTACCGGCCTGCTCGGAAAGTAGGGCGCTCGACGGATCGTCAGCCGACTGTCTGCGCGGTGCGCTACGGTCTCCCCAGGGCAGACACCGCCGCCCCTACCGCCGCCCGCGCGCCCACGCCGCGCCGAGGCACCGACGGTACGAAGGTCCCACGGGATACCGGGCGATGACGTGAGCTGACGATCCGTCCCACAGTCCGGGCGGGTGGCGTGGGGACCGAGGCCCGGATGGGGAAGGACGCCATGCCAAGGCGCAACGCCCACCAGAAGGCCGCGCGGGAGCTCCAGGCCGCCGAGGGCATCGGGTATCAGGAAGCGCTCAACCGTGTGAGGGCCGCAGCCGAACCCGCCACCGAACCGCCGGCGCCCGTACCGGCCGCCGTCGCGTACGTGCTCGAACCGACCTCGGCCGAGGCCGCGCTCGGCATCACCGCCGAGGAGCTCGGCGTCCGCGCGCTCCCCTCCGATGCCACCCCGGCGCAGCGGGCCCACGCCGAGGCCGTGTGGCGGCCCGAGACCGATCCCGCCAAGCCGTGTCGATGCTCCGGACGGAACTGCCACCACGGGGCGCCGTGCGCAGAGGAGGACTACGAACCCCCGTGCACGGGGCGCATGGTTCACGTCGACCGCCACCCGGGCTCGATGTTCGAGCTCACGGCCTGGTACGACGTCCACGAATGCGACGGGTGCGGGGAACGGTTCGAGACCACGGTCATGCTTCCTGGCCTCCCGTGGGGCGAGGTCCGCAACCGGGAGGAGGTCGACGGCGAGCGGTACACCGGAGTCATGGGCGAGGACCGCGTGACCGTGATCTACAGCGGGATTCGACACCCCAACTTCCCCGATCGCACCCCCGGCGAGGGTGACGAGGACGAGCACGACCTCGACCCCGACGACTACCCCACCCCCGAGGATCACTACTACGGCGACGAGGGTCAGGAGGATGAGGACCGCCTCGCCAACGAGGACCAGGAGGAGGCGCCCGACTATTTCGACGACGGCCCCGAGGGGGACCTCGACTCTCTCGGTGCACCCCCCGTTAGTTACGACGACGGGCCCGGCGAGACCGAGCTCGGGCGGCCCTCCCGGGTGCTAGTGGTTGACCACGACTCGCAGCCGACGGCCGCCGACTGGTCCTCGGCCTCGGACCTCGCCAACGCGCAGCCCTCGTGAGGCGTGGGCCCCTCGGCTACTACGAGGACCCTGAGATGCACATGTACGACTGTCCCGGGACCGGCCCCGGCGGGCGCGGTTGTGAGACATGCGAGGGTTGGGAGGGCCGTTCGTTCGAGTGCATCCGCGCCGAGCTCGAAGGCTCGCCCCCGCCCGTGTCCGCCCCGCGGTGGGCCCCCAGCAGGCTGGAGCGGTCCGAGGGCCCCCACCGCAACGGAGAGTGCGAGCGGGACCTCTACGAGGGCGATGTCTGCACCTGCGGTGCCCCTGACGACTACGACCGGGAGCCCGCAAACATGGCCGACCTAGAGGATGGGATCGACCCCAGTTGGTGAGGACTCTCTGAACACCGGCCCCCGCCGCAGCTTGCGGCGGGGGCCTTCCGCTGCCTGAAATCCGTTCGCGTCCCGCCGGGACCGGTGACAGGGTCGTATGTCCCCAGCTCACAAACAATGAGCAGAGCACATAGGCCCAGGTGGCAAGGGGGTGCACCGTTTGGCGGGCTCGGTGCGCAGGGGGTGCACGGAATGGCGGGTTCGGTGGGCAAGGGGGTGCACGGAATGGCGGGTTCGGTCTGACCTGGACTTTCTCCTCTCTATCGCAGCCGGAACGGGCGGGAAAGCCCTTGCCGTGGCGGGCTCGGTGCACGGGTGGCGGGTTGTCCTGGGCGAGGGCCGCCGGCGGTGCACTTGCCGGGCTGGGCGTGGGACCCATGGATGCAGCAGGAGGCGCACGCCTGGTGTGCGGGCATGGACGGGGCCGCCCTCGATCCCACATGGCGCACCCCGGGGTGGGCGTACGTGGGCCTACCCGTCGGGGCAGAGGCCGCGGCGCGCATCATGGGCGAAGCTGGCGGGCCTCTCCTGCATGGCCGTGCGAGTTTGATCTCCTCGACGGTTGAGCGGTGGATGCGCGACGGTATCCCCGACGGTCTCCTCGTCGACATAGGCCGCCCCATTCCCCGGCCCCGCCCTGAGCCTCGGCCGGGTTCGGCCGGGGGTGCACGGTCGACGCCGGTGACTGTGGCGGGTTCGGTGACCGGCCGCCGCGATGCCGGGCAGAGGGACCCGCCGCACCCTGGGAGGTATGCACGGGGCCGCCGTGGGCCGCTCGCGTTTGGTGGCTTCCGGCATGGCGGACATGCCACAGCCCCGGGGCTCGGGAGCTCCGGGGCTGTCGGCGTGCTGGTGGGTCGGCGTCAGGACGAGGAGTCCGCCGCTTCCTGTCGTAGTCGGTCGAGAGTCTCCCTCATGACTTCTTCAGGCGTGCGGCCGGTGGCTGTGGCGCGCTCGATGAACAGACTCGATAGGTGCCGGACTGCCTCCTCGGGCATGAGCCATGCGGACATCTCGGCGTCGGCCTCGGCGCCCGCGTTCCCGGCCTCGGTCGCTCTCGCAGCGCTCGCCGGCGGAGAGCTCTCGGACCGTGGTTCGGGTACCGGCGCACCGGGCGGATTTTCCGCGGAAAATTCCTCACCCGTCGAGGTCTCGGGTCCGTCCGTCGACTCCGAGGGCGGAGCCTCGGGGGCACTCGGCGGCGCGACCTCTTCGCGAACCTTGCGCCGGGCCTCCTTGCGGGCCTTACTTGCCGCGGCATCGTCGGCCAGTAGATCAGCGAGAGCCTGCCGCTGCTCGCGGATACCCATGTCGCTGATGCCCTTTACCGACCCGAGGCGTCGAGCAACGTTGATGGAGAGACCCTCACCGCCGCTCGCCTTGGCGCGTACCTCCTGCTGTAGCTCGGGGTGGAGCTTCAGCAGGTTCTTACGCTGCGAGATCCAAGGCTGAGACCATCCCTCAGCCTCCGCGGCCTCCTTCGCCGTCGGGTACTGGGCGACGATCTCCATAACGGCCTTGGCCTCTTCGATCGGGTCGAAGTCCTTGCGGCCGGTGTTCTCGTCGTACGCTGCGCGAAGAACCGACGCCCTCGACGTCGCAATGCCGTCGTCGACAACGACGAGGAGCTCGTCGCGTCCGTACTTCTTGGCAGCGGCCTGACGGCGGTTGCCGTTGATGATGACAACGTCGTCCGGTCCGGCGCCGAGGCGCTCCCGGTCCTCCGGCCAGAGTCGTAGGTACGCCCTGGGAGTGATGGCAAGGCAGCTTTGGAGCTGCCTTGCCTTGATGCCTGCGAGGTCCGACAGGTCACCGAGTTCGTCCCGTGGGTTGCGCGGGTTAGGTAGACACCGGTCGGTAGCGATCCAACGGGCCGGGGGGCCAGGGGTGACGCCCGGCTCGTCCGCGACCTCGTCGTCTGCCATATCGGCGAAGGAGACAAGGCGACCGGCCATCAGCGCCCTCCGTAACCAAGCTCAAGGGAAAGACGGAAGAAGTCTTCCCGCGCCCGGTAGGCCGTTCCGCTTTCCTTGTAGTGCGTCACGACGGTGCCCTCTGCGATGGCGCGAGAGTGGATCTTGTACCTGCGTACGACCGTCCGCGTCATGGGCCACTGCTTCCGCTCGATGTACGCCTTGGTGTCATCGAGGTCCGCTGTGCCGTCGCGCGGGTCCCACCCGTTGATGAGCACCCGGTACGGGATGCCCAGAGGCTCAATCACGTTCTTGATGGTCCTGGCCGTGGGGTTGAAACAGAGGGGCTCAGTGATCATCGGCACGAGGACGTCGTCCGCGATTTCGAGGGCCCGGTCGAGGATTTCCTGATCCGCCAGGGTGCCCGGTGTGTCGATGAAGATGTGTTCGTACCCTTCGGTTTCACCGAGGACCGAGTACGTGCACGCCGCGAGGTTGACGGTGGTGGTGGTCTTCCCCACGCCGCCCTTCTGGTTGGCGACGACGTGGATCTTCGCCCCCGTGTCCTTCAACTTCGCGAGCTTGTCGGCCTCGTGATGCGCGGCCATGAAGTCGAAGGGGAGTTTGTCGCCCACCCTCTTCGCCCAGTCGACGGCTGAGCCCTGGGGGTCTGTCGAGACGACAAGTACAGATGACTGCATGGATGATGTTCCGTTCTGTCCGTAGGCTTCCCGAGGCGTTGCGCCCCGGTACTCCGGAGGTCCGCCGCGCCGAGTTGGCGTGATGGACCGAGACAGCATCCCAGAAGATCGACGCGCGGCGCTTCGCTGTGCCGGTCAGGCGCCGCGATTTTCCGCGGAAAATCGCGGCACCGAACCAGGTTCGGTTGGTTGTGGGGGCTGTCCCATGCCGCCCTTGCGTGGCGCGGCAGACGTCGCCCTGCCGCACGAGGTGGCAGCCGGCGACGGGACGCGGGACCTTTTGACAGGCCGAAGGGACCAGCTCGACCGGCCGCACCGAGGCGGTGAACCCGAGGGACCCCGCGTCCTCCTGGACCTGGCTCTCGACGACGTCCCGAGTCGCGGTGCCTACCGCCTCGACGAAGTCGTCCGCGCGGGTCGGGTCATAGATGGCGGCGAGCCGGGCGAGTTGCTCGCCAATCCCCCGTGCGCCTGCGAGCGGAGCGGCGACGTCGTCCCAGACCTCCCCGGCGAGCTCGACGTACGCCCGGCCGCCGAGCACCGTCACGGCCGCGCCCGAGATCCCGAGCTCGTGCGCCTGCCGGCGCAGGGTCTCGCCGTCGACTGTGCCCGGATCACCGGCCCGAAGGTCGTAGTTCAAGAGGTGACGGTCGAGCTTGACAAGCCCGTACTTGGCCGACAGGATCAGCACCCGCCCGGACCGGCCGCCCTGGGTGAGGACGTCGGCCGCCCGGCGCATCGCCCGGTGGTAGCTACCCACGTACAGCTCACCGGCCCGCGCGCCGATCACCGGCTCGCCCTTGCGGATGCCGTCGGCATACACCGCCTTCCGGCCCCCGCACGCCACGATCACGACGCGCTCGCGCTCCTCGGCCGCCGCCCGGCGGCGGCCCGCCGCGGTGATCCGGACCTCTCCCGCGTCGAGCTTCCACACCGCCTCGGCCACAGGCACCGTACGGCCCTGGGGGCGCGTCCACGCGATCAGCCCGGCCGCCCCCAGCCCGCGCGCGGTCCGCAGGTTCACAGCCGCGGGGAGGTAACCCTCAGGGTGCGCGGCAGCGGTGTGCAGCCAACGGCGCTGTACCGGAGTGAGCTCGACGGCGGGGAGCTCCTCGCCCTCCTGGTCCTCGACGACGTCCTCGGCCGCGGCCTCCTCGACCGGCGCCTCGTCCGCCGGGAGCTCCTCACCGTCGAGGGCGGCGAACAGGCGAGCGCTGCGGCGACGCTCAGCGGCTCGCAGCTCGGCGAGCTCACGCTCGAACGCCTCGGCGGCCGGGTCCGGGGTGCGGTCCGCGGCGGCGAGGAGCTCCTCGGCCTCGGCCTCGTCGTGCATCGCGTACAGGGACACCGGGCCCTCGGCCTTGACGACGTCCCATGCGATGCGGGCGGCCTGATCCCACATCGGTGCGGCCGGGTCGACGTACCGGGGAAGGGAGGAGATCCCGAAAGCGTCCGCGACGGCCGCGAACGCCTCGACGCGGAACCGGCGGGCGTACGCGCGGCGCCCGCCGGCATCCGTGTATTCGAGGGCCTCCTCACCGGCCACGCTGCGGGCCCACCGGCCGTAGGTGCGGGCGGCCTTGGTGGCGAGGGCCTCGACGCGGGCGAGGTAGCGCGGGACGGCGGACAGGTAGCGGGCGACGCGCTCGGGGTCGCCGGACACGTCGAGGTGCAGCTCGTCGGGCGTCGGCAGGGGAGCGTCAGAACCGGCCGGGTTGTAATGCAGGGTCCTGTACGGGTGGCGGGCCTCTACCCGATAGACGGCCGCGAGGCGACGGACGGCGGCGGCGCGGACCTTCCCCTTTCCGGCCGCTCGATCGAAGTCGAGGGCGGCCTCGGCGCGGCCACGGTCGATGGTGATCCGGCTCCGGGTGGCGTACTCGGCAGGCATTCGGCGTCTCCTGGTGTCGGTTGCGGGATCACCACCCTTTCAGGGTCGCAGTTAAACTGCAAGTCTCACTCAAAGTTGAACGTGAAGTTTGCCGTAGTGGAGTCCAGCGAGGGCGGGGCACATGGCATAGGGGAGGGGGGGGGGGGGGGGAGCCCCCCCCCCCCCCCCCAACAAGAGCAGACACACACAGACAGACCCCCACCCCCCGCGGCGGCTC
>NZ_JBHXTC010000053.1:0-41163 GCF_042677605.1 Streptomyces sp. NPDC127106 | reverse complement strand
ATATAATTTAATACACATAAAATATGTAAATTTTTATTTGGTGTTTGGGGGTGCCGTGGGGGGGGCCCCCCGGGGCGTGGGGGGGGGCGCGGGCGCCCCCCCCCCCCCCCCTCCCCTATCTCATGCCCTGGAAGCTACGACCGCTTCGGCCCCCGAGGGGTGGACAGGAGACGGATGATCTCCTCCTCCGGGGAGCCCTTCCGCGCGTCCTGCACGATCCGCGCCGCCTCGTCAACGACAAAAATGACGGGGCGCGTGTCCTGGTCGGTCGTGTGGTCCTGGTGGTGAGTCATGGGGGCTTTCTCCGTTCGGTCGAGTGACTAGTTCGAGCGCCGCCGGCCGCGGCATCATGCCGCGGTGCTCACTCCTCGCGGCCCGCATCCTTCCCTTCCTTGATGAACCGCGCGGGATTCGCCTCCTTGGCGACCATCTCCCGGTACCAGTCCATCGAGCGAACGCCCTCCTGCTTGACGAACCCGGGATTCGGGCCGAGGCGGAAACCGCCCGGCAGCGGCGTTCCATCCGGCTTACGCGGCACCACCGCGCGGGCCGTCGGGTGGCCGGACGGGTAGATCACGCAGTCGGAGAGCACCGCGAGCGGGACAAGGCCGGTGGCCGCCCACGTCTTGGCCATCTTCCGGTGGGCGCCGACCCGGGCCGCGCTGATCACCGCCGCCCGGATGTCGGGCCGCCACGTCGGACGCTTGAGTGCCGGCCACGGGGCGAACTTCCCAGCCCGCTTGCCCTGGGGCCGCTCCCGCATCTTGCCGATGCCGCCCTTTGCGGTCTGCTTGATCGCGGACAGCAGCGCGACGGCCTCAGGGTCGCGCTCCTTGATCGTCGACATGGCCGCGAGGAACGCCTCCTCGTCCATGTCGGGCGTCACGCCGAGATCCGCGAGGGTGGCCATGTACGCATCCCGTAGCCGGTTGTGCCACAGGTCGAGGTACCCACCCGACTCCGGGCGCAGCCACGCGGCGGTGGGCTGGACGTCGATGCCGAGCTCGACGGCGTAGGCGAGAGTCTGCGTCGAGTACCAGGCCGGGCCCGTTGGCGCCTTGCCGGTCGGCGTGAACGGCGAGGGGAAGGTGTCCGGAAGGGGCATCCATTCCTTGGTGGCCAGGTGCTTGGTCCGCAACGTGACGCCGGACAGGTCGACCAGCCACGACCCGGGCACCTTTTTGTCGAACCGCGGGCCGTCGGTATAGACGGCCGGACCCATGCCGACGGTAAGGCGGTTCGCCGCCGCCAGGAACGCCACGTTGAGATCAAGGCCGACGACATAGGGCGCGCCGGTCTCGTGCTCGGTCGGCTCCCGGTACCAGGCGAGGGCCTCCTCGTTGAGGACGTGCGCCGAACTTTTAGCCTCCTCGCGCGTCCGCTCGGCGGCGAGGGGGTGCTCGTCGGGCGCCTCGGGCGGCGCGGGGTCGACCGGCTCCGAGAGAGACCCGGGCACCGGGACCCGCCGCATCCGGCGCGTCCCCTGGTCGAAGATCAGACGGGTTCGAGGACGTACGGACTCCATCAGGGTGAGGCTGCACCCGGCGGTCGAGCCGGTCGGGCTCACGACCCGCTCGGCGTAGAGGCCGAGGGTGTATGCGAGCGCCGACGGGTCGACGGCGACGACATCCATGTCGCCCCACCGCATGTGCTCGCCGAACGCACCCCACGGCACCACGGCGATACGGACCTCGTCGCGGCCCCGGTACAGGAACGTCCAGGCGCCCAGACCCGCCCGCGACATGGTCCACCCCGCCTCTTCCACACCCTTGACGGCCGGGTGATCGTCCGGCACGCGCAGCCTCTTACGGTCGTCGAGCTGCACCGGGAGGCCGAGGGCCTCGACCGCGGACTCGGTGAGGACCAGGAGCGGCGCGGAGTCCTCGCCGAACTCCGACAGCTTCGGGGCGCCCAGGCCGTACGCGAGGGCCCACTCGGCGGCGGACGGCAGGTCGACGACGGCCGCCGGGACGTCGAACCGCTGGACGTCCGGCCGGTGGGCGACGAGGGAACCCGAAGGAGCGTCGAGGACCAGGAGCGGCGCGGTGTAGGTGGTCTCAGACATGGTCATCACCGGTAGTCCAGTTCGATGTAATCAATGTCGGTGAACTCGACGTCGAGCCCGCGCACACCCTCGGTGTCCGGCTCGCGGAAGTACTCTCGGGCGAGGCCCTCGGCGACGAGCTTCCGGGCCTCGTCCTCGTCGCCGTTGCGCAGCGCTTCGAAGATCCCGGGGATCAAGTCGTCGGGGACGTCCTCGGTGAGGCGCCGCATCCGGGCATCGTCCGTCGTCTCGCCGGCGGCGGTGAATCCGAACCGCGCCCGCGTCTCGACGTAGAGTCCGCGCTCCTTGGCCTCGGCCTCGGCCTTGGCCCGTACGCGCGGCTGGTGGTCCTTGGACACTTCCTGGGTGAGGCGGTCGAGAACCTCAGGCTTGCTCTTGCTGATGTCCCGCTCGCCCTTGACGTACCGCTGCACCGTGCGGCGCGTGACGCCGAGACGCTCCGCCACCTTGGCGGTGTCGCCCTTTTCCTTGCGCATCAAGGCGTTGAAACGGCCTTTGATCGTCTTGGGGATGTCGCGGGTCTGGAACCGCGACTTCATGGCGTCGATGACCTTTCCCATACTGTGCACGGCTCCTCTCAGGCGATCTTGAATACGCGGGCGTCGGGCTGGATCACGGCGAGCTCGGGCCGCAGGCAGACGCCGCCGCCGCAGAGCACACGGCCGGGCATCTTGGTCTTGAACGGGGTGTCGCAGATCGGACAGTCGACCTGCCGTTCCGCCACCTCGCCCCGGGCCACCTGGCGGGCCGGTACGACGTACTCCGTCGGGAGCTTTTGCAGCAGCTTCGACAGGTAGCCGCCGGGGTTGTACGCCTGCCGGTTCTCGGACGCGTCCAGCGCCCGGAGGAGGGCCTCCTCCGGCCACCCGTTCCGCAGGCACCACGTCACCGACTTGACCGCGTTCGAGCGCGCATCCTCGGTGTAGCCGACGAACCAGCGGACACGCTCGATGACCCGGGCCGCCACCGCCGGCGCCTCGTCCCACGCGGCCCCGACGAGCTTGGGCGCGGTGAGCCCACTCATGAGGGTGAAGCGGTCCGGCTTGCGGCCGTAGTTCTTTCCGTCCTCCCCCGTCACCGGCACCGCGCGGAACGCGACGAGGTCCGCGGCGATCAGGTGCGCCCGGTGCCGCTCGGCCGTCCGCTTCGAAACTCCCGCGGCTGCGGCGAGCTCATCCCAGTGGATTTGCCCCTCCCAGCCGAACGCGGCGAGGGCTACCAGGCACTTGGCGCACGTCGGGTCGGGTGCCACGATGGCCGCCGCCCACTGCTGGGCCCCCGGCAGCAGCGGCTGACCGATTCCGCCGACGAGCGGCGTACGGCGGTCCGCGTCGATCCGGCCCTTCGCGAACAGGTGGCCCAGGTGATCCTGAGTGGCGCGCTTCTTGAGGCCGACCACCTTTCCGATCTCCACCGTGGTGAGCCACGTCTCGGGGGCGGCGATCTGGTGATCTTCGAGTGCCGCAAAAACGCGGCGGCAATTTTCGCAGTTGTCCGGGTTGATGTCCCGATGTGGTGCCACGAATGAGCCTTTCCGGCCTCCGCGGTGTAGCGCCCGGCGTCGCGTGGCACAATCGCAGTAGACCTAGAGCAGGGTCATGCGGAGAGCCTCATCGGGCGGGAGCTGGTAACTCCCGACACACCCCCGATGGGGCTTTCCGCATGATTGGAGCCGAACTAGGGGTAAACCCCGCCGCACGTGCGATGGTGCGGATACCGCCTGTGACCGGGCGTTCTAGACCGTGAACACCTCTTGGGTGCCGCCGACCGTCTGCGCCAACCGGACGTGCGGCAACTTGCTAACCGCGTGCGACGGACCGGCCACAAGATCCGGAACCGGAACGCCGTAGTGCTTGGACAACAGGTCGAGATCACCGAAGGACCACGCCGCCCGCCCGTTCTGCTTCCGGCTGAGCTGACCCTGAGTGATCCGGAGACCCTCGGCCAATCGCGTCTGGTTCTCGCCGCACGCCCGCATCAGGGCGGCCACCGTCACCCGGAGCGTCGACTCGGTCGAACTCATGGTGCTAGCGAACTTCCCCATATGCTTCGCCCCCACAGTTTGTGAGCTGGACTCATAACGACTGATAGATCGGTGCGGTGGTTAAGGGCCCCGATCACCGAACACTCTTCCACGGTCGCAGTCCAACTGCAAGTGTTGCTTGCAGCGTATCTGCGAACGTGTCATCCTCACCCCATGACTACCGACATCCTCGACACGCTCCGCAAGAAGGCCGAACGGTCCAAGGAACAGGCCGAGAAGGACAACGCGGCACTACTCGCGGAGGCCGTAGCCCAGGCCATCACCTCAGACGAATACGGACACCTGTCCGCGGTCGCCCGGAAGGCCGGCATTGCCGCCCAGTACCTTCGGGACCTCGTAGAGAAGCAGCACCCCGGATGGCTCGCCGAAGCCGCCGACAACCGCAAGGCGCGCAAGGAAGCGGCGGCCAAGGGCAAGAGCTCGCGAGCTGCGGCCTGACGCCATGACCGAGTGGGTCGACTGGAGTCTCTCCCTCCTAGGCGGCGCCGCCGCCCTCGGAACTGCATGGGCGGCGCTCCACTCCTACGGACGCGGCGAGTTCGGCAGAGCGCTTCGGGCGCTCGCCCTCGGCGGCCTCGCAACGGCCGCCCTCATGTGGCCCAGAGAGATCGCCGATCTCGTTCTCGGCACCGACGCCCCGACGCGATCCACACCCAGCGACGACCCCACCGAGGGCGGGGCCCTCGTGCCGGCCTGGGTGCTCTGGACGGCCCTCGGCCTCGGAGCAACCGCAGCCGTCGCCGTCCCGGCTGCCACACTCGGCAATCGGCACCGTCGCCGAACGGCCACACTCCGCGAGCGCGCCACCGCCCAGCTCAGCCGCCGACAGGCCATCGAGGCCGACCACGACGAGGTCACCCAGGCATACGGCGAATACGTCTGCGACGTCCTCGCCTTCCTCGACCGCCCGACGCTCGATGACGTCACCGTCCCCCAGACCGCCGCACTTCTGCACGCCATGGATGCCGCCAGCGACGCCCGCAGGGGGGACGACCTCGCCGCTTACCGGGCGGCCGTGAGCGCCCTCAAAATTGCCTGGCGGGCCGCAGACGAACACGCCCGCAAGACCGGCACCCGGCACGTTCCCCACCCGGAACGCGCCGCAGTCGCCAAGGCCCGCGGCCTCCTCGAAATCGCACTCGACGAGAGCGGCGGAGAACATGAGCGACAGGCCGCGTACATCAAGGCGCGCGCCCTCCTCGACGGGGTTCTCGTCATCCCCCGACAGGCCGCGGCCGAGCTCGAAACCCGTAACCGCCTCACCCTCACTGCCAAGGCAGAAGGAGCCTGATATGACGCAGGAGAGCCGCCCCAACGCCACCGGACACCCGCTGATCGCGGGCACGGCGAGCCAGGGCAAGACCCCGGCCGCCGACGTGTACCGCGCCCAACTGGAAGCCACGGGCGCGCAGTACGAGGAGACGACCGACCCCGAGAGCGGCGCCGTCCACTTCCGCGTGAGGAGGGCCGAGGCGTGAGCGCAGCACCCGCCGAGCCGCCGCTCGACCCGTTCCACACTTATCCCGCCGGCGGCCCACGCACGGTCACCCAACTGCGCGCCGCCCTCGCCGCGGCCAGTTCCGCAGACCGCGAGGCTTTCGAGGCTGCCCTCGGCGAGCTGGACCTCGACGACCCGGAGGCGTACGCCACCCTCGTCCGTACTTGGCGGCACCGGCTCGTCATGCGGACTAACCCCACGATCCTTGCTGCTGTTGCCGCGAGCGCCGACCCGGCCGCCCCCCGGTGGACGTCTGCCGACATCCTCGACGCCCCCCAGGAGCTCGGCCGGTGACCGCCGGCTCCTCCTCCTGGTCCGTCGTCTACAGCGACACCGGCCGGGCCGCTCTCGCCACGGCGACCCCCGACGAACGGGCCGCCGTCCTCAAGTTCGAGGCCCGGCTCGCCGACGCCCCGCACCACCTCGGCGAGCTCTACCCCGACCGCGTCGGCGGCCTCTACACCGCCCTACTCACCGTCGGCGGCCGTCCCGCGTGGACGAGCGTCCTCTACCGCATCGACGATGCCCGCCGCGAGGTGCTCGTCGTGGCCCTGGTGTCCGGCCCCTGAGGTACGCGCAGAGGCCCCGCCCCGAAGTCGTTCCCGGGGCGGGGCCTCTTGCTGTGCGTCGCCGCGGGACTAGTTCGCCACCTCAGCGAGCGGGGACCGCCGCCCCTTCCCGGCGGCACGCAGCGCGGGCCAATCGACCTCGGGATGAGCGGCGGGCAGAGCATCGACATCGGCCACCCGGTACATGGGCACGTTGACCGCCCCGGCCCTGCTGGTTCCGAACTGAACCTCCCGCCACTCGGCCGGTGTGATCCACTTCAGGCGCACCATGTGATCCCAGTCGGAACGTCGAACGCCGAGGCGAGCCGCGGCCTGATCCGGGCCGAGCGGTGAGGCGCCCGCGACGAGTTCGGCCAGATCCGGGCGGGCGCAGACCTCCGCCACCTGGGACGGGTGGACGAGGGAGCCGTCAGGGTTGGCCGACAGCTCGGTGAGCAACCCGGCCGCCGTGAAGCGGCGCACGACGAACGCGGTGACAGCCGAGGGCTCGCCGGGAACGTTCGGCGTACCGAGGGCCTCGGCGATCCGGTCCGCGGCCTGCCGGCCGGACAGCGGATCACTGGGCATCCCTGCCTCGACGGCGCCCCGGTCCATCGCCTCGACCGCCGCCCGGGACCATGCCGGTCCGGCACAGTCCGGCCGGGGCACGATCCCCGCGTGCACGGCCCAGCGGAACGCCGTGATCGCCACGCGAAGCCGCCCAGCGGCCTGCCTCTCGTCGTACTCGGTAAGTCGTGCCATGGGGTGATCGACCTCTCTCTCGGTGCGCCTGAGTGGCTGGATGGAAACGTGACAGAGCGGTATAGACCCGTCAAGTCAGCCTGAAACGGGTCGAGTTGGGCGCACACCATCAGGCTGCGCCCGCGTACGCGAGGGGGGAATCACCCGTTCGGACGGCGGGGGGTGGCGCTGGGGAACGCAAGAGCGCCCGACCCCTTCCGGGGCCGGGCGCTCGTCCTGCGGACGGGTTGGTGATCAGTCGAGCGATGCCGCGTGGCGCGCCGCCCCCATCGACGTTGCCGCAGCCGGCGGAAAGGCCGTGTCCGGAAATCCGGACATCAAGGGGCGCAAGGCTCTTGGGCCTCCCGAGCGCTCGGTCACGAACTGGAGCCGCGGCCCCTGCGGGGTGCACGGACCTGGAGGGGGAGGGGGGAGTACACCAGTTGCAGCCGGTCGGACGCGCCCGTGACCCGGACGAGCTCGATTGCCCGGCCGGTGCGGTCCTTCGTGACGCGGTCGATCACCAGGACCGACACCCGCGCTCCTATGACCAACTGGGCGGCCTGCTGTGGTGTCGGCTCCTCGGCGGTCACGTACTCGTCGGCCGAGGCTGGTAGGAGACCGGCGGCGAGGAGGGCGGCGAGGACTCCGCCCGTGATCTTTTCGGGCCGGTCGAGGTTCGCCGCTTGGGCGACGTCGAGGGGGTACCACGCTTCTTGCAGGGCGACGACGTCCGAGCCGATCAGTGCGCGGCGCCGGCGGCGAACCGCCGGGGCGCCGGGGTCGAGTTCCAGGAGCTCGGCGACATCGGCGGGAGCGTCGAGCGTCTCCGCGGCCGGGGTGGCGACTTCCATCCGCCCGTCTAGGCCCTGTTCGGCGGTGGCGGCCTCCCAGGGGCCCCGGGTCCCGCCGGGGTCGAGGACGCGCTCGAACCGATTCAGCGGCACCCGCACACGGCTGCGGTCGCGCACCACCGTTCCGTGGCCGCGGCGAGAGGTCACCAGCCCCTTAGCCTCAAGCTCCTGATAGGCACGGCTCACGGTCGCCTTTGCCCCCGCGCCGGCCGCCACCTGATCAAGGATCTGCGGCAAGGGGTCTCCGGGCTGATACACCCCCTCGTTGATCTCGCGTTCGAGCCTGTCGGCCAACGCTTGCCACTTACCGGCCATGCCTCCCACTTCCTCCCGTCGGGTGTATTCAGTACAGCACATTCCTAGGAATGGTTGACAGTGGTTCCGCAGAGTGTCATGGTCTTACCAGCCGCCCCATTCCTAGGAATGGCGGAGGCGGAAAGTGCGGCCCGCTGCCCAAAAGGGCGCGGCCCCATGCGTCTAGTCCACGCAAAGGGGCCGCTAAGCGGGCTCGACTCACCAGCCTGAAACAGGGAGTTGATCCGCGTGAGCACCACCATGCCCGAATCCGGTCCGATTCCGCGAATCGCCACGGCCGCCCGCTTCCTCGACGAGTCGGCGCGGCTGGACGTCTCCGCCGTGATCGGCCTCGACGTCGACCTCGTCACCGGTCACGAGTACAAGATCGCCGACGACCTGAGCGACGCCGACCACGCCGCGGCCCTCTTCGCCGCGTTCGAGGACGAGGCCGCCCGGGTCGCCGCCCTCGTCGACATGATCGACGCCGGGTTCGTGAACGTCCCGCAGGCGTACGGCCGCCTCCTCGTCCTCGCCGACGAGATGGAGCGCGCCGACAACGCCGACGGCTACCAGCTCGACGAGACCGACGAGGTCCTCCGGGGGTGGGCCGCGTGACGATCACCCGCCACACCGCCGCCCGCGCGCTGCGCGCCCTCCTCGGCTACGCCGACCAGCTGCACCCCGCCGCCCTCCTGGTCCTGGTCCTCGTCCTCGCGGGCCTTGCCCAGGCCGCCGCCCCCTTCGTCGTGACCCTGTTCGCTGCCCTGGTGACCCTGGTCAAGGCCGGGGCGTTCGTCGCCGGGGCCCTGATCCTGGGCCGCCTCGCCGTCCGCCTCGCCGCGATGGTCCGCAGCATCCCCGCCGCACCGCCGGCGCCCGCAATCCCGACGCCCCGCCCGGCCCCGTGACCGCCGCAGCGTGCGCCCTGGTCCGCGACGTCTCCCCCGAGACCCTCGCCCGCCACGGGTTCACCGACCCGGCCACCGCCCACCAGGCCGCCCGATGCGCCGCCCTGTGGGCCGCCGAGAACCACCGCCGCCGCGCCCGCGCCGCCCTCGACCGCCACGCCGACGAGGAGACCCCCCGATGAGCACCACCGCCCGCCACATCCTGAGCGGCTCCGCCGCCGGACTCGTCGCCGCCGTCCACCACATCGCCACCTCGACCGCCGTCCTCGTCGGCGTTGTCGGATGGGCCGCCGTCTCCTACCTCGACGGCCAGACGACCGAGTTCGTCATCGCCGCCGCCCTCGGCTCCCTCCTGTGCGTCGAGTGGCTGCGCGCCGAGTTCTTCGGCGCCTCGTTCGCCGCCTGCCCCCTTTGCGCCCTGGCCCGCCGAGGCGCCCGTAAGGAGATCAACAAGTGAGCGCCGCACAGCCGTCGGCATCGTGGGCCGAACAGTCCGCGAACGCCGACAAGATCCGCACGGAGGCGGAGATCGCCGCCGCCCAGGCCGAGGCCGAGCGAAAGCGCCGCGAGGCCCTCGACGCCCCGAAGATCGCCAAGGCCCAGGCCGAGGCCGACCGCATCGAGCGCGAGGCCGCCCAGGAGGCCGAGGACGAGCGCAAGGCCCGCGCCGCCCGACAGGCCGAGGACGCCGCCGAGGAGCTGCGCAAGGTCGAGTCCGCCGAACGAGACGAGAAGGCCGCAACCGCCGTCCGCTGGTTCGCCATCGCGTGCTTCCTGTTCGCGATGCCGTTGCAGCTCCTCGCGTTCTGGGAGCCGTCCCGCCCGTTCATGCTCCTGGGCCCCCTCATTCTGGAGTCGGGCGCCTGGGTGATGATGCGGCAGGCCGAGGCCGCTATCGCAGCCCGCCGCATGGTCTGGCACTACCTCGTCGGCGCCGGTCTCGCCGCGGCCGTCGCCGCTGGGGTGAACGTCTGGCACGGCAGGTCGCACACCGACATCGGTCTCGACTTCGGTCTCGTCGGCGCGTTCTGCTCGATCGCGGGTCCGGCGGTGTGGGCGGTGCACGAGTTCGGCGCCCGGTCCAAGGCCGCCAAGGCGACTCGCGCTGAGCGGAAGATCGCTGAGGCTGCCGCCCGCAAGGCCGAGGCCGAGCTCGCCGCCCGACGGGCCGAGTTTGAGCACCGCCGCAAGGCCGAGGCCGAGCGGCGCGAGGAGTCCGACCGCAAGGCACGCGAGGCAGTCGAGGTCGAGGCCGCGAAGATCGCCGCACAGGACGCCCAGCGCTCCCACCTCTTCCCCGAGGCGTGGGAGAAGTACGAGCAGATCATCGCCGCGCACCCCCTCGGCTCGATCCTCCGTGACAAGGCGTGGGCCGACGCTCGCCGCGCCGTCGCCCATGCCGAGGTATGGACGCGGTACGAACACCTCTCCTCCGCCGCCCCCGCCGGCGTGAAGCCGGGCGCCCTGTGGGAGACCGCATGGCGCAGCGTTCACGCCCTCCCTGTGGGGCAGACCGTCGAGACCCTCGCCGCCGAACTCGCAGCCCGGCAGGCCGTCGAGGACGTCCTCGCCGCCGCCGAACGTACCCCCGACAGGCTCGCCGTCGACTACCTCCTCGACGAGATTTTCCCGCCCTCCGACGGCGACGAAAACGGCGGCGCGAGCGGCCGTGGGAAGGGCAACGGTGGACCCTCCGGAGGGGCCGGAGCCCTTGGGCGGAAAGGGAACCACCCTTCTGGCCGCACCGCTCCCAAGGTGCCTGACAAGCCCCTCGACGAGGCCGACCTCGCCAAGGTTCGTGACCTCGCCGACGCCCTCAAGGACGTCACGAAACTGTCTCTCTCCAACGTCCGCGCGGCTGTTGGCGGCGGCTCGAACGAGTACCTGACTCGCCTCCGCGACCACGTCAAGGCCGAAAGGAAGAACACCCCGTGAGCGCCAAGAGCCACACCCCGCCGCGCCTGCTGATTCCCGCTGGATTCGGGTTCTCGTACATGACGATCCGCCTCGTCCCCGAGAACGGATGGGGCCCGGCCGCCGTCGTCGGCCTCCTCGTCCTCGTCCTGATCCTCTGGGGCCCGGCCGCCCTCAAGTGGGCGTGCAAGGACCTCGCCGTGCGCAGGGCCGCCAAGAAGAAGGCCGAAGCGGAGAAGAAGGAGAGCGGCAAGTGACGACCCACCGCAACCTGTACCGGCTCGCCGCCGGCGAGCTCGCCCAGATGGCCGACGCCGAGTCCGCCGGGGATCACCACCACCTTGCCAAGGCGTCCGCCGAGCTCGGCCTCGTCTACCTCAAGTTCGAGACGGCCGACTTCGCCAACGTCCACGTCGGCAGGGCGTGGGAGGCCGCCGAGCAGGCCCGCGAAAACCTGATGTACGGGGACGCGATCGGGGTCACCTCCGACACCTCCCGGGCCCGGCTTCACCTCGCGCTCGCCGAGCTGGACGCCGCCGACCTCCCGGCCCCCGCCTCCTCCCGCTGAATACGCGCTCGCCCCCTGAACTACGCCCGGCCGCTTCCCCCGGCGGCCGGGCGCCCCCGAAAGGAAGCCCTCGCATGTCCACCACCAGCACCGAGTACGGCGAGCGCGAAGCCCAGTACATCGACCTCGCCGCCTACCAGGACCCCGAGACCCTCGACCGCCTCGAACTCCTCGCCCGCGCGGCCCGTGAGACCGTCCGCACCACCCCCGCCGGCATCGCGGACCTGTCCACCGGAACGGTGCGGCTGGACAAGGTCGACGAGGCCCCCGCCGACCAGCTCGGCGACGAGGCCGGGGTCCTTGAGGTCCTCGACGAGCGCGAGGGCTGGAACCTCCGCCGCCTCGTCCCCGAGTCCCTCACCGACATGGGCGTCTGGCGCCAGCGTCGCGCCGAGTGGGTCAACGCCTCCGCCTATCACGCGCTGCGCTCGCCGGTCTACCTGTGGCGCGCGGCGAACGTCGCCGCCCTCGGCGCGCGGGTCGGCATCCGCGACGCCTGGTCCTACCTGTTCGCCACCGAGTACGGGCAGATCACCGACAAGGTTCGGCGGACCAAGGCAGGCCCGGAGCACATCGCCGACCTTCGCGCCGATCGCCGCAAGGAAGCGCGGGCCCGCCGGCGGGAGCCCCTCACCGTCTACAGCCTCACCGGGTGCAGCACCTACCTGGGCGCCGTCCTGGCCATGGGGGAGACGTGGGGATGGGTCATGGCCTCCCCGATCCTGCTGCCGGTGTTCGGCATCCTCTACGCCCTCGGCCGCCGCGAGATGATCCGCCGCGAGCCCGACGGCACGTTCACCATCGCCGACGCCGTCGACTTCACCGGGGCCGGTGTCCTCACCGACGACGGCCTCAACAAGGCTCTGCGGGCCCGCAACGTCGGCATCCTCAAGGATGACGAGAGCGTGACCATCATCGGGTTCATTGCCCGCGAGCCGGGCGACAAGGCGAGCGTCGTACGGTTCGAGCTCCCGCGGGAGTCGGGCAAGACCGCCGCCGAGGTCGCGGCGAAGCGTAAGGCCCTCGCCGCCGCCCTCGCCGTCGACTCGATCCAGCTCTCCATCCGCCAGGACGGACACGAGGGCTGCGTCTACATGCGCGTGGCCGACGCCCACCCCTTCGGCGGTGACCCTGTCGCCTCCCCGCTGGCCACCGCGGAGGAGTGGGATATCTGGAACGGCGCCCCGACGTTCGTGGACGAGACCGGCCGCATCACCGCTATCGAGCTCCTGTTCTTCGGCCTCCTGGTCGGCGCCATGCCGCGGCAGGGCAAGACCTTCACGGCTCGCGCGGCTGCGGCTGCGGCCGTCCTCGACGCCACGTGCCGGGTGATCGTCGCCGACGGCAAGGGCGGCAAGGACTGGGCGGCGACGGCCCTCCTCGCCGAGGCGTACGTCCGGGGCGTCACCGAGCCCGCGGTCCGCCGCCTGACCCACGTCCTCGAAGACCTCGTCAAGGAGATGGAGGCGGCATACGACGCCCTGTTCGAGCTTCCCGACGAGGTCTGCCCCGAGGGCAAGCTCACGCCCGAAATCGTGCGGGACCACAAGGTGTACCCGCTCGTCCTGATCATCGACGAGCTTCAGCGCTACCTCGAAAACCAGGGCAAGGAGAACGAGGACGACAAACTCACGTACGGCAAGCGGATCGAGGACGCCCTCGAAACCCTCGCCAAGGTGGGCCCCGCGGCGGGCCTGATCCTGATTCTCGCCTCGCAGAAGCCGACCGGCGACGCCGTCCCGAGCGCCATCCGTGACGCAATTCCGCAGCGCATCGCCCACCTGTGCGCCACGTACCAGATGAGCGACTCGATTCTCGGCACCGGTTCGAGCGCGAGCGGCTGGAACGCCAAGGAACTCGCCCCCGCGTTCAAGGGCATGGGCATTCACGCCGACGAGACCGGCCTCCGCTTCATCCGCTCCCTGCTGATCAACCTTCCCACCTTCCGCGCCATCTGCGAGCGCGGCCGGGCGCTGCGCATCGCGGCCGGCACGCTCGCCGGGGAGGCCGCGGGGCAGTCCGGGCGGGCCGCGCGCGTCGGCGGCATCCTCGCCGACCTCCTCGCGGTGTTCGAGGACAGGAGCCTTCCCGAGCGTCTGGCCACCGCCGACATCCTCGACGGCCTCGCCCAGCTCGACCCGTCGACCTGGGCGCCCGCCGCCCTGGGGGTGGGGGAGGAGGACCGGGCCGCCTACGTCCAGACCGGCGGGACCGAGCTGCGGAAGGCGATTGACGCGGCCCTCGACGGAACCGGCCGGAGCCTCGCCTCCCGAGGCTGGTCGAAGGGCGGCCGGGCGAACGGCTTCTACCTCGACGACCTCCGCACGGCCGCCGGGATTGTGTAGGTATGCACCCCGGTACGGGGTCCGTACGGGTCGGAACGTCCCAGGTCAGCGCCCGGTACGCCCTCCGTACAGACCCCGCCCCGGCCGGTACGCCGAACCCGCCCCGCGGGCCCCGTACCGGCCCCGTACGGGCCTCTGACCTGCGCTAACCCGACTCGAACCGGCCCATCCCGACACCTCAAACCCGCACAAAACGATCACGACCAGGAGCGCGGACGATCATGGAAAATAACGCCCACCGCTACGCAGAGGCCCCCGTCGTCTACCGCCCCGAGCCGATGCCCGTCCACCCGGCCGAGGCCCTCCCGTTCCTCTCTCCGGTCCCGGTCCCGGGCGCCGTCGAGGCCCGCACCGCCGACGGCCGCACCGTGTGGGTGTACGCCACCGTCCCCGCCGGCGCCGAGCCCGCGGCCCCCGCCGCGGCGCCCAGCACCGTCCCGGCCTGGGCCAAGACCACCGCCCTCCTGATGACCGCCGCCTCGGCCTCGCTCGCCCTCGCCGCCTACGCGCTCCAGGTGTTCGCCGAGGCCGCCGCCGCCCTCGCCGCCGCCCTGGTCATCCTCGCCAAGATCGCGTTCGTTCTTGCCCTCGTCGTCGCCCTGGTGGCCGCCGTCGTCAAGAGCCGCAGGCCCGGCGGAGCGCAGACCGCCACGGCCACCGCCACGGCCACCGCCGGACTGTTCGGCCGCGCCAAGGCCACCGCAACCGCCACCATCACCACTCGATAGGAGCCCCCCGAATGACTGCGCTCAAGGTCCGCAAACTCACCGTGGCAGGCGTCGCGGTTCGGTGCCCGAGCCGCGGAAGCGGCAACGTCCCGCGCGAGCTCACGCTCATCCCCTCGGGCGGCACCATCAACGCGACGTGCGGAGAGATGCACCCCGATGCCTCGGGCAAGCGCCGCAGCCGGGCGCAGTGCTTCTTTCAGGTCGAGAACCTGACGACGGCACACCTCAACACCCTTTCCCAGGCCGAGGAGGGCAAGCCGTTCCGGCTGACCCTCAAGGCCGGGAACATCGAGGGCTTTCTCGTCGCCAAGGGCACGGCCGCGGCGCAGTCCCCGGCCGCCCGCGCCGCCGCCGCCGCTGCCGCGAAGTCCGGCAAGGCCGCCCCCGCCGGACCGGCCAAGCCTGCCGGGCGTGCCACCGGCGGCGCCATGGCCGCGGCCTTCGGCGCCGTCGCCGCGGTGGCGGGCGCGGTCGGCCAAGTCGCGGGAGCCGCCGGACAGGTGGCCACCGCCGGCGCCTCGGCCATCGAGTCGACGGCGAGCCTGGGCCGCGAGGGAATCGGCGCGGCCCGCGACGGAATCCGCGAGGCCGGGGCGTACGGCGAGCGGCGCCATGAGCGCAAGATGCGCGGCGGCGACACGGAGGAGTAGCTCCCGGTGCAGCGCCCCCGAGGGGCCCGCCCTGCGGACTCCTCGGGGGCGCCGTCGCATGCAGGCCCCTCGGGAGGCGTAGGGGTGAGTTTCAGTTCAACTCACAGTTGCACTTGCAGTAAAACTGCATCTTGTGTCAGGGTTGGGGCACGCAAGAACCGAACGGGAAACGGAGCAACACCGCATGTCTGAACACGACTTCAAGGCCGGAACGGTCTGGGCCTACACCAAGACGAATCTCCACCTCGCCCACGCCTTCGACGCCGACGGGTACGCGCTCTGCAACCGCCGCATCCGCCCCCGCGCCGGCGGCCACTTCTCCACCCGCGAGACGATCGAGGCCCGGCCCGTGTCGCTGGCTCACGACCAGTGCGTGAAGAAGATGGCGGAGCGCGCCGAGGCCGAGCGACTGGCCGCGGCCTCCCCGCTCGCCGCCGCCGTCGTGCAGCTCGTCGAGACCGTCGAGGCCGCCGACGCCACCCGGACCGCGCAGGCCGCGCCCGCCGAGCCCCGCATCGTTGAGGGCGTCGTCGTCGACCACAACGGCACCGCCAAGGGAAGCCGCCCGAGCCACATCACGCACCCGGACGTCGCCGCCGCCCGCGAGGCCCTCCGCCCGCTGCGCCCCGCCACCGTCACCGAACACACCGAGATCACCGACCCCGACGAGGCAGACCCGACCGTGCGCGGATACCTCGTCGAGCCCCGCGGGGGCGGCCGGATCGCCGCGTACTGGATCGAGTCCGGCCTCATCACCAGCCGCAAGGACAAGTGGAACGGCGTCTGTGTCGAGATCCTGGCCGACGCGTTCGCCAATGCCGGGTGGAAGGTCGAGCCCCACAGCCTGAGGGCCGTATTCGCATGGCGGCCCGACACGAACACCACGGCCCAGACCGAGGCGCCGCCGACCCCGCCGGCGTCGGCCCCCCGGTTCCCGTCCGGCTCCCGCGTCGTCTGCGGTGACGGACGGGAACGCACCGTCGAGGGCTTGACGCACCGAGCGAACGAGCCCGCTCGCGTCGTCGTCGCCGGGGGCGCCGAGTGGATCGCCGCCGACTGCACCCCCGCTCCGACATGCCGTCACCGGATCGCCGCCCGGCCCGACGTCACCGGTGACCCGATCAAGGAGTGCACCCGCTCGCGAGGGTGGGCACGGGGCGCGGGCGTGTTCACCGACGAGGGGTGTGTCGAGGCGTACGACTGCGCGGTTGAGGCCGCCAATCGGGCCGCCGAACTCGACGCCGAACTCAACGCCGAGGAAGACACCCCCGCCGAGGAGCCGGTCCACACCTGGGCGCTGACGTGCCCCGACCACGCCGAACAGCCCGCCGGGTCCTGCGAGGAATGCACCACTGACCCGGCGCCCGTGCACGCCGGTACCGCCTGATCATCCACCCCGCCCGCCGGGGTCTCAGCTGAGGCCCCGGCGGCACCCCAAGGGAAGGAAACTGATGGAACTCCCGCGCATGACCGAGGTCACCACTACCGACATCCCCCTCGATGACCGGACCCGCGTCCGCCTGCGCATCCAGCTCACCGCGTTCACCGCGCTCCGCCTGATCGCTCCTCTCACCGTCGGCCTCTCCACGGCCTCCGTTGCGGACGCCCTCATGAGCGATAACGGGTCCGCCGCGCTACGCCTGGTGTTCCTCGTTCTCGTTGGCATCCTCGCTGCTGGCGCCTACGTCGAGGCCCTCAGCACGTGGGAGGAGGAGGTCGAGGAGCGCCTTACCGGTCAGTTGCACGGCGGACGCAAGTGGACCTGCACTGCATGCGGAACCTCGATCCAAGCGGACTGGTGGACCCACGCCACCGCCCGGCAGGCACATGCCCTGCTGTCCAACCCGATCGCCCACGGCTGCCCCCGCGGCCGCGAGCTCGACGCCTGACCAAACCAGCAAGGAAGCCCGACCGGGGGCGTCCGCACGACGGCACACCCCGGGCGCCCAGCAGTGGGGCCCCGGGGCGCAGTGCCCCGCAAACCAGCACCCAGACGACCCAAACAACGGAGGACGCATGTTCCGCAGGGACAAGACCACGCCGACCCCGAGCACGCCCACGCCGGAGCCGGAAGCTATCGCGATCAACCTGGACGAGCTTGCCGCACTGGAACGGGCATTACTTGAAGCGGATCGGCTGCGTCGTCAGTGGCTGGGGAGCGCCCCGTACTACGGCCCGATGCTGATCACCGTCCACGACGTGACCGCACTGCTGTACCAGCGCGCCGGCGCCGCGTCCGTCGTTCAGCCCGACCCGCAGCGCGCCCACCTTCCCCTCTACCGCCACGAGATCAAGTGGCTCACGGACGCGATCACGAGCATGGAACGGCACTTCGCCCGTGACCGACAGCTGTCCGAGGCGCGGCAACTGCACAACCGCTTCAACGCACTGTGGGGGCAGGCGCGCGCCATCACTCACATGGGCGGTGTGCCCGTCTTTGCCCCTGAGTCCGCACAGGCGCGCGTGATCCCATCCCGCGAGAGCTGACAGAACCTGCCCCGGAAGCGCCGGCGTGCGGCATTCTCTACATGCTTGGCGCGTTGATCACCGATCCCAGCGGAATTCTCTTGGAAGGCGATGCCGCCGAGGCCCTCGATGAGGCCGCCGCATGCGCCACCGACTACCCCGCCCAGCGCATTGCCCAGGCCCGCACGCTCCTCGCGGCCCCGACCACCCTGTGACTCATGGCGTCGGGGGCGGCCGCCCCCCCCCCCCCCCCCCCCCCCCCCCCGGACTTCCGCCCCGCGCCCCCGCGGCCCCCCCCCCCCCCACGTAGTGTCGGGGCGCGGCGCCGCCCCCCCCCCCCCGGCGGCCCCCCCCCCGCCGCAGCACTTGCCCACCACACCCGACACAAAGGGAGCACCATGCACCACGACGTCCGGATCATCTCGTTCGGCTACCTGCACGGCCCGGCTCCGGAGGCGAACATCACCCTTGACCTGCGCACACACTTCCGTGACCCGAACGTCGACTCGAAGTTGAAGCACCTCACCGCCCGCGACGAGGCCGTACGCCGGGCCGTACGCAGCACCGAGGGAATTCGCGAGATGACCGAGGCCGCCGCCGACATGGTCGAGGCGTTCCTCAACGGCCCGGCCGGAGAACACCCCGTCACGGTCGCAGTCGGCTGCGCCGGCGGACGCCACCGCGCCGCCTCCGTGGCCCTGGACCTCGCGCACGAACTCGACAACGGCCGCGGTCTGGTCGTCACCGTCCTGCATCGCGACATCCTCCTCGATGTCGTCGACCGATGAGCCGCTGACCGCAGCGCCGAACCCCCCGACCCGAAAGGCCGAGGAGTTCGGCGCTGCGGCATGGGAAGCTCTACCGAGACCGAAGGGGGAGCACACCATGACGAAGACCCAGAACCGTAGGACCGCAGGCGGCCTTGTAGGCGGTGCCGTGGTGTGCGCCCTCCTCACCCTTACCACCGACTCTTCATTCCCTGCCGTCGCGGCCGGCGGGATGCTCGTCGGCGCGCTCATGACCTACCGCCGGACCCTCACGCCGCGCCCCTACTGGTACTGGCCTGCGTGGCTGACTGGCGCGGCCGTGGCGCTCCTCCTGGTCCCGGCCGGCGGGGAAGCGGCCCGCCTGCTGCTCCTGCCGCTCGCCGTGGTGGAGACCATCGTCGGCGGCGTGCTGTTCTTCCTGTGGCGCCGCCGCCGCCACGGCCGTGGTGACTGGATTGTGTGGCTTCCGGAGACTGGCGTCGTCCTGCGCCGGGAGTGGAACCGTAAGGCGGCGATCTACTGGGCAGAGACAGAGAGACACGGCACCCGGCCCGCGATCAGTCCCCTGGACGAGTTTCCCGAGGTTGTCGACGCCGTGCCGCTTTACCCCTATCGCGACCGGCCGGGCATCGCGACCCGTCGTCTCGGCGATTCGGGCTAGTGCTGTGACCGCAAACGTTCACCGGGTAGGGACGTCGTCCCAATCGGGCTCCAGGGAGTGTCCGGCCTCTGTACGGTCAGTTCATGGAGATTAAGTGCCCTCGCTGCCATGGCCCCTTGATCGACGGAGATGACCAGGGTGGCGCGTCCCGCGCCACGGTAGACCGGGATATCGATGTGTGCGGCGCATGCTGCGTTGACGAAGCAGTCAGGCAGGCACTCGGACAAGGCGTCATCTGCGTGTCTATGTGGCCGGTAGGCCAGAAACGCATGACGTGGGACGACGTCCCAACCCGGTGAATGTTTGCGGTCACAGCATTAGCCCTGTGCATCAACGCCACGGCCTACCGTCGCACTGATCGTCCCATGCATACCAGCCACGGCGATTCCGGCGACGGCTGCACGACCCCGATCTCCTCGTACCCCCACCCCGCGTACAGGCGCATCACTTTCCCGTCGCCGGCCGCGGGGTTCACCATCAGCGTCGCGTGCGTCTCCGGTCGTCCGGCGAGCAAGGCGTCATGCATCTGCCGGGACACACCTATGCCACGCCATGCAGGCACGACCCCAATCTCCTTCACGGCGAGCGCATCACGGGAGGTGAACCGGCCCGGGACCGGGGAGTTCATCCGCTTCCACCACCGATCTCCCGGGCTGACCGTGTTGCCGTACGCGTACCCGACTGCGGCGCCGTCCGGCGCGTGCGCCACGACAGCCGCGAATCCGGGCTCGATGCCGTGTCGGTCGAGGCGTTCGAGGAAGGTGTCGAGGCGGTAGTTCGGGTGGTCGAGGAGGTCGGCACGAACCTGCGCATACAGATCGCCGATCACCTGCCGCAGCCTGGGCGTGAAGTCTGTGTGCCGGCGCATCATGGCGGCAGCGGTCATCGCGTATGTCCCTTCATGGTGGCGGCGAACTCCCACCACACGTCTGTGTGAGAGCTGCACGGGGAGAGTTCGGCGAGGCGGCGCCCGAAAATGTCGAGCATGCCGACCACACGAGGGTGGGCGGTGGCCGCATCGGCAGAGACCCGCATGGCGGTGGCGACAGCCGCCTCCACTTCGTGTTGTTCGAGCTGCGCCCTTGCCAGGCGGGCCGTGGTGATTGCCCGCGACCGATGCATGTGCGGACGCAGGCCGGCCAAGCACCGGTGCCCGTGAGCCTCGGCAGTCGCCCAGTCCCCGAGAGCCAGGTACGCGGACAAGGCGAGGGAGTCGAGTTCGGCGCGGTCGTAAAAGGCGGTCATCCACACGGGCCGCACATCGCCGCGGTTGGCGCGCTCCATCGCTTCCTCGGCTTGGCCGAATGCCCGCCGGACCGCTTTGCGCTCGTTCGCCGCCGCGTGGATCGCCGCATGCCGAGCCAGGCCGAGCGAGGCAAACAGCGGATCTCGGCGGACGAGCCCTAGCGAGCGGGCAACATCGTTGGCCGCTGCTGCCTCTGCGGGACGACCTTGGTGCCGGAACATCGTTCCTGCGTGCGACCAGATCCGGAACTTGATCGCCTGGTCCCCGGACAGCTCGGCAAGCTGGCACGCCTCCCGCCAGTGGTTACGTGCGTCTCCGAAGCGGCGGCCGTCGATGGCCGCCCACATAGCCGATGAGCGGAACGAGGCCGCCGTCGCATACAGGTTCGCCCGTACGCGCTGTGACGCCCCGCCCGACCCCTGCAATCTGAGCGCCTCCTCGGCGAGGCGGGCCGCCTCCTGTTCGATGCTCGGTTGCCCGCCGTGCCGGTGGTCCGAGGCGATGATGTCGGTGAATCGCTGATGCAGCCGCGCCACGTCGGACATCCCGACCCGGGGCGCGGCCGGAGCGAGGGGGGTGGGGCCGGCCACAGCAGCCGCCACAGCGGTCATCCCGTTCACGAAATTGCGGCGCTTCATCGGGTGCTCCTGATGGGGGGTGGGGGCCGTGAGGTGGCCCCGGCGCACGAACCCTAGGTCGGTCGCAGGTAGGCCGGAGATGAGTTCGAGGGCGTGGAGCTGGGCCCCCTTGGGGCACCGGACGCGGCCTGACCTCCATGCACGAATATTGGAGTCGTCAAGGCCGCCAACGCGTCCGGTCAGCTCGCCGACCCCACGATTGACCAGGTCAGCGAGCTCTCGGGAACTGAGCCCCTGTGTTGCCATCCACGCCTCTAACGCGAGGTTTCGCCGCGTGTCCATCGCCACACCGTAGAGCGACACCCGAAGCCGCCGCAGGTAAACGACAGGCCAAATCGCCCTAGGGTGCTCCCTGCGTCCGGCGCCTGATCGCCCTACCTCCCGACCCGACCGCGGGCGTTCAGTGGTAGCACCCCCTCGCGGGGCCCGGCACGGGCCGGGCCCCGGCCCCCGACTGGCCTGCGTCGGAAGGAGGACGCGGTGACCCGCGCCCACAACACGCATCACCACCCGCTCCCCGCTCCCCCGGAAGGACCGTCCGACGAGCTCGCCGACCGAGCCGCCGACGGCTTTGGCCGCTTCCTGGCCCGGTGGGATGGCCTCGACCCGGATCCGAGCGACGAGCGGCCGGCCGACAGCACGAGGACGGGGGAGCGGTGACCATGGCCACGCGCTCGCGCCGCTGCCCGTACGCCGTCGGCGACACCGTGACCGGCACCACCTATGCCGAAAACCGAGGCGAGGTCCCACAACAGTTCACGGGCAAGGTCGTACAGATCGGTTCCGGATGGGCTGGTGTCGACGCCGATCAGGCATACCTGTGGGCACGCCTCGCGACCGGCCGCGAAGTGAAGGCCCTCATAAAGGACTGCGCCAGGGCGGCCGGGTGACCGGGCCTTGCGTACGGACGCGGCCTCTGGTGTCCCGAGCCGACTTGCTGAGCGGGGCCATGGCCGTCCTGTGGGCAGCCAGCCACGTTGTGGCTGTCCTACTCCTTTCCCACACCGGACAGACCGGGATGTCTGCCGACACCGTCAGCCCGGAGCCACCAGCCGCGACATGCCTCAACCCCGACCATAGTCACGCCAACACCAGCGGCCGGGCCTGCCGGTGTGGAGACCGCACTCCCCCAGGACCACCGGCCCCGGACCCCATGCCCAACGGCGGGGCAGGCCACCCGACCGCCTCGCGGCCCGGACGACACTGACCGTCCGGATCCAGGCCGCGGGGACTACACAACCGTTCACCGATGGAGGACCACTATGCCGACGCACCGCCCAGCTGTACGCCACTTCCTCACCGGCCCCGTCCTGACTCCGGCCGATCTCACGATGGTGTTCCTGATGCGCGAGGACGACGACACCGCCGACAGGCCCATGCCCACCTTCACCCTCGCCGACATCCCCCCCACCACCAGCGCGTTAACCGACGCGGGGGTGAAGGCGGTGAAGGTGTTCGCCGGTTCCCGCCTCCGCGACGCCCGCGCCTCCCAGGCCGCTTCCCCCACCGGCCTCATGGCCCGCACCATCCGTGCCATCAAGAAGACCCGACCCGACACCGCCGTCATGACCGAAACCTGTGTGTGCTCGCACAACGACTCCGGGGAGTGCTGGCTCGCCGACTCCGCCGGCCGCATGGACATGGACGCGACCACCGAAGTCCTCGCCGCCCAGGCCGTCACCCAGGCCGACGCCGGGGCCGACATCGTCGGACCGGCCGCGATGATTCCCGGCAGCATCCGCGCCGTCCGCGCCGCCCTCAATGCGGCCGGACACCAGGACGTGGCGATCATGCCCCACCTGATCTACGACTCCGCGCTCTACGAGGGCTACCGCGCCACCATGGGCGCCACCCCTCGATCCGGCCGCCGCGTCTTCCAGCTCGACCCCAGCCGGCCCGAACAGGCCGTGAATGCTGCTGCCGACATGGTGTCCGAGGGCGCTGACATGATCCTCACCGAACCCGCCCTTCACACGGTGGACACCCTTGTGGCGCTCAAGGCCAAGTTGACCGTGCCCGTGCTGCCGTTCAGCGTCTCGGGGGAATACCTGCGGCTGACCGACCCGCGCCCGGACGGCGGCCGTGATGTCCGCGGCCTGGTGGAGGCGTACACCGCACTCAAGCGGTCCGGTGCCGACGGCGTGATCACGTACGGCGCCTTGACCATCGCCCGCCAGCTCAGGACGCCCTGAACCGCTCCAGGATGCGCACGGCCCCTCGCGCGACGAGCTCCCCCGCTAGGTGGGCGCCCAGTTTCTCCGGGGCGTCCACCGGCCCCTGTCCGGCCGCCGTGACCTGGTCGGCGCCGTCGACGGACGTCACGGCCGCGGACAGGTGTAGCAGCCCGTCAGCCTCCACGCGCGCCCACGCCCCCACCGGAACGGAACAGCCGCCATGCAGCTCCGCCAGCAGGGACCGCTCTGCCCGCGCCGCCGCATCCACACCCACGTCACCAGTGCCGGCCAGCAGCTCGGCCGCCCGGGACCCAATGCGCACCTGGATCCCGAGCGCACCCTGACCGGGGGACGGCAGGAAGGTAGCCGGGTTGAGGACCTCCCGCTCTCCTGCGGGGGGCATGAGGCCGAGCCGGTTCAGTCCGGCCGCCGCCAGAACCACCGCATGCATCCCCGACCGGCCCGCCCGCCGCAACCGTGTCGGCACGTTCCCGCGGATGGGCACGACCGTCACATCCGGCCGCAGGTGCCGAAGTTGCGCCATTCGCCGTGGCGCCCCCGTGCCGACGATCGCCCCTCGCGGCAGGGTTGCCAGGCTCGCCCCGCACAGCACGTCCCGTACGTCCTCCCGAGGCCCCGGCGAGCGCAGCAGGACCGTTCCGTCTGCGACGGTGGTCGGCAGGTCTTTAAGGGAGTGCACGATTACGTCCACCTCCCCAGCCAGGAGCGCGGCCTCCTGGTCGGAGGAGAACGCCGATCCGCCGGTGGTCCTCGCGACCTCCGCCAGGGTGGATGTGACCCGGTCGCGGTCCCCGCCCTCCGTCAGCAACCGCCGCTTGAACACCACCCCCGGCAGCATGGGCCGGACCTGCTCTAACCACTCCCGAGCTTGGGTCTTTGCCAGCGCGCTAGCCCGCGATCCCACCACGACCACGTCACCCATCTGCCAACTCCGTCCACACGCAGGGTTGTTGGCAAGACATTCTAAGCGGAACAAAACAGATCAGATACCGACAGAACGTCACCAAAGGAGAACCATGGCCCCCCTCCGATTCGGCGCCCGCGCATCGCTCATGTCCCTCAAGCAGAGCACCTCGATCCTCGCGGCTCTCGCACCTACCTCCACCACGCTCCATCCCTTTCACGGCGAAGGTGGTGACCGCAGCGCGGACCGGGCCACCCTCGAATCCGACGGCGTGTTCTCCGACCAAATCGAATCCGCCCTCCTCGCGGGACACATCGACGTCGCGATCCACTGCCTCAAGGACGTCCGTACTCACGACACCCCCGGCCTCTGCCTCAGCGCTTACCTGCCCCGCGATGACACCCGCGACTGCCTCGTCACCCGACACCGGGGTGCCACCCTCGACACCCTCCCCGCCGGCGCCACCATCGCCACCGCATCAGTCCGCCGGGCCGCTGCTGTCCGTGCCCACCGCCCCGACCTCACCGTCACCCCGTTACGAGGCCCTGTTCACGAACGCCTCCGCCTCCTCGACGACCCCGCCGGCCCTGACGCCCTCATTGTTGCTACCTGTTCCATGGAGCGCCTCGGCCTCGCCGAACGGATCGCGGAGCGCATCCACCACAACGTGATCTGCCCGCCTCTGGGCGCCGCGATCATCGCCCTTCAGACCCGCACCGACGACACCTCCACCCGCGAACAGATCGCACACCTCAATCACCCGGCCACTGCCACCGAAGCCGACACGGAGCGGCTCCTCCTGGCCTCCCTCGGCGGCTACTGCAACGCACCCTTGGCCGGCACTTGCACCACCCGCCCCACCCCACACGGCCCCCTCTACACCGTCCGGGCCTGCCGGTTCACACCGGACGGAACCAGCCTCGCCGACTTCCGCCGCACCGGCACCGACCCCCTCGCTACCGCTCGCACGGTCGCCCGCAAAATGGCCGACGCCTGACTCTGCCAGCTGCCACACGTGAGGCCCCGCCATCGGGTGCGGGGCCTCAGCCATGCCCTCCCCCAGACTGGCTGATCCCGTGCGCCGACACCCTCGACTACACGGGGTTGAGCAGGGAAACCGCCGGGCGTCCCAGTCTCGTGGTGAGCGAGGATCATCAGGCACGCCACGCGCGTGCGTCATAGAAGGGGGACAACATGGAAGCGTTGGCGTTTCCGGACCTCCCGAGCCTTGATTCCCTGCCTGGCGGCGTGATCGGCCTGGGCGGTGGCGGCCTGTTTGCGGCGCTCATCGTCGTGGCGGTGCTCGCGCAGCAGGGCACGCCGGCAGACCGCGAGAGGTTCAACCGGAGCATCGAGCAAGGTGCGGGAAATCTGATCGGCTTCATCGGGCGGTACCTGTCCGGCCGTGAGCTCGTCGGCGAGCCAAGGAGCGAGGCGACGTGGTGGAAGGCAGGCGCGCCACTCCCGGACGACCAAGCTACGGAGACACCGGTCGAGCAACTCGGCGCGACCCCGGTGTCTGCCTCGTACGGGCCACTCAAGAAGCAGCCGCCGGCGGTGGGTGGCGTGCGCCGCGCGGCCCTCGCGATGGCCGCCCCCGTGCGGCTCCTGGGGGGCGGGCTCGCAGGCATCGGACGAGTCCTAGGGGTGTGGCACCGCTGGCCGCGGGCGGCGCGCTCAGTCGTTCGTTTGGCACCGCTGCCCATTGCTTGGGGGCTGTGGAGATTCCCCGCGGAGACCCAGGTGGTACTAATCGCCACCGCGGGGGCGGTGGTAATCGCGGCGCTAACGAGCTCAGCCGGGCTTGACTGGTGGCGGGTCCGCCCGGTGTGGACACATGGCCAAATCTACGGTCCCGGGCTATGGGTGGCTGTCCGTCAGATCCTCCGAATGGAGGACACGGAGCCTCGTCACAGATGGATGTCCGTACCAGACGACATCCGGGCGTCAGACGCTCGAATCGTGCTCCGTATCCCTGCGAAGTGGGTGGGGGGTCCGGAAGCTGTCGCCGCGGTGGAGAGAGTGATTGACGAGCGAGTACCCGGTGAATGGGTGGCGCACTGGGAGCGCACTGAAAAGGAGCACTACGTGCAATGGACTCCGAAGCCCAAGCCGAAATCGAAGCCTGTACTTCCTGAGTCCGTTCCGTGGCGGCCGACCGGTGACCCTCGCCGGGTGTTCGTTGGTCTCGCGATCGAAGGCGACTCGATTGTTGACGCTGTGGTTCAGACACAGACGGCCACGCCACATTGGGGCGTGTCCGGTACGACTGGCTCGGGCAAGTCAACCGTCCTCTACATTCCCGTGGTGCATGGCCGCCTGAACGGTGAACTGATCGATATCCTCGACACCAAGAGAAATAGTCTCGCCGAAGCGGAGGGGTTTTCCGGGGTTCGAGTTCACAAGACAATCCGCGAATGCGTGGCCGCCTTTGCTGAGTTCCTTACTTCCATGATGGCGGCAGAGGCCGCCGCCGAACGAGGAGCGGATCCAGCGCTCCGGGCTCAACTGATTCCGCGAACTCTCGTCATCGACGAACTCCCCACCTTGATCAAGCTTGCCTATACCTGGTGGAAATACGGAATCAAGGGTAAGGGGACGCCTCCCTTCCTGGAATGGCTCGCCATTATCCTTTTGCAAGGGCGCTCCTCTAATCACAGGGTCGTCGTTGGAACTCAGCAATTCGCTAATGCGTTTTTTGGTGGCACGATGGAGCGTGAACAGATCGGCACCCGCATTGCCGTTGGGCAACAGGACCGTATTTCCTGGGGTGTTGCCTTCGGGCAGAGTACGCCGGTCCTGGGGTACAACGCCGACATCCCGGGGCGCGGAGCCTACTCTGACAAGCGAAAGGATCCGGAAGCGGATCATCTCTACGTTCGAGAGATTCAGCCAAGCTATATCACGCCCTATGTTGGCCAATATCTCAGTACCGCGCCCGCCGCCCCCGCTTGGTTCGACCGTGGAGAAATGGCACCATGGATTACACCTGAGGTGCTCGACGAGGTAAACGCCACCGCCGCCACTTCCGCCTTCCTGCCAGGAGGGAAGTACGGGCCCCCTGTCGCGCTCGGCTCCGGGGCGGGGGGTGCGGCAGGTCTCCCCAGCTCACAGCGCACGACACTGCCCCTCGCGACAGCCCACGCGACAGCCCACGCGACACCCGCCGGCGCGGCCCAGGCGCCCGCGGCAACCGCGGATGAGGACGAACAGCTCCCCGAGATGTACACCCTCGCCGAGGCTCATGCCCAAGGAATCCTGCCGTGGAAAGCCTCAACGGTGCGTACGTATTTCAAGCGCGGCACACAAAGAGGGATTACACCCCCCGAGGGAGTCACGGACGGTCAGGCCTCCTCTTACAGCGAGGAAGAACTCACTACGTGGCTCAACGCGTGGAAGAACTGGCAGGAAAAGAACACGCAAGGCTCCAGCAAGGCGATCCCGTCGCAGACGGGAGACGGCAAAGCGGGGGTTCAAAATGTCTAGTCTCAGTGAGCGAACGCGAGTGGAGAGACTCTATCTCGCAGACGATGACGATTCGCTCACCTCCGCGAAAGCGTGCTTCTTGACCGTCGACCTAGTCGCCGGTCGACTCTGGGTCTACGGGGCCGATGAATTCGCGAGCAAGACGCCATGCCTGATCGGAATCGGATGGCACATGCGATGGCCAATTCCCCGAGTTAGCAACGCCCGCGCCAACGCGCTAATCGACGAGTTGGCTACCCATGCGGATTCCCTCTATCTCATGAGTTCACTCCCCGAGAGATATCCCGACGAGCTCGGAATCACGTTGCGTGGCGGGGCCGGAACATCGCTCGACATGATCCAGATGAGATGTGCTGAGCTCTGGGCGGAGTGCGTCGGGCTCTCTGGATAGTCCACAGAAACCGGCTGAGGGGTGCGAAGGAATTTCCATCGCACCCCTCAGTTTTCCCCTCGCGACCTTTGCTTGCCGAGCCCCCTAATCTCTTCCGCGGAAACTCCGTACGCCTTGGAGAGGATTGGGATCCAGCGATCCGGAATTTCCTGTCGGTGAGTTTCAACGTCGCAATATGTGGGAGTTCCTACGTGGAGCATCCTGGCAATATCTCGTTGCAGCATCCCCGCCGACTTCCGAAGCCCCCGCAAGGTGGCATCCTGCGCGCCGTCGACAAATTCGGAAACGGGGGCCTTCAGAACCTCCGCCAAGGCGTACAAGCGATTTAAAAGAGGTGTAGTTCCGCGGGTCTCCCACATAGAGACCGCCGCCCGGGAGCACCCCACGGCCTCCGCGACGGCCGCTTGAGTCAGGCCACGCAGCCGCCGCAGTTCCCGTAGCCGCTTACGCCGTATGCGCACCCGAGGTCCCCGTTCGTTGGTCGTTGCGGCGGCACTCTAGCGGCCCGTGATCTGCGGTGATGGCCTCAGTCGGTTTCAAGCCAAGGACCGATACGAACTCCTTTGACGCATGATCATGTCCGACATAGGGTCGGTGACCATGGCTCAATGAGCCCGCAAACGGGGGAGGTTGCGCGATGCCGACGCTTTCGACGATCGCCCGGAAGATCATGGGTCTACCGGAACCGGAGGGGGGCGGCAAAGGGCTCACCGCCGGACTGCCCCAGCAGCAGAAGACGAAGAAGAAGACAAAGAAGGCCGCCCACCCAGTGAACCCCTGGGAGGCCGCGGGCGCCGAACTGGCCGCCCGAACTCAGCTCCCCCCGGTGCCCGCAGCGCCCGTGAACTCAGAGGCGCCGACCGCGCCCTGGGTGCCCCAGGATGAGAGCTCGGGCGTGGTCTTCGCCCGACGCTTCGGCCGCGGCCTGCTATGGGCCGTGGTAGCCCTGGCTGCGATTACGGGTGTGCGGGCATGGGTCATTCCGCCCACGGCCCCGACGGCGGCACCGCCCACTGTGACGACCGCCCCGACGTACCCCACTGCCGATGCCCAGGCGGTTGCTGCGCGGTTTTCTCGGGCCTACCTCGGATGGGACGAGACCAAGAAGGAGGAGCGCGTCGCCCTCCTGAGCTCGGTCCTGGCGGCAGGCGTTGAGGCCACCATGGGGTGGGACGGCAAGGGGCATCAGGAGGTGCTCGCCGTTCAGCCCGGGGCTGTCACGCCTCGCGATGCAGGCCGGGCCGTCGCGCGGGTCGATGTCCTGATCCGGGCAGTGCAGCCAGCCGACCCTAAGGCGAACCCCGCAGCACCCCCGCAGCTCCCAGCCCGCTGGGTGGGCCTTGACGTACCGGTCGTTGCGACCGGTGGGCGTGTCGTCGTGACCGGCCCCCCCGGCCTCGTCGGGATACCGGCTACAGGCCCCAAGGTTGCGGATGTTCCGGCGGTAGCGACCGATGGTGCACTCGCCGCTCAGACCAAGGACGTCGTCGCGAAGTTCTTCACGGCGTACGCGGGGGGCGACCCCGAAAGCGTCTCGGCGCCGGGCGCACACCTGCCGCCTCTGGCGCAGGGCATCGAGCTTAAGGGTGTTGCCTCCTGGACCGTTGATGCCGGCGACGGAGCCGATCGGACAGGGACGGCCCGTGTCCTGTGGGCGCTCGGGGGCGCCCAGGTAGAGATGTCCTACCGCGTAGCGCTGACCCGAGTGTCGTCCTCGGACGCTCACCGGTGGCAGGTCTCAGGCCTCCGCGGCGGAACCCTCTGACCAACCCATATGCGCCCAGCTCACAAGAAATGAGCAGTCCGCATATGGCCTGGTCAGCTCGCTAGTTCACATATCCAAGGGGGAGACCCGTGCTGCATCAAACCGCCTTCGAGACGCTCGCGCTCACCGAGGGAGCCGAGGTCAAGCAATGGATTCTTGCGGTCGTCGGCAACTTGTTTGCTGCCTTCCTGGCAGTTCGCGCCTTGGGGCACTTCCTCAAGAAGGAGTGGGGGGAGATGGTCACTTTGCTCGTCGCCGCGGTGTTCGTCGCCGGGATCGTCTGGTACCCGGACGGCGTCAAGATCCTGCTTGGCCAGATATGGGGCAAGGTCGCAGGCACGTCATGAGGGTCGGACACACGTACACGCGGCACTTCCAGCTCGACACGAGACAACACGAGCTCCTCGGGATGGACCTCGGCGAGGGGGTACCGCGCCGAGCCCTCGTCATGGGTCTGAGTCTCTACCTCCTGTGGGTGCCGCCCATGCTCTTGGTGTTCGGCATCCCGAGCAAGATCACGTTTACGTTTTACTTCCTTCCTCCACTCCTGACCGTGGTCTACGGCATGCAGAAGAACAGGAAGGTAGACCGGAGATGGAACCTGACGCGCTGGTCTATCGGCGCCCGCTATCTCGTTCTTGGGCACCGTCCGATCATCTGTGGCGGGCGCCGTGCCGCAGCCCGCAGTGAGTGGATCAGCCGCCGCGCGCGCTGGGCGGGCCGGACGGAGATCCTCCTCGACAGCCCCCTCGGCGGGCCCATCGAACGGTGGCTCGGCTCTGACGAGCCCGTACCGTCCGGGGCCGGCGCGCCGGTCCGCCTTGCCGCACGTCCTCGTCTCTACGGCCCCGATGCCGTGGTCAAGGCGTACGGCCGCAAGCTCCAGCAGCAGGAGGGGAAGTCATGAAGTTGCTACAGAAGCTGGGGACCTTCCTTGGGGTCGGTGGTGACCGCTCCGTCGGCGCCCCCCAGTACATCGCCCTCGCCGACGGACTCGTGATCGCAGAGAGCCACGCTGAGGCGTGGTACACCCTGGCCTCGTCGAATACGGACCTCATGTCGGAGGGGGCCCGCGACACGGAACTCGACGCCGCATCCAGCGCCCTCGCGCGCACTCTCGCCGGATTCGACTGCCATCTCCGGGTTCTCTGGTCCCCTCTTGAGGCGGAGGACTACCACGCCGAGGCGGCCCGCATGTTCACCCACGGCCAGTGGCAGGACTGGGTCGAGCTCCGCGTCCGCCGACTCGAACAAATCGGCCTCCCTTCCCGGCACCTACTTCTCGGTGTACGACTCACCGAGCGGGCAGGCTCCGCCCAGAAGATAGGCCGCCGCGGGGTACAGGAAGGGCTCGGCCTCACCTCGACGAGCGTCTCCTCGCGCGAGCTGAGCAAGCTCGACGCCCAGATGCGACGCCTCGGCCGCCGACTGGAAGCGAGCCCGTGGAAGGCTCAGCCGGCCCGAGTCGAGACGCTCGCATGGATGATCTCCCGCGAACAGCACCGCGCCGCACCACTTCCGGCCGCCGCGGGCGGCGTCATTGCGGGCGCCAAACTGGCTGCCCTCACCAGGGGTCGCATCCTGCCGCACCCCGACCATCTCCGCGTGGTCGACGCTCACGGCGAGGTCGTGGCCTGGACGTCCATACTCACCATGACGGGCTTCCCCGAGCAGATGCAGAGCCCCGGCAATGGGGAGTGGCTGCGCATCCTCTCGGAGATCAATTACGTTCCCGACTACTTTGACGAGGACGAGCTCGACCCCGCAATTGACCCGAGTGCACTGATCCTGCCGGTGTCCCCAGAAGCGTCGGTGCGGTTTCGGGTCCAGCCCAAACGCGACGCCCTCAAGCTCGTGGACGAAGCCCGCCGCCTCGCCAAGGAACAACGCAGGTCAGCAGCGCGGCAGTCCGCCGAGGACCCCGGCCGGGACATCGAGGAGACCGAGCACGTCATGGCCGGTCTGACCCGCGACATGCGGCGGGAAGACCTGACGCTCGTAGAGGACCACCCGCGTCTGATCGTTACGAGCACCACCTCGCTCGCGGACCTGCGGGACCGCGTTGACGCCGTGATTTCCCACTACGGCGGTATCGGGATCGAGGTCGTCGTCGGCGAGGAGGAACAGCGGGAGCTTTTCATCGAGACCCAGCCCGGCGACCAACTCCGCGTGCCGGACCTCGGGCACGTGCGCGACGTGACCGCCCTCGCCGGTTCCTGGTGGTGGGGTGGCGCTCAAGTCGGTGACGACAGCGGGCCCATCGTGGGCTACCTGACCGGGTCCACTCCCGGGGTGTTCAGGAACGACGTCACCGCCGGCTCCGACCGCGGCGACGCCACGACCACCGCCTACGTCGGACGCTCCGGCCGCGGAAAAACCACCGCAATGATGCTCTCGATGATGGACGCTGCATTCCGCGGCGCCCACGCTATCGCCCTGGACTTCAAGGGCGACTTGGGGGGTGTCGTCTCTGCGGCGCGCCGGTACGGGCTGACCGCCCATCTCGTCGAGACCGGCCCCAGGTTCGCGGGGTCCTGCGACCTGTTCACGCTGCTGGCCACCGATGGAATCGACGCCGCCCGCAGTGAGGTACCCGCACAGCTCAGCATCGCCGCCCCGGAACACCTCCGCACGCGAGGTGCCGAGACGCCTATCACCCACGCGGTGAACGCGGTCGTCAACGCAGGCGAACCGGCAACGTGGAGGGTGATCGAGTACCTCAGGACGATGGAGGACCCGCTCGCCCGTGAGACCGGCGACGCCCTCCATGAGCTCGCACAGACCTCGCTCGGCGCCCCCTTCATGGGACGCCCGACCGGCGACGCCCCCCTCATCACCCCCGGCCCCGGGATCTGGGTCGTGCAGATGCCAGGGCTGAGCCTGCCCGGCGTCGAGGCGGGCCGCCACGAGTGGACCCCGACCCAACGCCTGAGCGTCGCCCTCATGCACTCCATGCTGGCCTACGGCGTCACCACCGCCGGCCGCAAGGACCTGCGCCAGCTCCGTAAGGCGGTCTGCGTGCCCGAGGTGCACGTCCTGACCGCGACCCGCGAAGGCGCCAACTTTTTGCAGTACATCGCCCGAGTTGGCCGCGCTCTCGGGACCTCCCTCCTCCTGGACACGCAGGACCCCGAGAGCCTCGTCGAGCTCGTCGGCATCACGGAGCAGCTCACGACGGTGGCCGGGTTCCAGCTCACCACCCGCGGACAGCAGGACGGCTTGGCTGAGCTCCTCGGCCTACCCAAGGACGACTACACCCGCGCCCTAATCCGCTCCGTGGGTCTTCTGCCCGATGGGGAGATCAGGCATGGTCACTGCATCGTCCGGGACAGGCGATTCGCCTGCGCCACGGTGCAGTGGGACGTGCCGAGCCGCGAGCTCCTGGAGCTCCTCGACACCTCACCGAAGGCGTCGACCCCCGAGCAGCAGCAGGCCGCGGCCGACGCCGAAAAGGTGACCGCATGAACCGCCGCCCCGTTCGCACCGCCGCCGTCGCCCTGGCCGCGTTCCTCCTCGCGGCCGGCTGCGCGGACAAGGAGGACAAGGCCGACCCCGGCCCCAAGGACCCCAAGGGGGCCGTGCTCGCTGCTGCCCGCACCTACATGGAGGCGGCCAACCGCGACGACTGGCGGGCGGCGTGCGGCCTCACCTCCGAGCGCCGCAGGTACGGAACCGTCGAGGACTGCATCGCCAACCACAAGGAGGAGGGACCGAGTGCCGAGCCCAGCACGAGCGCTTCCCCCTCCCCGAGTGGTACGCCCTCCGTCGCCCCGAGCCCTTCGCCGGAGCGCGCGGAGATGGGGCTCGTCGAAGCCTCCGCCGCCGTCGAAGTGCCCGCCGTCGGCAAGCACCCCGCCGGGTACGGCGCTTTGGTCACCTACACCTACACATGGCCCGGCAAGCCCACCGTGACGGAGCGGCTTGCGCTGCGCCTGATCAACGAGGGTGGAACTTGGGTCGTCGACCAGCGCGAGAGCGTGCGCCCGAGAGACACGGCGCAACAGTCTGACCCGCTCGCGCTGGTCCGCTCCGTGCTTACTGCTGGGGGGTAGTAGCTGATGCTCGAACGTGTGCCGCGCCTGCGGAACGCGGCAATTCCCGTCGTATTCGCATTTACTACTGTGATGGTTCTAGCTGGTCAGGCGCATGCCGCAGACTACGCCCCGGTTGGAATCGGAGACCTTTTCTCGTCCCCGTCGAGTGATGACTACATCCCCAAGGGTGGGGAGACGATGTATGAACTCTACGACGCCGGGCGATGGACGATAGACGCTGACATTAGCTTCTGGGAGGGAGTGGACGGAACCGCCCATCTCCTCGCCAACATTCTCATGGGGCTGCTCGTCATCGTCGGACTCGCCATGACGGTAATCGTCGGCTGGGTTTTTCGGTTCACGTCAATCCCGGAGATGGAAAACGCCATATCTGGCATGATCGGCGGCGCCTCTCAGAGCCTGATGGAATTCATTCTCCCAAGCGCTCTGGCAGTCGGCGCCCTGATTGCTTTTGTCCAGCATCGAAAGGGTGGCGGCGGCGGAGGGCTCTCTCAAATCGCTTGGGTCCTAATTTCCGCCGTCGTATCTGTGTCTCTCCTCACCAGCCCCCAAACCTGGGTCAGCGGCGTGGACTCGGCGCGGCAGATCGGCGCAAGCGTCACCATGACCGCCACGGCCGACGGCCTCGGCGACGGGTCCAGTGACTACCCGTTCAAGCTCAAGAACCAGCCGAAATTCACCAATAACGGCCGCGACACACTCCTCCGGAAATCGCAAGACTCGATCTGGAGGGGCTTCGTAGCTACCCCGTGGTGCCTTGCCGAATTCGGAAGCATGGAGGTCTGCAAGGAATACGGCCGGAGAGTTCTCGATCAGGGAACCAGTGGTGATAAGCGAGAGGACTTCATCAATGACAACTTGAAGGGTGGCACCGTTGGTGACGCGTCAGTTGAATGGGTGAAGGGGGACAGCCCCGTCGGCCGAATTATGGTCCTCGTCCCCGCGCTCGTCGTCGCCTTGTTGTTCGCCATCCTCCTCCTCGTGCTCTCATTTACTTCCCTTGCCGCATTTCTTGGCACCCTCCTACTTTTGCTAACCGGGGTATTTTTTGCATGCCTCTGGGTTATCCCTGGGCGTCCGCGGCAATGGGGCCTCGCGTGGTTCGATCAACTACTCGCACGCACGCTTGAAAGCTTCCTCGCGACCATGGTCCTTGGTGCCGTGCTCAGCGCACAGACGGCGACCATGCAGATGTTTGGAAAATACGGATGGCTCCCCACCATGGGGCTATCCATTGCCTTGGGCGTAGTGGCCTTCCAATTCCGGTCTGTTCTCGCTCAAATTCTGGGCATCCGCGGAGCCTCGAATGGCGGCATGGTCGCCGGCGTGCTCGCCTCCCGCTTCCTTTCCCGAGGCGGAGGAAAGGGCCGCCCCGCCCCAGGTCACCACTACCAGCCCGTAAGGACCCTCGGCGGGCGCGGCGGTGGCGGTGGCGGCGGTGGCCGGCCGGAGCTTCCCCCCGGGCCGAACGCGTCCGCCGACACCACAGTCACGATCACCCGAGTGCCCCAACAACGGCCGCCGGTGCCGCTGCCCCCCTCATCCGGGACCGCGCCCTCGGGATCGAGCAAGTCGCTCCCCGCCAGCACTACGACGCCCAGCAGTACGGCGCCGAGCACTAGCTCGCCGGGCACCAGCGCCACCGCAACCACCATCCCGGCACCCCGCCCGGGGCTTCCCCCGCAGTCGCGCCCGACCCTACCGCCCAGCACTTCGGGCAGCGCTCAGCCGCCGGTCAGCGCCGGGACGACTGGTCCCGGGCCCCACAGCTCCAAGCCAACGCCTGTCATGCGGCCGGAGGCAGGCGGCGCGCCCAACTACGCCTTCCGGCAAGCCCCCGCGCCTCAGGCGCCGGGTGAGCCCAAGATCATTCAGGGGACCGTCATTCGCAGCACAACCGTTGGAGCGCCGCCGCGTCAGCCCGCTACTGCGCCTGCCCGCCAGCCCGTCAGTCCTCCGCGGTCGGATCCGCAATACGCGAGGCCGGGGAACACCCCCGACTTCTCCCACCTGCCGCCCAACGTGCGGACATGAGCGACCGATCGCCACAGGAGTGGCGCGAGATCCTCGCAAATGCCCCCTACCCGGAAGAGATCAAGAAGGGAGGAACCCGCCGGCAGCGTCGCCGAGCGAAAGCTCAGCATCGCGACGACGTCCGACGCGAGACGAAGGAATGGGTGAGGGAACAGCGCCGCCGCGACCCGATCCGCCCTGCGGGCGCCTTGATCGTCGTGGTGCTGATCCTCGCCATGGGTGCCGGCGCCCGGTGGGTGTGGCCAGACCTCCTCGGCGAGAAGGGAAGCACCGCCCCGAGCGGGGCCGCTGCTTCCTTGGCTCCGGGAGACGACAAGCCGGCGGATTCGCCTGCCCCCTCTGCGCCGCCGGGCTCACCTGCGCCCTCGGCCTCCCCCTCCTCGGCCGTGGACCTGAGTACGCCTGACCGCGTGGCCGAAGCCTTCATGCGCGCCTACCTCACCCGCAACCCTCCGAAGGAAGAGACACACAAGGCGGTCATCCAGCGCGCCGCGCCTTACATGGCGCCTGCGCTTGTAGCCAACCTCAGCGAGCACAGCGATCCGGCATGGGACCGGCTCGTCAGCCGGGGCGGTGTGTCCAGCGTGCGCACCGTGGCGGTGACACCGTCCGGGACGACGCTCCCCGTCGACACTCCACTCCGTGTCTGGCGCAAGGCGACAGCCACCGTCGACGTCGAGGGATACACCAAGTACAGCGAGACCACCGCCCTCGACCTGGAGCTCATGTCCTCCGGTGACGGGACATGGAGGGTCACGCGGATTCAGGGCGTGTAGTGCAGGCCAGCGACGCGGCACGGCTCCTCCTCGACGCCAAGGGAACCGTATTCAAGGTCAAGGCCGCTGCCGTGGTGTCCTGCATTCTCGTCCTCGGCATCCTCCTCCTCGGCCTGGTGGTCGCTATGGGAGGCAGCGCGGGGGCCATCGGCTGTGGTGACCGCGGTCGACCCAGCATCGAACCGCCCAGCGACGGCGAGGGACAACCGCAGAACCCAAACACGGGGTACCTGCGGAAAGCTCAGGTTGAGAACGCCAAGACCATCGACGGTATAGCCAAAGAGGGAGGGCTCCCCGGCCGGGCGACCCTAATTGCCCTTATGACGGCCCTACAGGAATCCACGCTCCTCAACCTCGACCACGGCCACCTCGACAGCATCGGCCTTTTCCAGCAGCGACCCGCCGCCGGCTGGGGAACCAAAGAACAGATCATGCAGCCGAAATACGCGGCAAAGATGTTCTTTTGGGGTGGCGACGACGGCGATCCGCCCGGCCTGACCGACATCAAGGGCTGGGAGACCATGCGGCTCGGGCAGGCAGCCCAAGCCGTCCAGCGCAGCGCCTACCCCGACTACTACGACCAACACGAGGCAATGGCCCGGGACATAGCCCGGGAGGGAGGGATCGACCTCAACCGGCACGGCACCAGCGGAACCACTCCTCCGGGCAGCAGCGGTCAACCTGAGCAGCCTGACGACTGCAAGAACGGAGGGGAGAAGCCGGCGGAGCCCGGAGCCCCCTTCCATGACGGCAAGGCGCCGTGGCCCAACGAGGTGAAGAACCCGCGGAGCACACGAGACGCCATCGCATGGGCCCGCGAGGAGGCCCGCACCAGCGCCGGCGGCAAGAAGTGGTACCGGATGTGTCTCGCGTTCACCGCCGTTGCATACGGATGGGGCTCCGCTGGCACTGGCTACGCCATTGACCACTACCACCAGATGCCCGCCAACATGAAGCACGACAAGGACAGGAATCCCCCGCCCGGCGCCCTAATGTTTTGGGATACAGGGCAAAGGGCGGGACATGTCGCCGTGTACCTGGGGAACGGTGAGATTGCGAGCAACGACATTAGGAGGCCCGGATATATTGATGTCGTCCCCGCGACAGAAATAGAAACAAAATGGGGTGCGACCTATGTGGGTTGGGCGCCGCCCTACTACCCGAACGCTGGATAGGTATATGGGAATCGACACGGAACAGGTCCCCCTCAGCCCGGTTTTCACCATCACCCTCACGTCGTCCGGCGTGGCGACCCTCGACGGTGAAGAGGTGAGCGCCCCAGGCCTCACGCCTGAGCAGGCCCGGCTCGCAGCCCTCGCCGAGGTGCGGATCAAAGCCGCCTTCCACGGGCGCCCCGTCCGCGTCGTCGCGAAGGAGGCAACGGGGGTATGGCCGCTGATCGTTGACGTAGACGGATCAGTGACCACCCTCGACCAGCCGCACCCCACAGCAGCCCCAACGCCGGCCCCGGCGCCACACGCGCCGGCTCGGGCCGTCCCGATGCCACGCCTGGACACGCCGCCGCTGGCGACCGAGACGCAGCAGCCGAGCCACGGCATCGGCGGCGACGACTGGACCGGCCCCCTCCCTGCCACCTACCGGGTTCGCATGGAGGGCCTCCGGGCCCAGGACGAGGCTGGGGCCCTCGCGGACGCCATCGTCACTGCCTACCGAATCGAGACGGATCTAGCCCAGGAGTACGGCCCCAAGCACCCGCACACCCTCAACATGATGACGCTGCGCGCCGGCCTGACGGTCCGCTCCACCGCGACCGATGGACACTGGGCGGACACCGCCGAGCTCCTCATCGAAACCGCCGAACGACGAAGGGACGCCGGCGCCCCGCCCGCCGAAACCATCCGTGTCATTGCGAATGCTCACGCGGTTTGGCGGAAGCTGAGGGAGCAAGATCCGGAGACAGCTCGCGAGCTAGCGAGCCGCCTCCTCGACATCATCGACGCCCTCGCCCTCCTCGGGTCCGAGGATAACGGGGAAGCCCGGGCGCGCGACGTCGTCCGCTGGATGCAGACTCCTGCCGCCAGACCGGCGGCAGGGTAGCGAGACCGCTCTACGCCGTCGGCGCGGGCCCGGACGGCCCGCACCGACGGCGTTCTCCACCCGCCTCGGGCCCGCGGTGGCGAAGGCGTACGGTCGAAGTATGAGCACCGCCGAACCGCCGCCCGAGCCCACCGAGACGCGCCCGTACCGCGCGGGCGAGGACGGGCCAGTACCCAGGGTGTGGACCTGGCCGCCGGGGGATCGGCCCGCCCTGCGCGTGTGGTCGGCCGGTGCATGGCGATACGCCCCCGTCATGTCCCGCCAGGAATGGGCGAGCGATCGTGTGATCTACCAAGTTTCGGTCGACCTCGACGGGTCCTCGTCGGTCGTATCCCGTCTTTATGAGTGGCCGCAGCCCGGTCTCCGTGTTGCCCATCGCTCCGAGTCTCAGCCGACCGATTCCGCGCCGCCCGTGCTGGCCAGGAAGCCCCGGGTAGTCGACGCGGCATAGGCCGCCCGCAGCCGGTTTCACCAGGGCCGCCACCCCCTCGGGGTGGCGGCCCTGGTGCGTGCTGGGCGCTCCCCTTGCACTGCTTCACGGCGTCACCCATGCGTCCCCCGACCGGGTGAATTCAGCCCTCGCGTACGCGGGCGCGGGTCTGACGGAGCGCGCCCAACTCCGCCCAAAAGCACGGCTATTGACAACAAACCGGATCTTTCGGCATCTTTCCGGCACAGCCCGGCTGTCGGGCCAAGCGATGTGCGATCGGAGTGTGTTTCGGTATGGGTAAGCAGCGGCGAGAGTCCTACGACGAGTGGGCAGCGGCGGGGCGGTTGAGGGTGCCGGTGGCGGCTTGGCGGTGGGGGGTCGGCTTGACGACCCCTTCCTGACCCTGGCCTCCGACATCGAGGGGGAGGACCGGTTGTCGGGCTGGTCGACCGACAGGGACGCCGACGCCTTCGCCACGCTGGGGGCGGGGGAGTTCGGCGCGATGCTGCGCCGGCTGACCGTCCCGGGCGCGGAGGCGTTGGCGGTGCCGGGCGAGGTACGGCTCCTTGACCGGTCCCAGGCGGGGACCGGGGGCCTGCGGGTCACTCTGGCGTGGCCGGCCCGGCTGCGGGGCATGGCCTCGCTGAGGTCGGCGGGCGGGGTGGTGCGTCACGCGGTGGCGTATACGGCCCCGGGCGAGGTCTGCGTCTGCCGGCGCCAGGAGTGCGGCGGAGTGACCCCGGTGGGCTGGTGTGCGGAGCACGGCGATGCGGCGGCTCCGGCGATGGAGTGGCATCCCGGCGGAGGCCTGCGCTGTATGGAGTTGACCGTGCGTTCGTGACGTACCTTCGCCCGCCCGCCCCGCGTGCGTCAGCGGTCCCGGCGACCGCTGACGGTGTGGGTGAGCGCGATGCGGACGATATCGCCGGTGGTGGTGATGTGGGCGGCGAGCCGGGCTCGCTCGGCGAGCGCCTCGGCCGGTGCGGCCGGCCGGCCGACGGCGGGGCCTGGGCCCCATCGGTCTTTCCAGACTTCCAAGGCGTGGACGTATGGTTCGTTGGTCCAGTAGACGCCCCGGTGAAGGGGCGTCCAGAGGGTGTCTGTGAGGCTGACACACAGTCTGGCGGTCAACCCGGTACCCGAGTGTGGTCCGGTGCCTCCGAGGGTTTGTCCGGCCCGCTGAGCACCCTCGGGAATCGGGTCCCATTCTCGTAGAAGTCCACGCTGGTCCAGCTCGGCGCGGAGGGCGGGGCCGAGTGCGCGGAGCCGGCTGACCCGGTGCGTTCCGTTCTCGCGGAGGAGGTCCCGCTCCGCGCGGATCCGTGCGCGGGCGGCGCGTAGTTCGGGCCCCCGCAGCCTCAGCATGTCGGCGTCCTGTTCGGCGCCGGCCTGCCACCGCGTTTCGGCGGTCTGCTGCTCCTGAACCAGGGCGTCAAGCTGTGCCAGTTCGTCGGGGGGTACGGCGATGACCATGGTGTGCGGCATGCCCCCATCCTCTCCGGAGAGGCCCCGACACGGGCGCGGATTCGCCCCCTCAGGGCCCCGGGCTAGCCGGCTCTCTGTATCTATATAGATACTTTGGAAGCACCCCCGATGTCCTCCGATACCTGCGGCAGAGCAAAATTGACGAAGCGTCAGATTCGTTCCCTTGGGAGGTTGACACTGCCGCACCCGCACTGCCACGCTGACTATGCGTAACCAACTGTGCAGCGGGAGGCTTACCACGCACCGAGCCCAACCCCTCGTAGCCAGCCGCCCGCGAAGCGGGCCCACGGGCCGGGGAGCAAAGCAGACCCTGGCCCAAATAGTTGCAAAGCGGCTAGAGTTGAGATGCAAAAGCGAATCAACCCAAGGGTCTGGAGCGAAGCGGAAGACCCCAGGCCGAAGCCTGCCGACGTAGACTTCGGCAGGCCCCCGCGGAGCGGGGAGCCTCACATTCCGTCACCGGCCGCGCAGCGGCCGGCCCTCTCTCCCCGCCGATCCCTCATTCAACCCGCACCCGACCAGCCGGCCGCGCCGCGGCCCGGGGTCCGCGGGGAAAGCCCTGGCGGGGGTGGGGGGGGGGCGCGCACCCCCGCGGGGGGGGGGGGCGGCGCGCGCGCCACGGGCGTCTCGAGCAACGACCGACACC
>NZ_JBHXTC010000052.1:21025-54115 GCF_042677605.1 Streptomyces sp. NPDC127106 | reverse complement strand
CGCCCGCGTCGACGCCCGGGCCGCACCCGGCCGCCCCGCCCCGCGTCGACGCCCGGGCCCCACCCGGCCGCCCCCGGCCTCGCCGGCCCCGGGCCGCACCGGGCCGCCGACGCGGGCCCCCGGGGTGTCAGGCGGTGGTCCTGAGGTGGCGGACCAGTTCGCGGCAGGCTGCCAGGACGTGGTCCTCCGCGGCTTCCTGGGCCGCCCGGGCCTCCCCCGTGCGCAGCAGCCGTACCAGTTCGCGGTGTTCCTCCACGACGGCCGCACGGTAGTCGTCGTGTCCGAGCCGGACCCGGGTCAGCTGGTAGAGGTGGATCTGCGAGCGGATGCCCGCCCAGCCGTCGTACAGGCGGCGGTTGCCGGCGATCCGGTGGATCCGGTCGTGGAAGTCCAGGTCGAGGGCGAGCAGGCGGGGGCCCTGCGCGCCCCGGGCGAGCTCCTCCGCCATGGCGTCGACCCGCGCGTCCAGTTCGGTGACGTCCGACTCCGTGGCGCGTTCGGCGGCGAGGCGGGCGGCGAGGCGTTCGAGCGCCGCCCGGACCGCGTACAGGTCCGCCGCCTCGTCCGCCGTGACGTCGATGACCTTCGTACCCCGGTGCCACTCGCTGCGGATGAGCCCTTCACGCGCGAGCACGGACAGGCCCTCGCGCACCGAGCCCCGGCTGATGGCCAGCGACCGGGCGAGTTCGACCTCGCGCAGCGCCGCGCCCGGCGCGAACCGCCCGTCGAGGATCGCCTCGCGGATGCGGTCCGCGGCCTCGTCCGCCAGGCCCCGGCGCCGGGCCGGGCCCACGACGCCCGCAACGCCACCGCCTGCGCCCGACTCGGTCTCTCCTGCGTCCATACGGCGAATGTTGACATTCGGACATCAGCGGGTCAAAGTCGGGGCCGAGCTCAGTGGAAGGAGAACGCGATGGGGCGACCCGGTTTCCATCTCACCGTGCCCGTCGACGACTTGGCGCGGCTCCGGGAGGGGCACGAGGGGCAGGTGTGCGCCCGATGAGCCGCGGAGTCCTGGTCACCGGTGCGTCCCGGGGCATCGGCCGGGCGGTGGCCGCCGCGTTCGCCCGGCGGGGTGACCGGGTGGCCGTGCACTGCTCCAGCCGGCAGGCCGACGCGCTGGACACGCTGGCCGCGCTGCCCGGGGACGGGCACGTGCTCGTCGAGGGCGACCTCACCGACCCGGCCCGCGTCGAGGCCCTGGTCGCCGAGGCGGCCGAAGCACTGGGCGGCATCGACGTGCTGGTGAACAACGCGGCGGTGATGATCGCGCACCCGCTGCCCACGACCTCGTACGCGGACTGGCAGGAGGCCTGGCAGCGCACGGCGGCGGTGAACCTGTTCGGCACCGTCAACGTCAGCTACTGCGCGGCCCGTCGCATGATCGACGAGGGCCGTTCGGGACACATCGTGAACGTCGGCTCGCGCGGCGCGTTCCGCGGCGAGCCGGACCATCCCGCGTACGGGGCCACCAAGGCCGCGCTGCACGCGTTCGGCCAGTCGCTGGCGGTCTCGCTCGCGCCGCACGGCATCGTGGTCGCCTCGGTGGCGCCGGGCTTCGTCGCCACCGAGCGGGTCGCCGGCCGCCTCGCCTCCCCCGAGGGGGAGCGGATCACCGCGCAGAGCCCGTTCGGCCGGGTCGCCGCGCCGGAGGAGGTCGCCTCGGCCGTCCTGTACCTGGCCTCGCCCGAGGCGGCCTGGTCCTCCGGGGCGGTCCTGGACGTCAACGGGGCGTCGTACCTGCGGACCTGAGGGACGGCGTGGTCGTGCGAGCCGGGACGTCCGGGGCGGCACCGGTGTGCGGGGCCCCTGCGCCTCCTCCGGAGTGACGGTTCGGGGTTCCGGGGCGTGCGGCCGAACAGGCTCGTCCCTGCTCAGTCACCGGGAACGGCGGCGTGTCCGAGCGGCCAGCCACGGGCCCACGCCGGGTCGTCCGAGCGGTCCGCGGCCGTGTCGCAGGCGGCCCGGAGGGCGTCGAGCGCCTCGTGGTCGTCGGCGAAGCGGACCAGACCGGCGACGGTGTCCGCGGCGTCCGGCACGGCGTCGAGGACCAGCGGCCACAGGATCCGGTCCTCGCCGCGGTGGTGGCGCCGTACGACGGCGTGGTAGCGGTGCACGTACGCGGCGATGGCGGCGGCCCGCCCGGCGGGCACCGGCCGCCCGGCCGAGGCGAGACCGGCGAGCAGCGCGGCGAGGCGGTCGATGTCGGCGAGCGCCGCCCGGTGGGCGAGCCGGTTGCCGATGGGGTCGGGTGCCGTGCCCGTGCCGTGCGGTGCTGCCGCGGTGTCGCAGGTGCGTTCGCTGTCCATGCCACGACTCTGCCCGGTGCACCTTTGCATCCGGTCAACGTTCGATGAACGCCGCCGGGCACCGTACGCTCGTACGTCTGTCCTGCCGTCCACCCTCGGGAACCCGCCATGCCGCCGTCCACCGGTCCCGGTACCGGTCCGCAGTCCGTCGACCGTGCACTGGCGATCCTCGACGCCGTCGCCGACACGGGCGGCGGGCCGGTCAGCGCGAAGGCCCTGGCACGCCGGCTGGGGTGCTCGCTGTCCACGGCCTACCACCTGCTGGCCCCGCTCACCGAGCGCGGCTACCTGGTGCGCACCGCGCAGGGGTACGTGCTGGGGCCCAGGATCCCCGGACTGCACCGGAGCCTGCTGCGGCAGTTGGAGTCGGCCCCGCGCATGGCGGACGTGCTGGCCGGGCTGCGCCGCGCCACCGGCGCCGAGGCGTACTACACCGCGTACCGGGGCGGCCTGATCACGGTGGTCGACACGACGGCGCCGGTCACCGACACCGGCAACCCGTTCATCCCGGGACGGGAGACCCGGGCCCATGCCACGGCGCACGGCAAGGCGCTGCTGGCCGAGCTGCCGCGGACGGCGGTGCGGCGCTACCTGGCCGAGCACGGGATGGCCCGGCTGACCGGAGCCACCATCACCCGTGCCGACGCGCTGGAGGCGGAGCTGGCCCGCGTGCGGGGGCAGGGCTTCGCCGTGTCGGTCGGGGAGGCCGATCCCGCGTACACCTGCGTGGCCGTCGCCCTGCCCCGCGGGGCCGGCGAGCCGGTCGGGCCCGACGGCCGCAGCGGCGGTGGCGGTGGCGGTGGCGGTGGCGGTGGCGGTGGCAGCGACGCCGTGCACGCCCTGTCGGTGTCGCTGCCGACCACGGATTTCCGGCGGCGGAACCGGGAAATCCGCGCCGCCCTCGTCCGGACGGCCGAACAGGTCCTCGCCATGGGCCCGCGCTGAACCCGGTCCGCGCGGAGTTTTCCGACGATGCCGGAAAACGGGCCCGCCCGGGTGCGCGGCCCGGGCGCCGCGTGCCAGGCTGTCCGCATGATCTTCATCGCCGTCAGGTTCGACGTCCGTCCCGAGTTCAGCGACGACTGGCTCACGATCGTCGACGACTTCACCCAGGCCACCCGCAACGAGCCGGGCAACCTCTTCTACGACTGGTCGCGCAGCGTCGACGACCCCACCAAGTACACGCTCCTGGAGGGCTTCGCCGACGCCGAGGCGGGCGCCGCGCACGTCGCGTCGGACCACTTCAAGGCCGGTATGGAGACGATGGCCGGCGCCATCGCCACCCGCCCGGAGATCATCCACGTCGAGGTGCCCGGCCAGGGCTGGAACACCATGTCCGAGCTGTCGCCGCGCGACTGAGCTTCCGTCACCTCTCCCGCACCACGGCGCCCACGTCACACGGGAAGGTCCAGCAGGCGGGCCGCCATCTCGCGCATCTCGACCTTGCGGATCTTCCCGGTGACGGTCATCGGGAACTCCTCCACCACGTGGACGTAGCGCGGGATCTTGAAACGGGCCAGCCGTCCGTCGCAGTAGGCGCGGACGGCCGCCGCGGTCAGCGGGGCGGCGCCGTCCCGCATCCGCACCCATGCCATCAGCTCCTCCCCGTACTTGGCGTCGGGCACGCCGATGACCTGGACGTCCAGGACGTCCGGGTGGGCATGGAGGAACTCCTCGATCTCCCGCGGGTACACGTTCTCCCCACCCCGGATCACCATGTCCTTGATGCGGCCGGTGATGCTCAGGTAGCCGTCGTCGTCCATGACCGCCAGGTCCCCGGTGTGCATCCAGCGCGCCGCGTCGACCGCCTCGGCGGTGCGTTCCGGTTCGCCCCAGTAACCGAGCATCACCGAGTAGCCGCGGGTGCACAGCTCCCCCGGCTCGCCGCGCGGGACGGTCCGGCCGGTCTGCGGGTCGACGACCTTGACCTCCAGGTGCGGGCCGACCCGGCCCACGGTGGAGACCCGCCGCTCGATGGAGTCGTCGGCGCGGGTCTGCGTCGACACCGGGGAGGTCTCCGTCATCCCGTAGCAGATGGCCACCTCGGCCATGCCCATGCGGTCGATGACCTCCTTCATCACCTCGACCGGGCACGGCGAGCCGGCCATGATGCCGGTGCGCAGGGTGGACAGGTCGTACCCGGCGAATCCCGGGACGGCCAGCTCGGCGATGAACATGGTGGGGACGCCGTACAGCGAGGTGCACCGCTCGGCCTCGACCGCGGCCAGGGTGGCCGCCGGGTCGAAGGAGGGGGCGGGAACGACCATCGCCGCGCCGTGGCTCGTGCAGGCCAGATTGCCCATCACCATGCCGAAGCAGTGGTAGTACGGGACCGGGATGCAGACCCGGTCCTGCTCGGTGTAGCGACACAACTCACCGACGAAATAACCATTGTTGAGGATGTTGTGGTGTGACAGGGTCGCACCCTTGGGGAAGCCGGTGGTCCCCGACGTGTACTGGATGTTGACCGGGTCGTCCGGGCTCAGTCCGGCCCCGACCCGGGCCAGTTCGGCCGGATCGCCTCGCCGGCCGCGCTCCAGCAGGGCCGCCCAGTCGGGCCCGTCCAGCAGGACGGTGAACTCCAACTCCGGGCAGCGCGGCCGTACTTCCTCGATCATGCCGGCGTAGTCGGAGGCCTTGAAGCGGTCGGCGGCGACCAGCATCCGCATCCCGGACTGCCGCAGCACGTACTCCAATTCGTGGGCCCGGTAGGCAGGGTTGACGGTGACGAGGATCGCGCCGACCTTGGCGGTGGCGTACTGCACGAGCGTCCACTCGGCGCGGTTGGGGGCCCAGATGCCGACCCGGTCGCCCTTGGCGATGCCGAGGCCGAGCAGGCCGAGGGCGAGGGCGTCGACGTCGGCGGCGAACTCCGCGTACGTCCAGCGGCGCCCGGTCGCGGCTTCGACGAGCGCGTCACGTCCGGGGAAGCGGCGTACGGTGCGGTCCAGGTTCTCCCCGATCGTGTCGCCCAGCAGCGGCACTTCACAGACCCCGGACGCATAGCTCGACGCAGCGGACACACGTTCCTCCTCGATCGGTGGCGGTGCATCCTAGCCCGTCCGCACCCCGGAAACGCCGCTCTTCACACCACTCCCCGATCCCCTCCCCGGCCTATTCCTCGATGGCGCCGCCGATCCGCCGCAGGTGCCGGCGAAAGGTGTACGAGGGGTCGGCCTCGCGCAGGACCAGGTAGTCGGCGAAGGCCGTCTGCCGGCGCAGGGTGTCGCCCGAACGGATCCTGCGGGCCTGCTCCCGCTCGGTGTCCCGGATCCGCCGGGCCGCGTCCAGCACCTCTTCCACCCGGTCGGCGGCGACGAACAGCACCCCGTCCGCGTCGCCGAAGACCAGGTCGGCGCCGGTCACCAGGTGCGCCCCGAACCGGGCGCTGGCCAGCGCCTCCGGCTCTCGCTCGTCCAGCCGTACGGGACCGGCCGGAAGGGATCCGTAGCTGAAGACGGGGAGGCCGATCTCCGCCAGCTCGGGCGTGTCGCGGTGCAGCCCCCACACCACCAGGCCGGCCAGGCCGGTCCGGTCGGCCTCCAGTGCGGACAGGTCGCCGACGCAGGCCTCGTCGGTGCGCCCGCCGTTGTCGATGACCAGGACGTCGCCGTGCCGGGCGCTGCCGAAGGCCTCCAGGAACACGTCGACGCTGCCGTAGTGGCGTACCGGCAGCGCGGGCCCGGCGATCCGCTGCCCGGTGACGACCGCGCCGATGCCGGGCGGCGCGACGCGCAGCGGCAGGCCGGTGCGCACGCACGCGTCGGCGACGAGCGGGGTGGACAGGTCGGCGAAGTCCTTCAGCATCGGCTCCCCTTCTCCTGGCGGGTCCTCCGGTCGGGGCGCCGCACGGGCCGCCCACCCCCATGGTGCCGCCCGGTACGGCGCGATGCCTACGGTGCGGTGCAGTGCGGTGCGGGTCGCCGGGTCAGGGGATGTCGGTGTCCGAGGGCTCCACCTCGTAGGCGTGCGGATCGTCGGTCACCCATTCGATCAGCGGGGAGTCACCGAGGACGATGTCGTCGGGATCGGGTACGCCGGCCCGGCGCAGGAACTCGATGACGTCGGCGTCGCTGCGGGCCAGGCCCAGGACCGACTCCCGACCTTCGGCCCGCAGGGAGACCCGGCGGCCGCCCGCGGGCGCGATCCGGTGGACGACGATCGGCGCATGGTGCATGCGCCCAGCCTCCGCCGGGACGGGCGGGCCCGCATCCGGACGCGGTCCGGCCGGTCTACGGGCGGCAGGTGACCGGCAGGGCGCGCAGGGCGTGGAAGCGGAAGGTGGCCGCCCACGGGAGCTCGCCGAGCGGGCGGGCCGGGCGGAGGTCCGGGAGGCGGTCGAGGAGGGTGCCCAGTGCGGCGCCGATCTGGAGGCGGGCCAGCGGGGCTCCCAGGCAGTAGTGCAGGCCGTGGCCGAGCGCGAGGTGGGCCTTGTCCGCGCGGGTGATGTCGAAGCGGTCGGGGTCCGGGTAGCGGGCCGGGTCCCGGTGCGCGGAGGCGAGGCAGAGCAACACCGTGTCGCCGGCCGGGATCCGGACGCCGCCGATCTCCACGGGTTCGGTGGGGAAGCGGCGGATCGCCGTCTGGTTGGGGGAGGTGTGGCGCAGCAGCTCCTCGACGGCTCCGGGGAGCAGCCCGGGGTCCGCGCGCAGGGCGGCCAGCTGGTCGGGGTGGTTCATCAGGGTGAGCGCGCCGGCGCTGATGACGTGCTGGACGTTCTCGCTGCCGGCCATCAGGATCAGGAAGGCGAGGGAGACGAGTTCGTCCTCGGTGAGACGGTCCTCCTCGTCGCGGGCGGCGATCAGTTCGGAGAGCAGGTCCTCGCCGGGGTGTGCGCGCCGCTCGGCCACGAGGTCGACGAGGAAGCGGTGGACGGAGCCGACCGCGGCCACGAGGTCCTCGCGCGAGCGCGGGGCGAGCATCGTGGAGATCCAGCCGGCGAACCGCTCCTGGTCGGGGCCGGGTATGCGGAGCAGCGCGCCGATGACCCGCAGGGGGAGCGGGTGGGCGAGCTCCGCGACCAGGTCGGCCTCGCCGTCGGTGGCGATCCGGTCCGTGAGCCCTGCCACCAGGTCGTCGACGCAGTCCTGGACGCCGGCCCGCAGGCGTTCGGCGTGGCGCGGCGTGAAGGCCTGGGACACCAGACGGCGCAGGCGCAGGTGGTCCTCGGGGTCGATGTTCATCAGGTTGCGGTCGAGCGCGGGCGGCAGGGAGAATCCGCTGAACCCGGTGGTGGAATGCCGCTTGTTGACGGAGAGCCGCGGATCGCAGAGCCCGCTGCGCACCTCCGCCTCGCGGGTGACGAACCAGACCGGGGATCCGTCGGGCAGCGCGATGCGGTGCACCGGTCCGGCGGCGCGCAGCCGCGCGTACAGCGCGTGCGGGTCGGCGGCGAAGGATGCGTCGAAGGGGCACGGAAGTGGGGCGGCGGCCGCCTGCTGTGTCATGCGGTGTCCTTATGCGTTTCGGTCGAATTCCCCCATGATGCCCGGGCCTTGTGGCCGTACCGGGCGGCGGGGCCGGGTGCAGGGGGCTGGCGACGGAGCCGATCCAGCCAAATTGTTGGCATGCTCCTGACATTTCAAGGTCGTCGTGCGACCTTCCGTGGCGTACGCCGCACCAGCTCTCTCCCCCGGCCGGTCCGCGGACACCGCCTCCACCCGCCGGGTGCACGCCGGCGTGGCCCTACCCAGGCCCCGCTTCACACCCCACAGGACGTGGCGAAGAGGAGCGACAGCATGCAGACCTCCACATGGCCGGGCGTCACCGCCCTGGCGGCCGCGCTGCTCGTCGGCAGCGCCGTACCGGCCAGCGCCCTCGGCCCCTCGGCCGAACAGCGGCTCGACGGCACCATCGTGGTCGCGGGCAACACCTGCACCTGGACCAACGCGAGCACCAGCGCCAACCCCCCGAGCACCCTGACCGTCGACCGCACGACCATCAACACCCCGGGCGGCAACCTGAGCTGCGGCGGCGGGATCACGGCCGCCCTCAACAACAACCCCGTCTTCACCTTCGACGACGCCGCCGGCACCGCGAAGACGGACGCCATCGACATCACCGGCAGGCAGAGCTTCATCTCCTGCCGCTACAAGGGCTCGAACATCACCTGGAACCGGGACGGGGCCACCCGCAAGTACGTCAACCAGGCCTTCACCGCCACCAAGGTCTCGGGCAGCTTCCTGTGCCCCGGATCGGTCACCACCGCGGCCGGCGACGCCTCCATGCTGTTCCGCTGACCCCGGCCCCCGGCCCCCGACCCCCGCACCGGGCACGACACGGCACGGCCCGCCCCCCGGCCCGAACACGGTCGGGGGGCGGGCCCGTTCGCACGCGGATCAGGCCTGGCAGATGCCGCGCTCGTGGTCGACCGTGGCGGTCGCGCGGGAGTACTGCCACTGGGGGGCCAGCAGCTGCTCGTTCAGCTGCCCGGCCGCGGCCGGGCTCTCCACGATGTAGCCGAAGTCCTGGAGCCACGCCGGGTAGAGGTTCTTCGAGCCGATGTAGAAGGCCGAGCCGTCCACCGACACCAGCTTGTGGTGCTGCGCGTAGGGACGGCCGTCCGCCCACTTCGGGCTCTGCGCGCTGCGGAACGTGGCCAGCTGGAGGTTCGAGCACATCGCGGCCCGGGCCTTGCCCTGGTCGCCGGTCAGCAGCGCGAGGCGGTCGCGGAGGGTGTCGCTGATCTCCGACAGCGACTTGATCTGCGAGTAGCCGCCACTGCCCACGGCGCCGCGGTTCTCGGGGTCGCTGACGACGATGCGGACCTTCACGCCGGCGGCCATCTTCGCGGCGAGGGCGTCGTAGACCCGGATGTCGTAGCGGGGCAGCGGCGGGCAGGTCGCGTTCATGTCCTGCTGGGAGATCTCGATGTGCCGGTCGGCGCTGGAGATCAGCGTCCGCAGCGCGCTCTCCTCCGGGTTGACCGTGTCGTAGTCGCGGTCGGCGTTGGTGTTGTCGTGCAGGCCGACGACGCACTTGGTGTCGGGGGCACTGGGCAAGGTGGGCCGGAACGTGGACATCGGGTCGTTGCGCTTGATGCCGACGCCGAGGCCGCCGACCGCGATGGCCGGAACGCCGCCGCCCTGGCCCTGCGCGGGCGCCGGCACCGGGTTGCTCTTGGCCAGCGCGGGCGTGCAGGAAGCGCCGTTGGAGGAGGCGAACCAGACGCTGGCGATGTTGCTCTTGTTCTGGCAGGTCCAGGACCACAGTTCGTCCAGGTACCGGCTGGCCGAGGCGGCCGCAGGGCCGCGCAGCGCGAGGTCGACGTCGGCGACCGGGTGGGTGGTCTCCGTGTAGTCGTCCTTCCAGCTGTTGATGCCGCCGGTGATGACGGACTGGCCGTCCACCACCAGGATCTTGGAGTGGTTCCAGGAGAACGCCGTCTTCGAGGTGGTCATCGAGGCGACGTTGAGGTCCACGCGAGCGGCGTCCGGGCCGAGCTTGGCGACCAGTTCGTCCCGGTACTTCGACGGCACCACGTTCAGGTGGTAGACGGGGGCCGCGCCGACGAGGATGCGCACCTTGAGCTTGTTCCCGCGCCCGGCCGAGGACTTCAGGCCGGCGACGATGGCGTCCTGGAACGCGCCGTTGGGGAAGGGCGCGAGGGTGGATATGTCGACGGTCTGCGTCGCCTGGGAGATGTTCTCCGTCATCTTCGCCAGCAGGCGCTGCGTTCCGGGGCGGGTCGCGCACGAGTTGTCGCCCCAGCAGCCGGGGGTCTGCAGCAGCCAGTCGGAGCCGCCCGCCGAGGACGCGTCCAGGACGTTGCCACCCGTCCGCTCCCACACCGACCCCTGGAGGCCGGGTGACACCTGGCGGAGCACCTGCTCGACGGCGTCGAGGTGGGGTGCCGGGGCGCCGTCAGCCGCGGGCGCGGCCGCCGCGGGCACCGCGGGGAACAGGGCCAGGACGGCCGCCGAAAGGGCTGCGCCGGCGGCGAGGGCGGAGGAACGCAAAAGGGAATGGCGGTGCAATGTAACTTCCTTGAAGGAGGGATCGCCGTCGCCGCAGACCGGGCCGCCGGCAAGATCAACTCGCGGAAGTTACCACCGAGTCGGATATCCCGGGAATCATGCACATCGGATTCGGCCACCCCCTATGCCCGCTTGCGCGACCCCCGGGAGGAATTGGCCGATACTCGCCGATTGGACAAGCGGTCGACTTAACGACAACGATGTTGGTCGCAACATCGCGGCTGCTCACGGGGGGCAAACCGGTCAAATGGCGTCGTTCCTCGACTCGGCCCGCAACGTCCCCATTTCCGACACCGGAGAGATTTCGCCATGAGCTTCGGCGACCCGAACAACCCGTACGGCCAGCAGCCCCCGCAGGGTCAGCCCGGATACCCGCAGCAGGCTCCCCAGGGCGTGCCCCCGCAGTACGGCTACCCGCAGCAGCCCGCGCAGGGTGTCCCGCCGCAGTACGGCTACCCGCAGCAGCCGGCCGCGCCGTACCCCGGCTACCCCGCCCCGGGGATGCCGGGCGGCGGGATGCCCGAGCTCGCCCACTGGGGCCTGCGGGTCGGCGCGTACCTGCTCGACATGCTGATCATCGCCGGTCCGATGTACGCCCTGGGCTTCATCGACCTCGCCACCGCCTCGGACCCGGCGACCGCCGAGCCCGGCATCTTCTTCACGATCGGCGTGCTGTACGCGATCGGCATGGGGATCTTCCAGCTGTACCGGGAGGGCTCCACCGGCCAGACCATCGGCAAGAAGGTCGTCGGCATCAGCGTCCGCCGCGAGTCCGACGGCAACACCCTCGGCTTCGGCATGGCGTTCGTCCGGAAGCTGGCCCACATCCTCGACGGCCTGCCCTGCTACATCGGCTGGCTGTGGCCGCTGTGGGACGACAAGAAGCAGACCTTCGCCGACAAGGTGTGCAGCACCGTCGTCATCCGCGTCCCCAAGGGCTGAGCCCGCTCACCCCGCCCTCTCCGCCCGGCAGCGATCGTTCGCTGCCGGGCGGACGCCGTTCCGGGACCCGCCGGACGTCCCGCCGCGCATCCCGTCAGGCGCGGGCTCGGACGCCCGGCGCGGTGGTGTCTGCCGTGGCGAGCGCGAGCGCGTTCCGCAGCCGCTTGGCCTGGGCGACCAGTTGGGACGAGCCGCTCCGCCCGGCGGCCACGGCCAGTCCCGCGGGCTCCGGTCCCCCGGTACCGCAGGCCTCCACGCACTCGGCGGCCACGGCCAGCACCTCCCCCGCCCCGCGCAGGCCACCGTCCGCCAACAGGGCCGGCAGCGCGCCGGCGAGCACCCCCCAGGTGGTCGCGTACGCGCCCGTTCCGGCGGCCGTGCGCACGGCGTCGGCGAGACGGTTGGGCTTGACCGTGCCCAGGGCCAGCAGTTCGCCGAGGTCCTGACCGAGCGTTGCGGTGTCCAACTCGCCCCGCGCGGCGAGCACCAGCAGCGCGTCCACGGCCGCCAGCCGGTCCTCGGCGTGCCGGGCCCCGAGACCGGTGGCCACCGCCAGGTGCAGCACTGGGCCCGCGGGTCCCCCCATCTCGGCCAGCCGGGACAGCCGCTGCCCCGCACCGCGCTCCTCGACGGCGGCGCACGCGGTCAGCGCGGGCAGCAGCAGGACCGCCTGGAGCTCGCGGTCTTCCGGCAGGATCGCGAACTGCGCGAGCTCCCAGCCCTCCCCGTGGTAGCAGCGGTCGGGGCTGCCGCCGAACGCGTGGCCGAGCCGGTGGAAGGCGGCCGGGAACTCCGCGCCCAGCACCGGCCGTTCCTCTGCGTCGACGACGATCCGCGGCACCGAGTCCCGCGTCTGGCCGCCCCACCAGCTGGGCCGCCGCGGCGCGGGCTCCTCGACGCGGCGGACCGTGCGCGGCGGTTCGCCGGCCCCGGTCAGCCAGGCCGCGAGGCGCGCGCCCCCGGGCGTGCCGAGCGCGGCCGCCGCCGGGGCGGCCTCCGGGTCGCGCCGTACCCGCAGCAGCGCCTGGCCGAAGTCGACGGGGGCGGGTTCGACGCCCAGGCGCTGGTAGGCGGCGAGGCGTTCGACGAGGTCCGACGGCTCCAGGGAGCCCGTGTCCCAGGTCGGTGTGGCGAGCAGGAACGGCAGCGGTTCCGCCAGGATGCGGCCGGCCGCCTCGTACAGGCGGGCCGCCGTCACCCCGCCCATGGCGGTGTGGGCGCAGTCCCGTCCCCACCGGTCGTCGCGCAGGCCGCGGCCCGCGCGCAGGTCGTACGCGTTGACGTACCCCAGGACCGTCGCGGCGACGAGCTCCAGGCCGCGGAGCCATTCGGGGTCCGCGTGGTGGCCGCCGTCGGTGATCCACGGCCGGTCGGCCAACGCCGGGCGCAGGGCGGTGGCGAGTTCGGCCCGGTCCCGGTGGGCGTGGCGGACGAGGGCGTCGACGGCGGTCTCGAACTCCTCGGTGGTCGGCTGCCGGGACTTGACCAGGGCCGCGACCAGCTCGACTGTCTCGGCGAGCGAGAGCTGCGGGGCGGAGTCCAGGCGGCGGCGCACCGGGGCCGGGGGCAGGGTCTCCGTGTACGGCGCCCCGCCGTCGGCCGCGTCGGCGACGGCTCCGAGCAGTTCGGCGGCCGCGCGCCGGTGGCCGGGGCTGAGCACTTCGGCCTGGAAGGCGAGTTCGGTGCGCAGGTCGTCGTCCTGCGGGCGCAGGTGGGCGGCGACGAGCTTGAGGGCACGCTCCTGGAGAGCGGTATCGGCGTGGCCGAAGGCGGCGGCGACGGCGGGCAGCAGGACGAAGCGGTCGTCCCGTTGCCGCCGCAGCGCCTTGCCGAGGAGTACCAGCTGGGCGCGTACGAGCTTCTTCTCCGGTCGGAAGAGGACGGCGGCCGACATCTCGGCGAGCCGCTCGGCGGGCAGCCGTCCGGCGTGGAACAGGCCGGTGAGGACCTGCTGCGCGTGGCCGGCGAGCGGGGAGGGCGCGTCGGCGGCCAGGGCGATCCACTCCGCGATCCGCTCCTCCTGCTCGTCCCCGGTGGGTTCGAGGACGCCCAGGAGGTCGGTGAAGAAGGTGAGCCCGGTGGGGCGGCCGCCGCGCAGGAGCCGGGCGAGGCAGCCGTCGAGCAGCGTCCGCCGCTCGACGGTCCCCTCGGCTGCGAGTGCGGCGAGCTCGGCGGGCCAGCGGTCGGGGACCCCGGGGGTGCTGTACCAGCCGAGGGCGTCGGGGGTCTCGGCCGTCTCGAAGAGACGGGGCACCAGCTCGCGTACGTACGGCTCCTCGCGCAGCGCGAGGCGCAGGGTGCGAGTGGATCCCCGGTGGCCGCCGAAGGACATCTGCCGGGCCCAGGCCTGGACGAACGCGTCGCCGGTGGGGGGCGGGCAGTCGTCCGGTGCCCGCTGGAGCAACTCCCGGATCAGCTGGTAGTCGCCGTCCACGGTGGAAGCGCGGGCGGCGAGGCGGTGGGCGAGGTCTCCGAGCCAGGCCGGGTCGCGGTCGGCGAGCACTTTCAGCAGTGCCGCCCTCCGGGATCCGCCCGGCTCGCTCAGGTCGCGGGCGGCGATCCTGGAGGCGGCGGCCGCGGCGCCGGTGTGGCAGCCGGCGCCGGCGACGAGCAGGGCGGGACGTATCCGCTCGCGTTCGGCCCGGCGGCTCCAGTCCCAGCCGCGGATCTCGCGGCGCAGGGCGGTGAGTTCGGTGGCCAGGGCGCGGCGTTCGGCGGCCGGCAGGTGCTTGATCAGGCCGGGAAGGCGGTCGGTGCGGCCGGCGTGGACGGCGTCGAGGACGGCATCGCGGAGGGTGTCGGTGTTCATCGGGTTCCTCCTGCGGCCGGAGCGGCGGTGGTGGGGGCGGCTGCGGTGGACGCGGCAGGCGCGGCGGAGGCGGGTGCGGCGGATGCGGGTGCGGCGCGCCGGGCCATGCGGACGGCGAGGGCGTGCTTGCACGGACCGCGGCGGCCGCGGTAGTCGGCCCACCACTGGCAGGTGCAGCTCAGCACCCCGGTGGCGGCCTCGCGGACCTGGTAGCGGCGCTCCCCGGACAGGACGGTGGCGGTGGCGTCGGCGTGCAGGAGGACCGAGCCCTCGGCGAGCAGGGCCCGGGCGGCGACCAGCCGGGGGTTGTGGCGTTCGGCGCGGCGGGCGTCGTAGGGCAGTTCCCGGTGGAAGTAGGCGGCTTCGGCGACGTCGTAGCCGACCCGGCCCGCGGTGCCGAGGCGGGCGAGGGCCGCGCGGACGCGTTCCGTGCTCAGTCCGCACTGTTCGGCGAGGTCGGCGGTGTCGATGCGGGGTTCCCAGGCGAGGAGGACGGAGACGAGCTCGGCGTCGGCGGCCGCGTCGTCGGTGGCGAGTGCCTCCAGGACGCCGCCCTCGCCGGAGAACCCGCGGGCGGGCTCCGGGGAGAGGGTGAGGGTGAGGCGCATGCCGGGCAGGGTGACCTCCCACGCGCTGGCGGTGGCCGCGCCGCCGTGGGCCGCGGGCCCGTACACGCGCAGCCCGGTCGCGTACCGCAGGACCCGCTGGAGGGCGGCGAGCCGGTCCGGGCCGGGCAGGCACACGGCGCCGGGGACCGGCCGGGTGGTGGGCCGCAGCGTGGCGCCGGCGGGGACGACCCACAGGGGTCCGCGGGCGGCGCCGGCGCCGCCGGCCGGGCTGCGCGGGAGGCTGCGCAGGAACCGTACGGCTTCGGCCGCGGCCAGTTCGGCGCGCAGGTCGAACCCGGCGGACACCACCTGGGATTCGGCGAACCCGCGCAGCCAGCGGTCGGGCAGCGGCACCTTCTTCTCCACGACCGGACCGTGCAGGGTGGTGACGGCCAGTTCGTCGGGGCCGACGCGCAGGTGCAGCGGCTCGTCGCCGGTCAGCCGTGAGAGGGCGTCGCGCAGCGGGTTGTTGACGTCGACGTTGGTGGTTCCGTGGCCGGTGTCGGCGCCGTCGAGACCCTCGGGGAGCACGTCGAGCCGGGCGTACACCCCGCAGCAGCCGGAGAACGACTCGAACCGCAGGCGGTCGCCGTTCGCGGTGACGACCGGGTCCAGCGAGGCCCGCAGGGTGCGCTGGTAGTAGCGCGCGGCGGCGACGTCGGCCACGGCCAGCAGCCCGCGCGCGGCTGCCTGAGGGGCGCTCAGGAACCCGGCGAAGAACTGCGGATGGGCCTCGGGGCCGGCCGGGGTCAGCCCCCCGGAGGTCTCCAGTCCGAGGAGCCGCCCGCCCCGGTTCGAGGTGAGGGCGGACGGGCGTGCGTAGGCGAGTGCCTGCGTGGATCGGCTCATGGACGCAAAGCTAGGTCCCGGCACTGACAACGCCGACGGTCCGTCAAACCGTCGGCCCGGGCCCGGCACCCGGCCCGTGCCCCTGCCTACTCCTCCGGTCGCCGGGGTGTGAGCCGTTCGACCACCACCGCGAGTTCCTCGCAGACCTGCTCGATCTTCAGTCGGACGTTGTTCTGTTCGGTGACCAGGGCGGACAGCAGGAGCACGGTCAGGGCCGCGGATCCGTTGAGGGCCTGGAGGTTGACCATGATCTCGATGAGGGTGTGGTCGGCGAAGGGGCCGGTCTGGTCGGTCGCCGCGTGGATGGCGATCACGGACGCCACCAGGGCGCAGGGCGCTGCCCCGGCGTGTTGGAAGCGTACGGACGCCCAGATCAGGACGGGGAAGACGAGGAAGAGGAGGGAGAGGTCGCTGTGCACGGCGACGGCGGTGGCGGCCGCGCACGCGGCGAGCAGCAGTACGGCCTCGCCCGCCCGGTAGGGGTCGGGCATCGTCAGCCGTGGCAGGACGAGCAGCAGCGGGGTCACGAGGAGGACGCCCATCGCGTCGCCGGCCCACCACGCCGACCACACCGACCAGAATTCGCCGGCCGGCAGGTCGCCGGCGAAGACGACCGTCGAGGTGCCGGCGGTCGCACTGATCAGCATGGGCAGCAGGCCGCCGAGGAACACCAGGGCCAGCCCGTCCCGCAGCCGGTCCATCTCCAGGCGGAAGCCGGCCTGGCGGAGCATCAGGTAGGCGCAGACGGGAGCGAGGGTGTTGCCCAGGAGGATGGCGGTGTCGACGGGATCGAAGGTGCTGAGGTGCTCGATGGTCAGGTACGCGCCGAGCATGATCCCCGGCACTGCCCGCAGCCCCGTCCAGAGCAGCGCGGCCACGGCGATGCCGGTGGGCGGCCACAGGGGGGTGACCGTCGCGCCCTCGACGGTCACGCTGAGCAGGAGGCCGATCCGCCCCGTGGCCCAGTAGGCGACCGCGACGGCGAGGATCCGGAGAATATCGGCGATCAGACGTCGCCGTTCCACGGTGGGCATCACAGCATCAGACAACAGCCCCCACCGTGCTGCGGGGCGTGACACGCCCTAGCGGGGTGCGGGTCCGCCCGCGTTGTGGCTGATGACGAGGACCGCGGCGTCGTCCGCGTGCCCGGTGGAGTCGGCCACCTTCATCACCTCGGCGGCGATGTCGCCGGGGTCCGCACCCGCGCCCGCCCGGACGACGCGGAGCACGCGCTCGAGGCCCTCGTCGATGGAGAAGGAGGGTCCTTCGACGACCCCGTCCGTGACCAGGACGATGGATCCCGCCCGGTCCAGCTTGCGTCGGGTCACGGCGTATCCGGCGCCGGGGAGCATGCCGAGCGGCAGGCCGCCCTCGTCCTCGGCCATCCCGTACCGGCCGTCGACGGTGGCCCACAGGGCGGGTACGTGGCCGGCCCGGGCGCTGTACAGCTCCCACGTCTCGGGGTCGAAGCGGAGCAGGGTGCAGGTGGCGAAGAGCTCGCGCCCCATGGACAGCAGTACGTCGTTGGTGCGGGCGAGCACCTCGCCGGGGTCGTCCACGACGGCGGCGACGGCGCGCAGGCCGATGCGCACCTGCCCCATGAAGGCGGCCGCCTCCACGTCGTGGCCCTGGACGTCGCCGATGGAGAAGGCGAGGGCGCCGGTGGGCAGCCCGAACCCGTCGTACCAGTCGCCGCCGATGTCGAGGCCGTGGCGGGCGGGCGAGTAGCGGGCGGCGGTGCGCAGTCCGGGCAGGGCGGGCAGGGCTGCGGGGAGCATCTCGCGCTGGAGCGCCTCGGCGAGCTCCACGCGGGGCTGCTGGTGCTCGGCGCCGGCCCGTGCGCGTGCGGTGAGCCGGCCGAGGGTGCTCAGCAGGTCGTCGGCGCTCTGTACCCGGGGGGTGCGGCGCGGCGCACGGCGCGGGTTCATGGACTGCTCCCGGGTGCATCCATACGTCGCTCGTCCCTGCTCTCGGCTCTCGCGGCGTGCTGCGCCGAAGCCCCGTGCCGCGTTCATCATATTTCCAGAGGTCGGCGGGCGGCGACAGCGGCCGCGTCTCACCGCTCGGACCGGGCGTCCGCGGCCGGTCGGCCGACCACAGGGCGTGAGCTATGTTGGAGAAAGAGTGACATGAGAGGGAGGCCCACCGGTGTCATCGGGGCAGCAGGCACGCGCACAGGCAGCTGCGATCACGCCGAGCGGGCAGGCGCCCGACCGTGAACGGGCTCCGGGCGACCGGGTCCGCGCGCTGTTCGACGGCCATCGCCTCTCGCCTGGCCAGCGGCGCATCGCCCAGTACCTCATCGACCACCTGACCGAGGCCGCGTTCCTGTCGATCACCGAACTGGCGGAGCGGGTGGGGGTCAGCCAGCCGTCGGTGACGCGCTTCGCCACCGCCCTCGGGTTCAGCGGCTACCCGGCCCTGCGGGAGGTCCTGCAACCGATGGCGCTGAGCGCGGTCGCGGGCTCGCCGGAGAGCCGTGAGGAGTACCGCCGCAACGAGCTGCAGGCGGCCGTGGACGCCGAGATCGAGAACCTGGAGAACGTGCGGCGGCTCCTCGCCGACACCGACCAGGTGCTGGACATCGGCCGCGAGCTGGCCCGCTCGGTGCCGCTGACGGTGCTGGGCCTGCGGATCTCGGTGTCGCTGGCGGAGTACTTCGCGTACGCGGCGCGCCGTATCCACCCCGACGTCCGGCTGGTCACACGGGGCGGCAGCGTGGCGTACGACGCCCTGCTGCAGTCCCGGGAGGCGGGCGGGACCTGGGCGCTGGCGTTCGCCATGCCGCGGCACGCGAAGGAGACCCTGGCGGCGTTGCGGGCCGCCCGGACGGCCGGGCTGAAGATCGCGCTGATCACGGACACCACGCTGGGGCCACTGGTCGACGAGGCGGACGTGGCGCTGACCGCCGGTACCGGGGCGCGGCTGGTGTTCGACTCGTACGCTGCGCCGGGGGTGCTGTCCGCAGCGCTGCTGCAGGCGATGGCGGATGCGGATCCGGAGCGGACGCAGGCGCGGCTCGAAGGGTACGAGCAGGTCGCCGACCAGCACGGCTTCTTCCTTTAGGCCAGTTTTCGCCCGATTCGTCCGTTCATTTTCATGCCGTCGAGGCGTATGTAATTTTTCATTCTCTTGTCTACTCGACGGTATATATGTTTACTGAGCAGCGCGCCGGATCCGTCAGATGCGCCAAGGAGAGCGACCCCTACGCTCTCCCGGAACGGATACCCGGGCGGGACGACTCCTCCTCACGCCCCGCCTGGGTGCCGGTCCCGGCAACGGATCCACCAGAGCGCTTGTGGCGGCCCCCGGTCAACCCCTGGGCCGGGGCCGCCGCCCACTTACGTCTCGATCAGTTCCACACCCTTCGGAAGCGACGTATGCGCCAGACGCTCTCCCCCGCTCTCAGCCCGGACTGGCCCTGCCAGGTCAAGGCCCCCGGGACGCACGACTGGGAACGCACGGCCATGCGCTGGCTGCGGGACCTGCTCCCGGCCCGCTACGGCGCCTACTCGACGCTGACCCGCAGCCCCGTCCTGCTGTGCCGGCACGCGCAGCTCCAGCTGCAGCACGAGATGCGCGCCGTCCGCGTCGCCCTGGAGACCAGCCGCGCCGAACTGCCCTCGATGGGCGTGCCCGAGATCCACATCGAGAGCTCCATCCGCATGTACGCCGTCGAACTCCAGCAGCTGGGCCGGCTGTCCCGGGCCGTCCGCCTGGTCGGCGACGCCCTGCGCGTCACACCCAGTTGACCTGCGCGCGGCTCAGCAGCGGGTCGTCCACCATCTCCCACAGCGGGACCGCCCAGTTGCCGAAGCCGTAGCGGCCGCCGTAGTGCAGGCCCAGGACGCGGTGATCGGCCAGGTCGAAGACCGGGGAGCCGCTGTTCCCGCCCAGCGTGGAGCAGTCGTGGTTCACGGTGAGCCGTTCGCGGACCAGCTTGGTCGTGGTGCCGGGCTGCAGCCGCTTGACGTTGTAGACGTCCATGAAGATCCGGCGCATGGCCTCCGGCTCGTTGCGCCGGCTGTCCTCCGCCGGGTAGCCGACGACGTACACCGGCCGGCCGGGGATGTCGCCGGGCGGATCTGCGGCCACGGCCAGCGGAGTGGCGGGCGCCCGGTCGCCCTCGTCGGTCTCCACGCGCAGCAGGGCCAGGTCGACATCGGGGTGGATGCCGATGACCTCGGTGACCTCGAACTCCAGCGAGGCGTCCCCGGGTACGGCGGCCAGCTCCTCGGCCAGGTCCAGGCGGGCCGTCATCCCCGGCCGGAAGGCCCACGTGGCGCCGTCCTCGCGGGCGAACTCGTCGGCCACGTGGCGGTTGGTCATCACCACGTCGGGTCCCACGAGGAAGGCGGTGCCCACCCAGTCCAGGCGCGGGTGCCCCACGACGTCCACGCGACCCACCCGGGCGATCGAGTTACGGATGCCGTCCCGGTGCCCGTCGAGCACCGCCCAGTCGCCCGGCTGCGAGGGGAAGTCCTGCCCCTGGACGAGGATGGCGGGCCGGCCCTCGAGGAGGACGATCGCCTCCAGGCCGAAGTGCTCGTCCTCGTCCACCTCGTCGGCCCGGCCGGCGGCGAGCTTCTCCAGCCCCCGGGCACCGGCCTCCAGCACCCTCGCCCGCTCCCGCAGGGCGAAGCCGCCGATCTCGGCGGCCGGCGCCCGCTCCGCGGGCACGTCCGCGGCGGACTCCCGGATCTCCGCCGCCGCCTCCCGCTCCGCTTCCACGCCCTTCCGGACCCGTTCGGCCACCGCCCGCAGGTCGCTGAAGACCTCCTCGGGCCGGGTCGCCACCGGAGACCGTCCGCTCATGTCACACCTCCGACCCGCTCTGCCCGCCGAGCGCGGCCTGCGCCGCCGCGATCTCGGCGTGGACCGCCGGGCTGTGCTCCGCCAAGTGGCGCATGACGCTGCTCATCTGGGTTCCGACGTTGACGAACGCCGTGCTCTTGCCCTGGTAGACGACGTTCTCGACCCGGCGGGCCCCGCGGTGCAGCGCCACGACCTTCCAGTCGTCGGTGAGGACCGGGGAGCCGGAGGAGCCGCCGCGGGTGTCGGTGAAGTAGCGCACGTCCTTGTCGTCCGTCTCGAAGACCAGGTTGTTGCGCAGGCCGACCCGCTTGGGCTGGCCCCCGGGGTGCTGGATGATGTTGACCGCGACGGGCTCCCCCGGTACGACCTCCAGCGGCCCACCGGCCAGCCGCAGGGCGGGCCGCTCCGTGTGGCCGGCGAGCCGCAGGACCGCGTAGTCCAGGTCCGCGTCCGAGGCCAGCAGGCCTTCCGCGGCCACCTCCTCGGTCTCCGTCTCGTCGGCGCCGTAGTCGAAGCGGGAGCGGGAGTTCCTGGCCTGGAGCTCCAGGTCCGCCGGGTCCACGACGCCCAGGCCGGCGGCCGTGCGGGTCCGGGCGGTCACCACGTGGTGGTTGGTGACCAGCAGGCCCGGGGCGATCAGCCAGCCCGTCCCCGAGTGCGGGTAGCCGTTCGGCTGGAGCGGGGCGCCGCCCTGGAACGGGGGCACCTTGATCCGGGCCACCGAGAGGGCCGCGAGGGCACCGGCCGGGAGGAACTCGTAGGGCACGGTGTCGTCGAGGAAGACGACCTCCTCCTTGGTCTCCCCGCCCTGCGGGGGCGCCGGTACGTCGGGCTCGCCGGCCGAGTCGCGCACCACCTCGTCCAGGGCGCGCTGGAACGTGGCGCGGGGGCCCGCCTGGGTGGTCTGGGTGACGGCGTTGCGCAGCCAGATCTCCAGCGGGACCGTGCCGTCGACCAGCCGCTCCACCTGGTTCATCTGGTCCAGGTCCGACTGCACCTGCATGCCGGGGGCCGCCAGGATCGGCAGCGTCGCCCGGTACAGGGGCAGGATGCCCCTGAAGAGCAGGGGCCGGGCCTGGGGGTCGGCCATCCCGGCTTCCAGGGCGGCCTCGTACAGCTTGAAGACCTCGTCCGAGGTGAGGTAGGCGTCGCTCATACCGGCTCAGGCCGCTCGCGGGCCGTTCCTTTCCGCTGTGGTCGCAGGGGTGTCGTGCGGATCCGGGTCCACCGTCACGGGGGCTGCCGGACCGGGGTCGCCGCCGTCCCCGGGGTCTTCGCCGGGGGTGCCGGAGCCCATCGCGGCCGCCACGCCGGAGACGAGTTCACCACTGGGGTCCCGCAGCACGAGCAGGCGCCGGGCGAGCTCGTCGAGGTAGCCGCGCTCACGGGCCTCCCTCAGGTCCCCGGCCGTGCTCACGTGCTCGGCCCCCACGGGGTCGGTCGCGTCCCGGAGGATCTCCCTCAAGGCCGGACCCAGATCGGGGTGCCGGGCGACGGCCTTGTTGATCGCTTCCGCGAGGGCGTCCAGGACGTTGTCGTCGGCCTCTGGCAAGCCCACGACCTGGAGGGTGTGGTTCAAGGCCGCCGGGTCCTGCGCGGACACCCTGGCGGCGACGGTCCGGGCCAGGACCGGCTGTTCGGCCAGGGCTTCGTCGGGGAGCTCCCGCAACTGCAGGGCGAGCCTGTCGTCGATCTCCGCGGTGCGTTCGGGGGAAGGGGCGACCCTGGCCCGGTGGAGCATGGCGTCCATCGCCTCGAGGTCCATGCCGAGGGCGGTCGCGATGGCCTCCGCCTCGGCGAAGTCGTGTTCCGCCTCCTGCGGGTCGCCGTCCTCCTCGGCGAGCCGCCCCGACAGCAGCAGCAGTTCGAGCTGGGCGTCTGCGGCGCGGGCCTGCTCGGCGAGGTCCGCCGCGTCCTCGGCCACGGCCCGGGCCTCCTTGAGCTGCCCGCTGCGCTCCAGGGTGGCGACGAGCAGCGGGTACAGGGGGCTGCCGGGGGTCCAGGGACGGCGCTCCGCGAGCCTGGCCGCGGCCTGCTCGGTCAGGCCCTGCGTGAGCAGGTCGTCCACCTCCTGGGCGGTGATCCGCTCCCAGTCCTCCTGGTCGGCGTCGCGCAGCACTCCGCCGGGGATGTGACCACCGAGGTGCCCGCTCAGGAACGCGGCCGCACGCGGCGCCATGTCCTGGACCGCGCTGCCGAGGTGGCGTTCGACGCCGGGCTCCCAGCGCTCGTCCACGTCGCGCGGGTTCTCGCCCAGGCGCAGCCGGTGGTAGATCTCCTCGGCGCGCGCCGCCGGCCCCTCCCGGGCCGCGTAGTACGCGACGGCGCGTTCCCCGACCCTGCGCATCAGGCCCGTCCGCGCGGTGTCCGTCTGCCGCAGCATGATGGAGCGCAGGTCGGAGCGGTGCCGCAGGGTGCCGGGTCCGGCCGGTTCCATCAGGTCGAGCCGGGCCAGCCCGCCGAACAGGCGGCGTGCCTCCTGACCGGAGTCCACCGTCAGCCCGCAGGGCTCGGCGAGGACCTCCCGGATCAGCTCGGGGGTGATCGTACGCAGGGCCAGGCCCGCCTGGGCGAGGGCGCGTACGTCCGGCTTGGGAATGCGGTTCAGGATGCGACCGTAGAGGGCACCTTGGACGATCGTGCGGTCGATGTTCCGGTAGAAGCCCCGGCGGGAGGCGGGCAGGCTGTCCATCAGCTCGTCCAGCGAGCCGGCCCACTGCTCCGACACGGCCGCGTGCGCCGCCAGTTTCAGGCTGAGCGGGTGTCCTCCGACCCGCTCGGCCAGCGCGCGGGCCACCGTCTGGTTCGTGATGCCGCAGGACGTCAGCAGTTCCACCGCCGCGTCCGGTTCGAGCTCGCCGAGGTCGATGATGCGCGGTTCGGCGGCCTGCGCCGGGTGGTTGACCGGGGCCCGGCCCGCGACGATCCAGCGCAGCCGCGGGTACGCCTCCTGTAGGGCCACCCACACGGCCCACAGCCGGCCGAGGACCGGGTTCGCCCGGTACTGCGCCGCCTCGAAGGAGTCGACGGCGATCACCAGGGGTGGGCCGGGGGTGCCGGCAGGGGCGCCCACGGCCTGCCGGACGAGCTCCGCGATCTTGCGGATCAGGGTGGTCTCGCGTTCCCGGGCGAGCGTGTTGAACCGCTCCGCCGATGCGCGCCCGGCTCCCGAGCGGGTGGTGGGGAGTTTGTTCAGCTCGTCGACGGTCTTCTGCTCCTGCCGCTGGGTGCGCGCCGTCTCCTCGCACTCGCCGGCCAGTGCATCGAACGCGGCTCGCTGGTCGGGGTACTGGATGCCGAGCTGCCGGGCCGCCTCCGCGATCAGGGTGGCCGGCTCGTGGACCGAGAGGGTGGGCCGTTCGAAGTCGATGTAGGCGAAGGGGAAGCCGCCCGGGACGTCGTCGCGGATGTCGAGGAGGAACGTGGCGAGCAGGGTGCTCTTGCCGATGCCGGCCAGCCCGTGGATCAGCAGCGGGGGCTGCTCGACCGGACCGCCCGTGTCGTCGAGCGCGTACGCCCGCAGCGCCTCCAGCTCGCCGTCCCTGCCGCAGAAGGGGTTCCGCACGAGGTGCCGGAGCGGCTGGAGCAGGCGGGCCCGTTCCAGCCGCCGCCGCACCTGCTCGGGGTCCGGGAGGCCGGTCGTGCCCGGGACTTCGGACAGCCACAGGACGGCCTGGAGGGTGTCGGCGAGGGCCTCGGCGTCCTCGGCCGGGTCTGCGTACCGGGCGTACCGGGCGTCCCCGGCGTCCGGCGACTGACGTTCCGGCGGATTTCCGGTAAGCCAGGCATGGGCGACCAGTTCCGGGCCGGGCCCCTCGGGGACCAGGTCCAGGTTGGCCTCCAGGGCGCGGCGGGCCGCCTCGGGGCCGGCAAGGCCCCGCAGTGCAGCCTGGCGGACCTCTTCCTTCAGGGCCCAGCGGGGGGCGGGGGGCGGGGTCAGCACCATGCAGTCCTGGACGAGCGCCAGCCCCGCTCCGCCGCTGGACTCGGTCTCGCCCGGCAGCCGCAGCTTCGCCGGGTCGAAGCCGGTGAGCAGGCAGGCCGCCTCGCGGTACGCACGCCTGGTGTCCGGGACCGGCTCGGCCTGCGGGCCCGCCCCGGTGAGCAGTTGCTGGTGCAGCCGGGCGGCGAAGTCCTCGCCGGGGCGCAGGAAACGGTGGGTGCGGACGGCCGTTTCGGCCGCCTCGCACAGTCTGCGCATGTAGCTGCCCTGGCCGGGCGCCCGTGCGGCGCCCATGACCGCCGTGGCGCACAACTCGACCAGGGCGGTGAGTTCGTCCTCGTCGGCCGATACCGGCGGGTTGGTGAAGAACTGCCGGAAGAACGCCTCGACGTCGTCGGGGCCGGCGGTGCGCGCCGTGTCCAGGCACATGTTCTTGCTGACGTCGGGCGACAGCTGGGGCATGGTCGGCCCGTATCCGAGCAGCACCAGGCGGGGCACGGCCTCGTCCGACCCGGGGCCGAAGTCGAAGATGGCCTGGGCCAGCTGGCCGATGCAGTCCCAGACGTCGGAGTGGGCATCGAGCCGATCGCAGTCGTCGATGACGAACCACAGCCGCTCCGGCACCATCGTGGCGCGGGCGACGACCTCGTGGACGGCCTCGGCTATCCAGGACTGTGGATCGTTCAACTGTGCCGCGTTCAACGGCGGTACCGGATCGCGCCGGTCCCTGACGAACCCGGCGAGCCGCCGGATCAGCTGTGCGGCGGTCGAGGTCTGCGTCAGGGTGATGCGCACCGGGCGGAAGCCGCGGTGCTGGCCGAGGTACCGGATGAGGTTGTACGTGTACGAGCGGCCGCTGTCGGGCTCGCCGTCGACGGCCAGCACGGTCTTGTCGGGGTCGGCGAGGAATTCCTGCAACCGCTTGCGCAGGTCCTCGCGGTCGACGAACGCCTCGGCGCCGCTCCTGAGCAGGACGGCGAAGAAGGGGTCCTGGTCCGAGGCGTGGACCCGCCGGTCCTCCTCCAGCCTGGACAGGAACTCCCTGGCCTGGCCGATGGCCGGGAGGGGGATCATTTCGGGGCGCGTGACCAGGACGTCGAGCAGGAACACCTGCGAGTCGATGGTCGCCCGCGACGCGCGGACGAGGTTCTCCGCGTTCACCTGGGCCACCGCGATCAGCTCCAGGGAGCCGACGAACTTCTCGGAGAACCCGCACCCGGTCAGCCGGTTGTGGGGGTCCGGGGTGTCGAGGAGGTGGTCCCGCACCCATTCGGTGACCAGGATCCATTCCGTGTCCCTGAGCGGCATACCGCACCTACCAGGCTGCCCGCACGGGGCAGCAGACGGATCGACTGGTGATACCTGTCATGGTTTCACCCCGTTTGCTAGGCGGCAAGGCCACCGAACAGCGCACGGACGGGCTCCCGGACCGGCCCGGTCGTGAGGTACTCGCGGGCCCCGTGGTGGTTGCCGCTGGTGTTGAGGACCAGGTGGTCCGTGACGAGGTGCACGGGGGCGTACTCGGGGCGCAGGGTGTGGTCCAGCGCGACCAGGTCCCGCAGGTCCGAGGCGTTGCGCCAGACGGCGACCCCGGCGGGGACCGCGGGCCGCCCCGCCAGCACGTCCTGGATCTCGGTGATCGCGAGGGGCGAGCCGATGGTCACGAACAGGTCGACGGAACGCGGTTCCTCCGCCAGCACCTCGTACGCGGCGATGCTGCCCAGGCTGTGGCCGACGACGACCAGCGGGCCGCCGGCGCCGGTGCCCTCCCGCGCCTGGTCGAGGGCCTGCCGGACCACGTCTCGGATGGCCGCTCCGGCGCCGCCGAAGAAGTAGGCGTGGACGTCCTTGAAGGTGTGCTCGACCAGCAGCCGGAACAGCCGGGTACGGGCGAACGCGGGCAGCGGCAGCGCCTCCGGCCCGCCGGGGAGGCCGGCGGGCGGGCCGCCGTCCTGGGCGAGCGCCTCGGCGAGGTAGCCCATGTCCCGCAGCCAGCCGGCGAGGGGCTCGTCCGCGCCGGCCCGGGCCGCGCCCCCGCCGGGGGCGCCCTCGTCGGTGCTCCCGGCGCTCCCGGTGCCCTCGGCGCGCCCGGCCGTCCCGGTGCGCGCCTCGGCGAGGGTCCGCGCCACGAACTCCTCGGTCGGCTCCACGGTCGGCGGGGTCGACTCGCGGGTCTCCTCGGCCGGCACCGGTCCCCCGTCGAGGGGGTCGGCCCGCCCGTCGGGCAGCGGCACCGGGTGGAGCAGCGGCGCCCAGTAGGCCATGCGCGAGGCACTGCCCATGTCGACGCCGAAGAGCGCGCTGTCCCACTGGGACTTGAGCAGTTCCTCGCGCGGCTTGTTCCCGTTGCCGTGGACGTAGACGATCCGGGGTTCCATTGCGCCTCCCGCGCGGGAGCACGGATGCCGGTCACCGCCAGTATTGGCCGGTCAACGGGAGGCCGCCAGTTGGCCGCAGGCGTTGCTCCGCTTGAAGATTGACCGGTCAACTCACACGGCGGCGGGCCCGGATGCCATCGCACGCGGTCCGGGCCCGGACGGGTCACGCATTCGGACGCCCGGCCGTCACCGGCCCGCGCGGGGCCCGATCGGGGGTCGCTGCGCGCCGCGGGGTTCGGGCGCCCTCCTGCCGCGGAACCCATCCCGGAGGTATCCCCATCCCCGCCCCGAGGAGGACCTCATGCCCACCGGCCTGTCCATCCACGTCGGACTCAACAAGGTCGACCCCGCCAAGTACAACGGCTGGGACGGACAACTCATGGCCTGCGAGAACGACGCCCGCGACATGGCGGAGCTGGCCCGCGCCGCCGGCTTCCAGGAGACGGTGCTGCTCACCGAGCAGGGCACCGTCGACAACATCACCGGCGCACTGCGCAAGGCCGCCAAGAAGCTCAAGGACGGCGACATCCTGCTGTTCACCTACTCCGGCCACGGCAGCCAGATGCCCGACACCGCGGGCGACGAAACGGACGAGCTCGACGAAACCCTGGTGTTCTACGACCGCGAGTTCCTCGACGACGAGCTGAAACGCGAGTTCCACCGCTTCTCGCCCGGGGTCCGCATCTTCTCCCTGCTCGACTGCTGCCACAGCGGTACCGCCACGGAGGCTGCGGACGCGGGCGAGGGGAACGGCGAGGCGGTGCCCCGGGTCATGCCCGTGCTGCGCCAACAGCAGGTGTTCGAGCAGAACAAGGAGTTCTACCAGAGGCTCCAGCGCGAGCTGAGGCAGGAGAGCAACGGTGCGGGTCCCGGCACGGTGCTCATCTCCGCCTGCCAGGACCATCAGGTCGCGTTGGACGGCAGCGCCAACGGCGCGTTCACCGGGGCCCTGCTGCGCGTATGGGCCCAGGGCTCGTTCTCCGGCGGCTACCAGGACTTCCACCGCAGCATCAAGGACCGGCTGCCGCGTTCGCAGGTGCCGAACTTCTACACGACGGGCAGTCCCTCGACGGACTTCCTCGCCCAGAAGCCCTTCACCGTCTGAGCCGGGGAAGCAGCCACGTTTGAGTTCGGTCACCGAACTCAACGGGTACGGTGGGTGCATGACCCTGCCACGCGACTACCCGGGCCAGGCCTGCGCCCTCTCCCGCGCCATGGAGGTGGTCGGCGAGCGCTGGACCCTGCTGATCGTGCGGGACGCCTTCCTGGGGGTCCGGCGCTTCGCCGACTTCGCCGGCCACCTCGGCATCCCGCGCGCGGTGCTCACCGACCGGCTCGCCGTGCTGACCGGGGCAGGCGTCCTCGACCGGGTGCCCTCCGACGGCCGGCGGGCGGTGTACGTCCTGACCCCGAAGGGCGTCCGCCTCTGGCCCGCCGTCCGGGCCCTGTCCCGGTGGGGCGAGGAGCACCACCCCGCGCCGGGCGGGCCGCGCAGGATCTACCTGCACGCCGACGAGGGGGCCCCGGTCGCCGACGACGGGGGCTGCACCGGCTGCGGCGCCGTCGTCGAGGCGGCCGACCTCCTCGTCGCCCCCGGGCCCGGACTGGCGCCGCCGGCCGCGGACGACGACCCGGTGACCGCGGCCCTCCACCGACCGCACCGGCTGCTGACGCCGCTGCCCCTCACGAAAGGCTCCCCCGCATGAGAATCCTGACCGTCGGTGCCGGCGCGGTGGGCGGCTGGTTCGGCGCCCGCCTCGACCGGGCCGGACACGACGTCACGTTCCTGGTGCGGCCCCGGCGGGCCGCGGTCCTGCGCGCCCGCGGGCTGCGGGTGACCGGGCTCGGCGAGGAGATAACCCTGACGCCGCGGCTGGTGACCGCCGACGAGCCGGCGCAGACGTACGACCTCGTCCTGCTGTCGGTGAAGTCCACGGCCCTCGACCGGGCGGCCAAGGACCTCGCCCCGGCGGTCGGCCCGCGGACCGCGATCCTGCCCCTGCTCAACGGCATGGCCCATCTCGACCGGCTCGCGGCCCTCTTCGGCCGCAGGGCGGTCCTCGGCGGTGTCGCCAAGGTGGTCACCACGCTCAACGAGCACGGCGACATCGTGCGCATGGCGCCGCCGTCCGCGATCCTCACCGGCGAGCTCGACGGCGCACCCTCGGCCCGGGTGGACGCCGTACGCGACCTGCTGGCCGGGGCGGGCATCGACAGCCCCGCCACCCCGGACATCACCGCGGCCATGTGGCACAAGTGGGTCTTCATCACCACCCTCGGCGCCTCCACCTGCCTGATGCGCGGCTCCGTCGGCGAGTTCACCGCCGTTCCCGGCGGCGCCGAACTGGCGCGGGCCCTGCTCGCCGAGGCGGCCGCCGTCTCAGCGGCCGCCGGGTACCCCGTGCCGGACGCCGAACTCGACTTCACCACGCAGACGGTGACCACCGCCGGATCGCGGCTCACCCCGTCGATGTACCGGGACGTGCTCGCCGGCCGCCCCACCGAGGTCGAGCACGTCCTCGGCGACCTGGTCGCCCGTGCGCGGGCCCTGGCGGTCCCCACCCCGCTGCTGGACCTCGCCACCCTCCACCTGCGGGTGCACCAGCACCGCACCACGGCGCAACCGGTGCAGGAGGACGCCGGGTGACCTTCCGCGCGGCCCGTCGTTGAACAGGACGGTCAAGCGAAGTGCACCTGCGAAGTCCCGGGCCCCCACGGGGGTCCGGGACTTCGTGCTGCCCCGCGCGCCCGGGGGCGGCCTCGCGGGCCGCGCGGGGCCGCACGCTCGGCCACTCGGGTGACAGGGGATAACCCCGGGCCCGGTCGGCAGTTGATCAGCTCGTCCCGCCGGGGGCACCCACCACGTGACAGTGCGACAGAAGGATCCTCCCCATGCTCAAGAAGCTCATGGCCACCACCGCGGTCACCGCCTCCGTGCTGGCCGCCGGCGCCGCGGTAGCCTCCCCGGCGATGGCGATCGGCAACGACAACGGCATCAACACCGTCAACGGCAACGACTCGGAGCAGATCTACGGCAACCAGAAGACCGAGGGCGCGCTGAGCCCGCAGCTCGGCCTGGTCCAGGGCACCCTGAACAAGCCCTGCATCGGCCTGCCGGTCAAGGTCAACGCCCAGTCGCTGTTCGCCCTCATCGCCAACATCGGCGTCCAGGACATCAACGTCGCGTCCAACCCGATGAACCAGCAGTGCACCGAGAACTCCACCCAGGCCAAGGGCGACGAGACCCTCTCGCACGTCCTCAGCAACATCCCGGTCCTCTCCGGCAACCTCTCCGCCGGCAGCTGACCGTCCGGCGCGGTGTCGCGGGCCGCGGCACCGCGCCGCGTCGCACCACGGGCAGGGCCCGTACGCCACTGCGCGTACGGGCCCTGCCCGCTACCCGGCGCCGCACGGCGGACTCAGCGGCCCCGCAGGGCGGTCGCCAGCTGGGCCCGGGAGCGGACCTCCAGCTTCTGGTAGATCCGCGTCAGCCGTGCCTCGACGGTCTTGACGCTGACGAACAGCTTGGCCGCCGCCTCCTGGTTGCTGGCCCCCTCGGCCACCAGCAGCGCCAGCCGGGCCTCCGCCTCGGTCAGCGCGGCCAGCGCCACCGCCGGGCCCGCCTCCGCGGGCACCGGCTCCCGCCCCTCGCCGGCCAGCTCCGCCCACGGCTTCGCACCGGCCCGCGCGAACACCTCGGCCGCCGTGCGCAGCGCGGTGCGGGCGGGGGCCCGGCGCCGGCGCCGCCGCTCCACCCGGGCCAGGGCGAGCAGCGTACGGCCGCGCTCCACGGGCAGCCCGAGGACGTCGAAGCGCGCGGCGGTGTCCCGCAGCAGGTCCACGGCCGCACCGGCGTCACCGTGTGCGGACAGGACCAGCCCGCGGGCCCGGTCGAGGGCGGCGACCACCGGGGCACGGCCGAGGGCGGTGGCGACCGCCCGGACCTCGTCGATGAGCTCGGCGGCCGCGTCGGGCGCGTCGGTGGCGACGAGGGCCTCGGCCAGTTCCCCGTGCCAGCGCAGGACGGAGGGGTCGACGACCTGCTGGGCGGCCTCCAGTTCGGCGACCCGGCGCAGGGTGGCGACGGCCTTCGCGGCCTCCCCCGTCGCCAGCTCGACCAGGCCGAGCGCGTACAGGCTGCGCGAGAGGAACACCTGGTCGCGCTCCTCCTCCGAGGCCTGGATGCCGCGGCGGGCGTATCCGGCGGCCCGGGCGAAGCTGCCGCCCAGTGCCTCGGCCATCGCGGCGACGTACCAGGCGGGGCCGGGCGAGAGGCCCGCCTCGATGGTGAGTTCCAGGGCGCGGCGGGCGTGCGCGGAGGCGACCCGGCAGCGGCCGCTGCGCTGTTCGGTCTCGGTGAGGCTGCGCAGCACCTCGAAGACGTCCTCGGCGGAGCCGGTGCGCTGGACGGCGGGCAGCAGGACGAGGAGCTGGCGGCGGGCGTCGTCGAGCCGGTCGTCGAAGAGGGCGTGCCGGACGGCCAGGTACTGGGGTGCGTTGCGCATGCCGAGCGGCACCTCGGGCGCGGGCAGGGCGAGGGCCTCGGCGAGGATGTCCTCCGCGTCGGGGTCGCCGAGGATGCGTCCCATGCGGGCGCGGACGGTGAGGGCCATGGCCTCTGCGGTGGTGTCGCCGCCCCGGGCGGCGAGCCGGCCGGCCTCGGCGGCGGCGTCCCGGGAGCGTACGGGGTCGCCGTCGCTGAGGTTGTGCTTCCAAGCGATCCGCAGTTGGACGGCGGCCTGCAGGGCGGGGTCGCCCTCGGCCTCGTCCATGGCGTGGGCGAAGGTCTCGTCGAGGGTGCCCAGCGCCTGGCCGGCGGCGTCGATGACGGCCAGGCGGGCGCGGACCCGGTCGGAGGGGGAGGCGTCCCGGGCGAGCACGGCCCGGGTGGCACGGCGGGCGAGGTCGGCGCGCCCGGCCCACCCTGCGTCCTCGGCTGCGGTGACCAGGCGGGCCAGGTCGTCCCCGGGCCGGTCGGAGGGCGTCCGCTCGGCGGCGAGCAGGCCCAGCTCGGCGGCGAGGGCGCGCTGGCCGCGGCGCCGGCAGGCGGCCGCGGCCCGGGTGATCTCGGCGGCGAGCCACTCGTCGGGGGCGTCCACGGCCAGCGCCCGGTGGCGTACGGCCTGGACGGGGTCGTCGACGGCTGCGGCGAGCGCGGCGTGCCCGGAGGCGCGCTCGGGCCAGCCGGCGTCGGCGGCGAGGGCCATGGGCAGTGCGCCGGCGGTGAAGGCGACGGCGCCGTCCTCCCCCACGGTGACGAGTGCGGCCCGTTCGGCCTCGGCGAGCTCGGCCTCGGCATCGGGCCGGCCGGCGCGACGCAGCAGGGCGGTGGTGGGGCGGGCGGCGAGGGCGGCGAGCAGCAGGGTGCGGCGGGCCTCGGCGGGTGCCTCGGCGAGGAGCCGGCGGGCGACCTCGCGGGCCTGGCCGGACAGGGGCAGGGTGTCGGCGTGGTGGGCGCTGCCGTCGCGGTTCCCCGCGGCCTCGGCGAGGGAGCGGCCCAGGGCGAGGGCGAGGCGGGGGTTGCCGCCGCTGGCCTGGTGGACGCGGCCGGCGATGCGGGCGGGCAGGCCGCGGCGGACGAGGAGCTCGGCGACCTCGTCGGCGCCGAGCGGGGGGACGCGTATCGCGGGGGTGCCGGGGCCGCACAGCGGCTCGGCGACCGGGGTGCCGCCCTGGACGCACTCGGCGACCAGGACCCGGACCTCGGGCGGGGTCAGGCGCAGGGCGAAGCGGAGCAGGTCGGTGCTCTCCGCGTCGAGCCACTGGGCGTTGTCGAGGACGAGGAGGACGGGGCTGCGCTCGGCGAGGGCGCGCAGCACCTCGACGACGGCGAGACGCAGGGCGACGTGGTCACGGCCGGCGCCCGGGGTGTCGGTCTCGCGCCGCAGGAGGGCGATGGCGGTGCGCTGGGGCCCGGAGAGCCGTTCCAGGGCGGAGCACGGGACGGAGGCGAGGAGCGCGGCGGCGGAGGCTTCGGGGATCCACCGGTCGGCGGCTTCGGGGGCGAGGGTGAGCACGGTTTCGAGGCGGACCTCGGCGGCGGCCGCGACGGCGCCGGCGAGCTCGGTCTTGCCCGCTCCGGCGGGGCCGGTGATCAGGGCGCGCCCGTGCGTGCTCAGGGCGTGGTCGACCGCCCTGACCAGTTCACCGTGTCCGACCGTCGTGTCGGACCGCCCCGTCGGCGCCACCACGCACCGCCACCCGCCCTTCGCTCCCCTGTGGCTTTCCTGTGAGAGGCGAGAATACGAGGTCGGGTGCCGTGTGGACACGGATTGTGACGCAGAATTCAGTCGACCGAAACAAAAGCCCTGCGGAGCCGCCGGACCCGGGGGTGGGGGGGGCCGCCCGGGGGGGTGCTCAAGGCGGGGGTGCGGGTGTCCAGCACGGCCGCGGACGCGCCGGAGGCGCGCGCCGTGCCGCGCCGGTCGCCGTGGACGGAGCCGGCGTCGGTGCCCCAGGCG
>NZ_JBHXTC010000052.1:0-21015 GCF_042677605.1 Streptomyces sp. NPDC127106 | reverse complement strand
GCGCGTGTGATCACTGTTCTTTCACATAAAATCACGCCCACCAAAAAAAACCCGGGCGGGCGCGCGCGCGGGGGGGGGGCGCGCGGCACGCCCGGGTCTCACGATCCGGACTCACGGGGCCGGACCTTCGGACTCTCAGAAGACGAGGTTCCAGGAGTCGATGTAGCCGGTGTCGCCGGCGGCGTTGTCGTTGACCCGCAGCTTCCAGGTGCCGTTCGCGACCTCGGAGGAGGCGTTGACGGTGTACTGCTGGTTGATGTCGGCGGTGCTGCCGCCGGCCCGGTTGTGCAGGGTGTAGACGGAACCGTCCGGGGCGACCAGGTCGACCTTCAGGTCACCGATGTAGCTGTGCTTGATGGCGACGCCCACCTTGAGGGTGGCCGGGGCGTTGCCGGCCACGCCGCTGACGGTGATCGGGCTCTCCACGGTGGCGTTGTCGCCGATGGTGTAGTTGACGGTGTTCTCGAGGGCCGGGGTGGTCGGCGTCGAGGTCACGGCGTTGACGGTGGCGGCGGCGTCGGCGAGGCCGCTGCCGCAGCCGCCGGTGCAGGTGCCGGCCAGCGGGCGGGCGTTGGTCTTGATGGCCGTCTCGACCTGCGCCGGGGTCAGCGAGGGCTTGGCGGAGACCATGAGCGCGGCGAGGCCCGCGACGTGCGGGGCGGCCATGCTGGTGCCCTGGTAGGGCTTGTAGTTCTCGCTGCCCGGGGTGGTGGTGCCCGCGTTCAGCGTCGAGAGGATGCCGTTCTCGGGGGTGGTGATGGTGCCCGGCGTGTCGGTGGCGCGGCGGGTCTCACCGCCCGGGGCGGCGATGTCGACCTTCGCTCCGTAGTTGGAGTAGAAGGAGCGGTCGCCGGTGCGGTTGCTGGCGGCCACGGTGATGACGTTGTTGCAGCTGGCGGGCGAGAAGCCGGCGGCGTCGGCGTTGCTGTTGCCGGCGGCCACGACGACGGTGGTGCCGCGGGCGACGGCCGCGTTGATCGCGTTCTGGTAGCTGGTGGTGCAGGCGCCGGAGCCGCCGAGGCTCATGTTGATGACCTTGGCCGGGGTGGCGTTGGCCGGGACGCCCGCGACGGTGCCGCCGGAGGCCCAGGTGATGGCGTCGACGATGTCCGAGGTGGCGCCGCCGCACTTGCCGAGGACGCGGACGGGCTGGATCTTCGCGTTGTACGCGATGCCCGCGACGCCCTTGGAGTTGTTCGTGGCCGCGGCGATGGTGCCCGCGACGTGGGTGCCGTGCCAGGAGGAGTCGCTGGCCTTGGAGCCGACGCCACACTCGCCGGCGGCGCTCCAGTCGCCCTGGTCGGCCGGGTTGCTGTCGCGGCCGTTGCCGTCGCGGGCGGCGGTGGAGCTGCTGATGAAGTCGTAGCCGGCGACGGTGTTCGGGGCGAGGTCGGAGTGCGCCACGTAGCCGGTGTCGATCACGGCGACGGTGACGCCGGAGCCGGTGGTCTTGTCCCAGGCCGCAGGAACGTTCATGCCAGCGGTGGGCTCGAAGAGGTCCCACTGCTTGGCGTAGTCGGTGTCGTTCGGCAGGGCCATCGCGTAGGCGCGGCTGTCCGGCTCGACGTAGGCGACGTCCGGGTCGTTGCGGAACTGGGCCATGAGGTCGGCCGCGTCCTTCGGGGCGGTGGCCTCGCCGAGGCTGACGAGGGCGGCTCCGGTGCCGAGGCGGCGGTCGAACTTCGCCTTCTTGCCGGCCTTCTTCCCCTTGGCGGCGGCGTCGTCGGCGGCGGCCTGGTTGGAGCTGGCCTCGGAGGCGGTGGTCTTGTAGCCGACGATCAGGTTCTCGACCGGCGCGGCGGCCGGGGCGGCGGGCGCGCCGGGGGCCGGGAGAGCGGCGGCGGACGGGGCCGGCGCGGGCTCCGCGCCGGGCAGGGCCACGGAGGCGGTGGCGGAGCCGGCCAGCAGGGTGACGGAGATCGCCGCCACGGATATCAGCCTGCGTCGCGTTGAGTGCACGGTGTTCCCTTTCGCGGGCCGTTTCCGGGCAGGCCGGAGCGGCCGGGGTCGGGCTGTGTGGGAGGTGGGGTTCGGCGACTACGGGGCCGGGGCGGGCTGGTCAGTTCCGCTCCGGCCACCGCTGCTCGCCGCGTTGCCCCGGCCGCTTCGGCGGGGCGGGGGCAACGGCGGTGCGGGCGATCGGCCCTGCCGCACGGCTTCGCACCATGTGGGGTTGGGGCGGGGGCCTTTCGGGGGGAAGATCGCCGGTGGGCAGACAGTAGGCAACGGGGGGATGAACGCGATACGGGGAAAACCCTTGTCCACCCCCTGGCGACCCGTGCGTACCCTAGTGCACGGGGTGCAGCCTGCGGAAATAGGTCCAGCTGGTCTCGTTCGGCGCGGACCATTCCTGCGGCGCGCGGGCATGTTCGGGGTGGTGGTCCGCGATGTACGCCCGGATCCGCTCCGGGACTTCGGCGTAGTCGCCGAGCTTGCGCCCGCGGCAGTGGAAGGTGAGCCCGCCCGGCCGCTGGCCCCGTTCCATCCAGGGCAGCCAGGGGGACATGCGCGTCCAGGACATGGTGCACGGGACGCTGGGGGCGTCGGTGGTGAGCACCGTCTCCGGGGCGAAGAACTGGAAGAGCTCCAGGGCGCGGTAGGTGTCGCCGGAGGAGTGGAGCGGGTAGTCGGCGACGGGCAGCGGCGAGGGATAGGCGAGCGGGATCTCCAGGCTGAAGCAGACCTGATCGCCGAGCCGGGTGAGCGGGATCGGGAACGGGCGCAGCTGGAGGTTGGCCGGGTCGTTCCAGACGTGGACGACCCGCTTCCCCTCCCATTCGTCCAGGATGTCCCGTGTGTTGGGGTCCAAGTAGAATGCGGCTTCCCTGGAGAGGAGTTGGTACCCGCCCGTCTCCCCGTCCGGGACCAGCCGGGTGACGTTGAGGCCCTCGAAGCCGAACAGGCGCCGGTAGGGCTCGTCCGGGGCCCAGGAGTGGACGTCCCCGGTCCAGTGGAAGACCACCTCGGCGCCGTCGAGGGAGGCGCGGGTGCGGGCGAAGGCATGCAGGAGCTCAGCCGGTGTCATCCGGGCACTCTGCACAGCCGTTCGCGGACCCGGCAAGGGGGCACGGCGTCGGGGGGTGGCCGGCATGCGGATGCCAGGTTGACGCTGCGGCAGGCAGCGGCAACCGTGACCCGCATGGGTAAAAGGAACGAGCGCGGCCTGCTCACGCTGCTGGTCTGCCTGGTACTGGGCGTCGGGCTGCTGGCGGGCGTCCTGGGGGCGTCCCGCCTGGGAGGACCGCAGCGGGCGGCCGCGGACGGTGCGGGTGGCTCCGTGGACCTGCGGGAGGTGCCGCCCGGACCCGCCGAGCCGCTCGCGGCCGGGCCGGACGCCTCGACGGGCACGGTGACGGTGGACTGCGGGCGAAACGAGGAACACCACTTCAACCAGGACAACCTGGTGGTCTCCCCGGGGCTGCGCGCGGGCGCGCACCACACGCACGCGTACGTGGGGAACCTGTCCGCGGACGCCCAGTCCACCGACGCCTCGCTGGCCGCCGCCGCGACGAGCTGCCGCGGCGGTGACCGGTCCACGTACTACTGGCCGGTGCTGCGCCGCACGGACCGACCGGGCACGCGCCCGTACGAGCGGGCCGCGGGCCACGGCAACACGGGCGAGATCCTGGCGGAGGCCTCGGTGTCCGTGGAGTTCCACGGGAACCCGGCGAGCAAGGTCGTGCCGATGCCGCGTTTCCTGCGCGCGATCACCGGCGACGCCGTGGCCGCCACCGCGCGCGGCGACGCCGACGTCCGGGCCCGGTGGGGATGTTCCGGCCTCCCCGACCGGGCCACCACCCTCTACCCGCGCTGCCCCGAGGGCGACCGGGTCACGCGTACGCTCGCCTTCCCCAGCTGCTGGAACGGACTGGACGGGGACAGCCCGAACCACCGCTCGCACCTGGCCTTCCCCGCCGCGAACGGCGTGTGCCCCAAGGACACCTTCCCGGTGCCGCAGCTGCGCGTCCGGCTGGCGTACGACGTGGCGCCGGGGGTGCCGCTCGCCGTCGACTCCTTCCCCGAGCAGCGGCACAGCCCGCGGACGGACCACGCCATGTTCGTGAACGCGATGACGGACGCCCAGATGGCCGCCGTCGTGGACTGCCTCAACGAGGGCCGCACCTGCCGCACCTGAGCCACCGCCGGCTGTGGCGCAGCTCACATGAACCGCCCGCCGTCGCCCCGCGTGTTCTGACCGCACGACTCGGCGAGGAAGACGGAGAGAGGGTGCGATGGCCGGACCACTGTGGCCCCGTACGCGGCGGGGCTCGACCGACGAGGCATTGATCAGGTCGGTCTACGAGGAGCACGGCCATGCCCTGCTGGCGTACGCCACCCGGCTGACCGGGGACCGGGCGACCGCCGAGGACGTCGTCCAGGAGACCCTCATCCGGGCCTGGCGGCACTCGGAGGCGCTGGTCAACGGGAAGGGGTCGGTGCGCGGCTGGTTGCTGACGGTCGCCCGCAACATCATCACCGACCGCTACCGGGCCAAGGCCGCCCGCCCGCAGGAGGTCTCCGGCGAGGCGGCGGCGCCGCCGGTCGAGGTGGACCACGCCGACTCGGTCGTGGACACCATGACCGTGCTCGGGGCGCTCGACCAGCTGTCCCCGGAACACCGGGACGTGCTGAAGGAGTTGTACTACCGGCAGCTCAGCGTGGCCGAGGCGGCCGACAGCCTGGGCATTCCGGCCGGTACGGTCAAATCGCGCTCGCACTACGCACTGAAGGCCTTGCGCGAGGTGTTCAGGCAGAACGGGACCAAGGAGGGCCATCGAATGGGCAGGCCGCCCCAGCAGCCCGCCGGACTGAGGGAGGTGGTGGCATGAACCGGCAGCAATACGAGCACGAGGTGGAACTCCTCGGCCCGTACGTTCTCGGCGTCCTGGACGCGGAGGACGTCCGCCGGGTCGAGGCGCACATGAACGGTTGCGTGCGCTGCCGGGAGGAGGTGGCCGCATTGCGCGAGATGGAGGCGGCGCTCGGCGAGGTGCCCCCCGAGGCGTTCCTCGACGGACCGCCGCAGGGCGGCGATCTGATGCTGCAGCGGACGCTGCGGCAGGTGCGCGGGGAGGCTGCCGCCGACCGGCGCCGCCGACTGGGCCTGGCCGGCCTGGCCGCGGCGGCCTCACTGGCGGCGGTGTTCTGGGCCGGGGCCCAGCTCGGCAATGGTGACGGCCAGACCGTCGCCCAACCGCCCGGGCCGGGCCCGGGGATCACGGCGGCGCCGTCCCCGCCGCCGGCCGGGACCCGCGTGGCCTCCGCGACCGATGCGGGCACCGGGGCGCGGATGACCGTACGGGTCACCCCTGCCGCGAAGTGGGTGCGCGTGCACGCGGCCGTGACCGGGGTGCCGCCGGGCGAACGCTGCCGGCTGGTCGTCGTGTCGCGGGACGGCAAGCGGAGCACCGCCGGCAGCTGGGTCGTGGGCAGCCAGGCGGGCGGCGAGGCGAAGGGGGCCGCACTGGACGGGTCGGTGTGGGTGGATCCCGCGGACGTCCGGGAGGTGCTGGTCGAGAACGAGGCGGGCAAGACGTTCGTCTCGGTGCCGGTGCCTGCGGCCGCCTGACCCGGCGTCGCCCCTTCCCGGGGGAGCCCGGCCCGCCGAGGGTGGCGGACCGGGCTCCCCCGCCCTCGTTCGGGGGCCGGGAGCGCGGGTGCGGGTGGGGTCCGCCGTGGCTGGTCGCGCAGTTCCCCGCGCCCCTGGCGGGGGGACCTGGTGACGGGCCGAAATGTGCACATACCGCGGACCGGACCGATCATCACATTGCGGTCCATGACATCCTGTGACGTCACAGCTCGCCGGACGTAATCGGCGGACGTCCGGCGACTACAGGGTGGGGAAGGTCCATGAGGCTCTGCTTCCTGGTGGAGGAGCACTACCGCCACGACGGCATGCCCAACGAGGTGATCCGGCAGCTCACCGCGTGGGGCCACCGGGTGGACGTGCTGCGGCCGGGCGGCTCGCTGCTGCGCATGACCGAGCTCATGGACGCCGGCACGCACGACGCGTGGGTGCTCAAGACGGTGTCCGGCGGACCTGGACTCACCCTGCTGGAAGCCGCCGCCGCGGCCGGGGCCACCACCGTCAACGACGCCCGGTCGATCCGCGGTGTACGGGACAAGGCGGTGGCCGCCGCGATCGGGCGCGCCGGGGGCCTGCCCATGCCGCAGACGTACGCGGTGGCCCGGCCGGACCTGCTGCGGGAGATACCCGCGGCGCAGTACCCGCTGGTCGTCAAGCCCGCGGACGGCAGCTCCGGCCGCGGGGTGCACCTGGTGCCCTCGCCGGAGCGGCTGGAGGCGCTGCTGCCCGCGCTCGCGGCCGAGGGCATGCTCATCGCCCAGCCGTACGTGCCCAATGCGGGCACCGACGTGAAGGTGTACGCGGTCGGCGGCGAGCTGTTCGCGACGGAGCGCTGCTCCCCGCTGCACCCGGATCCGACGGTGCGGGAGCGGCGGGTTCCGCTGTCCGCCGAGGTGGCGGCGATCGCCGAGCGGGTGGGCGCGGTCTACGGGCTGGACCTGTACGGGGTGGACGTGTTGCTCGGCCCGGACGGGCCGGTGGTGGTGGACGTGAACGACTTCCCGAGCTTCCGCCAGGTCCCCGACGCGGCGGCCCGGGTGGGCCGGGCCGTGCTCGGTCTGGCCGCGCGGACGGGCGGTGCGTCGGCCGCGCCCGTCCCACCGGTGTGCCCGCCGCGGCCGCGGGTGGTACCCGTGCCGATTCCGGCGCAGGCCGCGCGGGCGGGCGAGGCCGCGCTGTGAGGATCTGCCTGATCACGCCGGAGCCGGGCCATCCGCTGCTGGCCGCCGCGGCCGGCCTGTTGCGTGCCGCCGGGCACCAGGTGGAATCGCTGGACCCGGGGACGGCGGCCGGGCCCCCGGCGGCGCCCCTGGCCGACGTGTACCTGCTGAAGGCGCGGACACCGCGGGCCCTCGCCCTCGCGCGGGAGCTGGAACGGCGGGGCGCACCGGTGGTCAACCCGTCGGCGGCGACGACACTGTGCCAGGACCGTACGGCGATGGCGGAGCTGGCAGCGCGGGCCGGGCTGCCGTTCGCGGCGACCCGTACCCACGACTCCCTCGGGGTCTGGGCGGCCGGGGGCGACCCGGTGCCGGGCGGGCCGGTGGTGGTCAAGAGCCGGCACAGCCGCCGGCACGACCTGGTGGCCCGGGTCGACGACGCGGCCCGGCTGCGGGAGCTGGCGGCGCGGTGGCCGCAGGAGCCGGTCGTGGTCCAGGACTTCGCGCCGAACAGCGGCTGGGACCACAAGCTGTGGGCCGTCGGCGACCGGGTCTTCGCCGCCCTGCGCCGCTCGGAGCTCACGCCGGAGGGCCGCGGCCCGACCCTGCCGCTGGCCCTCGGCGCACTGCCGGCGGGGTGGGCGGAGCTGGTGTTGCGGGTCGGCGAGGTGTTCGCGCTCGACGTGTACGGCGTGGACGTCATCGACACCGGGGGCGGTGCGCCGCTGGTCGTGGACGTGAACGCCTTCCCCGGGATCCGCGGCCAGGCCGGCGCCCCCGAGGCCCTCGCGGGCCTGGCCCTCACCCGCGCCACCGCCCACCACGGTTGAGGCCGGCCCCGGTCACCACGGCTCCGCCCGGTCGGCTCGGCCGGCGTCGGCTCGGCCCGGTCGGCTCGGCCGGCGTCGGCTCGGCCCGGCGTCCGGGGCGGAATCGGCAGCGTCGGGGCGTGTCGGCGGGGCGGGGCGGGGCGGGGGACCTGAGGATCGGCGGATGGGCGTCGTACTGCCGGTCCTCTTCGCGCTGTTCGCGGCGCTCAGCAACGCACTGGCCACCGTGCTGCAGCGGCGGGCGGCGCTGACGGTGCCGCAGAGCCAGGGGTTCCGGCCGGGGCTGATCCTCGACCTGTTGCGGCGGCCCGTGTGGGTCGCCGGGATCCTGGCGGTGATCGCGGCCGGGGCCGGGCAGGCCGCGGCACTGGCCACCGGCGCGCTGGCGCTCGTACAGCCGCTGTTCGTGCTGGAGCTGCCGTTCGCGCTGCTGATCGCCTCGCTGGTGGTGCGGCAACGCCTGCCGGGCGCGCTGTGGGCGGCCGTGGCGGGGGTGGTGGTCGGGCTCGGGCTGGCACTGGCCGCGGCCGCGCCGACCGGGAACCTCACGCACGTCCCGCTCGACCGGTGGCTGGCCGCCCTCGCCGCGTGCGCGGGCGCCGCGCTGGCCCTCGCGCTCGCCGGGCTGCGCCGACCGGCGGGACGGGCCCGGGCGGGCTGCCTGGGCGCGGCCACCGCCGTCTGCTACGCGCTCACGGCCGCCCTGATGAAGGATTCGGTTCCGCTGCTCGGGGAGGGCGGGATCGACGCGTTCCTGACCGCCTGGCAGACGTACGCCTTCGCGCTGAGCGGCATCTGCGCGCTGCTGCTGCTCGAACACGCCATGCAGGGCGGCCCGCTGGTCGCTTCGCAACCCGCGCTGACCTTGGGCGACGCCACGTTCAGCATCGCGCTGGGGGTGGTCCTGTACGACGAGCAGTTGCGGTCCGGGTGGTGGCTCCTCCCCCAGCTGGTGGGCGTCGCCCTGATCTGCGCGGGCGTCCTCGCGCTGGCCCGGGCCGGGGTGGGCGGCCCCTGACCGCGTGACGCGGTGACGACCGCGGCGGCCCGCGCGGGGCAACGGGGTCGGCTCCGGAGCGTGGGGGGACGTTCATCCGGCCGGGGGCGTCCGCCACGGGCTGGGCTACGATCTGGCCCGCGATCCGATCGCATCGACCGCATCGGTCGAACGACCGTTTTCCTGGGGGTGGGTGGTGGGTGTGACGTCCCGCAGCGCTGCCGCGGCGCGCGCCGTGACCGGCGTACTGGTGGCCGGGTTGCTGGTCGGGGGCTGCTCCGGCGGTTCGGGCGAGGAGCCGGCCGCGGACCGGCCCACCGGCACGGCGACGGCCCCGGCTTCGCCGTCCGAACCGGCTTCGCCCGCGCCGTCGGAGGCGGCGACTCCGCCCGCCGACGTACCGGACCCGACGCGAACCCCCGGCGCGCGGCCGGGCACCCCGGAGATCCCGCAGAACCCCAACCGGGGCCCCAACCCGCCCCCGGCGGCGCCGAAGCACACGCCGGTCCCGGACTGGACCCCGCCCCCCTTCGACCCGGGCGGCACGTACACGGTCCCGCCCCTGCCGAGATGACCCGGCGCGGCGGTCCCGGCGCCGGTCTCCGGCAGCCGGCTCCGCCGGGGCGCGCCGCGAACGGCCGGGCCGGGAGATGTCCCGCAGGGCCCGGTGTCAGGCGGTGGCCGGAGGCTCGGCAGGAGTCGGGGGGCCGGCGGCGGCTGCGGGCCCGGCGGGTGCGCCGGCAGAACGGCGGCGGAGCCAGAGGAAGGTTCCGCCCCCCAGCAGCGCGAGCAGGGCGCCCGTCGCCAGCATCCAGGCCGGGAACCCGCCGACCATGAGCAGCTTGTCGTGGTAGACGGCCCGCCGGTACGGGGTGTCGGAGGCGGCGGCACGCAGTTCGTGGTCGCCCGAGATGCGCCCGGGCTCCGGGAACTCCTGGTCGATCGCGGTGAGGAAGGTCTCCCGGCCGCCGGTGAGTGGCGCGAGGGAGTGCGTCCCGGCGACCTTGCCCGCGAAGGTGACCTTCGGCGCGGAGCCGCCGATCGGGGAGGCCGGCTCCATCCGGTGGTCGGCCAGCACGTACAACCCCAGCGACTGGGGTGTCTTCGCCATCCGGGACAGCCGCATCGGGTAGACCAGCCGCTCGCTGTCGAAGCGGATCCGCAGCGGGTCGAGGACGCCGTACAGGACGCTGCCCTGCTTCCGGGGGGCGAGGCGCACCGCGACGTACTCCCACTTCTGGTCCACGTACGGCTTGACCTCGGTGGCCAGGGTGTCGGGCATGGAGAACCCGTTGGACTCCAGCCACTGCCGCAGCGCGTCCGGGTCGGTGGCGGTCAGGCGCGCGACGTCGAAGTCGCCCAGCTGTTCGCGGCCGACGACGCCGACCGAGGCCTCACCGCCGGCCGCCGGCGCCGCCGCGGCCCCGTCGCGGGCGCCGGTGGAGAACGGCCAGTCCCCCGGGCGGGGCAGGAAGTAGTGCCGGGCCTTGCGCTCGGGCCGGGTCAGCCAGGCGAGGTCGCGGAAGAGGTTCCCGTCGCCCAGCTCCACCGAGGCCCGGGTCGGCACCGGCATGATCCAGGCGGCCCGCCGGGCGTTCCCGTCGACCGTGAACCGCATCACGATGTCCTCGGTCCGGCCGTCCCAGCGCACGACGGAGGTTTCGCGCGAGACGCCGATCCGCGTCGAGTCGTCGGGGACCATCGCCCCGCAGCCGCACGCGTACGCGGGGCTGATCAGCGATCCCAGCTGGGTCGCGAGCAGGAGCAGGAGCAGCGCTCCGATTCGGTTTCTCATCCACACGGGGTCTCAGACGACCGGCCGTGTGATCCGGTTCCGGCCATGTGTACGCCTCCCGTACGCGTTCGGCACGCCTCCGGCGGGCGCGCGGGAGGGCACTGCGCAGGGGCCCCTGTCCCGCGCGCCGGGAGCATCTCCATACTGCTGCCATGAGAGGGAAGGAAGACAAGCCGCGCAGCAGCCCGCTGGTGCCGGATCTGGTCGTCGCGGAGATCGCCCGGCACGACTGGGAATCGATCGTGTGCGGCTGCGGGCGCAGCGCCGGACATCTGGTGGACCAGCTGTGGGACGCGGCGGAGGGGCATCCGTCGGCCTACCGCGCGCTGGAGGGCCACGCCTTCCAGGCGGGCCAGCTGCGGCCGCCCGCCCCGGCGGTGTGCGGGGTGCTGATGGCGGTGTGGTCCGCGGGCCCGCCGCGGTTGGCGACGCGGGAGGCCCTGCTGTGGACCCTGCTGGCGCTGGCGAGCACGGAGGACGACGGGTCCCCGTACGAGGCCGGGCTGTACGGGCAGTGCGCGGCGTACATCCGCACGAACGTCGGCTCGTTGCGCCTGGAGGCGGCGACCCGGCCGGACACGGTGTCGGCCGCCTACGTGGACGGCATCCTCGAACTCCTCGGCCTGGCCACCTGACGGCCGGGCACCCCGACCACCGGGACCGGGTGCCCGGGGTGCCCGCGATGCCCGGGGTGCTCGGGATGCCCGGGATGCCCGGGGTGCTCGGGATGCCCGGGATGCCCGGGGTGCTCGGGATGCCCGGGCGCGCTCCCGCGGTCAGGCCAGGCGGCAGCCGCGCAGGACGTCCAGGGTGACGTCCTCCAGGGAGCGGGCGAACGACCGCGCGGGCGAGGCGGCGACGTCCAGCAGGGAGGGGACGACCAGGACCCCGCACCCCGCCGCCTCGGCCGAGGCGGCCCCGTCCGGGGAGTCCTCCACGGCCACGCAGGCCCGTGGTGCGGCGCCCAGCCGTGCGGCGGCCGCCCGGTAGGGCTCCGGGTGGGGCTTCGTCCGGGGGGTGTCGTCGGCGGACAGCGTGAACGCGAACGGGACGCCGGCCAGCGCGCCTGCGACGACCGAGTCGACCACCGCCCGCGGCGATGCGCTGACCAGGGCGAAGGGCACCCCTTCCGCAGCGAGTTCGGACAGCAGCCGGCCGGCTCCGGGCCGCAGCGGCGCCCCGGCCGTCACCCGGCGGAAGAACCCTTCTCCGAGGTCGGCGGCGACCCGGTCCGGGTCTCCCCCGCCCGCGACGCGGACCAGGTGGGCGGCGGTGTCCTCGACCGCTCGACCGACGACCTCGGGCGCGTCGGCGTCACCCAGCGCGTGGCCCAGGCCGGCGGCGACCTGCGCGGTGACCTCCCACCACAGGACCTCGGTGTCGACGAGGGTGCCGTCCATGTCGAACAGGACGGCGGCGAGGGCGCTCACGCGGCCGCCCGGGCCACGACCAGGACGGGCCGCTCGACGAGGCCGACGCAGACCCGCGCCCCCGGAACCAGCTCGCCCGCGTCCCGCGAGGGCAGGTCGGCCTTGACGGGGGCGGCGCCGGGCAGGTCGAGGTGGAGCCGGGTCACGGCGCCGAAGAAGGAGGCGGAGACCACGGTGGCGGTGCCCTCCGGGTCGGCGGTGACGGTGACGTTCTCGGGCCGCACCAGCACCTCCACCTCCCGCGTGCCGTCCGGGTGCGGGCCGTCGACGGGCAGCCGGGAGCCGGCCACCTCCACGAGCCCGGAGTCGGTGAGCCGGCCGGGCAGCCGGTTCATGGTGCCGACGAACTCGGCGACGAACGGCGTGGCGGGCCGCTCGTACAGCTCGGCGGGGGCCGCGCACTGCTCCAGCCGCCCGGCGTTCAGGACGGCGACGCGGTCGGCCATCGACAGCGCCTCCTCCTGGTCGTGGGTGACGAACACGGTGGTGATGCCGAGGGAGAGCTGGAGCCTGCGGATCTCGTCGCGCAGGGTGGCGCGGACCTTGGCGTCGAGGGCGGACAGCGGCTCGTCGAGCAGCAGCACGCGCGGGCGCAGCGCCAGGGCGCGGGCGAGGGCGACGCGCTGCTGCTGGCCGCCGGACATCTGGTGGGGGTAGCGGTCCCCGTGGTCGGGCAGGCCGACCAGGTCGAGGAGTTCGGCGGCGCGCTCGCGGCGCTGTGCCGCGCCGACCTTGCGGACGCGCAGGCCGAAGGCGACGTTGTCGCGGGCGTTGAGGTTCGGGAAGAGGCTGTACGACTGGAAGACCATGCCGGCGTCGCGGCGGTTGGCCGGGACGCGGGTGATGTCCTGGCCGTCGATCAGGACCTCGCCCGAGTCGGGCTGCTCGAAGCCGGCGACCACGCGCAGGGCGGTGGTCTTGCCGCAGCCCGACGGGCCGAGCAGGGCCAGGAGTTCGCCGGGCTCCACGGTCAGGTCGAGCCCGTCGAGCGCGGTGGTGGAGCCGAACGCCCGCCGCAGGCCGCGGAATTCGACGCGCGCGCCCGTGGTGCCCGCGCCGTCCGCGCCGGCCCCGGAGACTGCGGCGGCTGCCGGCTCGTCGGGCTTCCTGGCCGGGGGGAGGGTGGTGGACATGTCGGTCAGGACTCCTTGCGGGAGGTGGCGAGGGCGGGGGAGGGCGTCCGGGACCACGCCCGGGATCGGGTGCGGGGCTTCGCGGACGCCGCGGGTGTGTCGGTCCCGGCCCGTGAGAGGGCGAGCAGCAGCAGCCAGGTGACGAGGAGGCTGAGGATGGAGACGGCGACCGACATCCGGGCCTGGGATCCGGAGATGGACACGATCCACACGGCGAAGGGGCGGAAGCCCAGCAGGGACGCGATGGTGAACTCGCCCAGTACCAGGGCCAGGGTGAGGAAGGAGGCGCCGGCGAGGGAGGTCCGCAGGTTCGGCAGCAGCACCCGCAGGACGACGTACGGCCAGCTCGCGCCGCAGCTGCGGGCGGCTTCGACCAGCGTCGGCACGTCGACGGCGCGCAGCCCGGCGTCGAGCGAGCGGTGGACGAAGGGCAGCGCCAGCACGGTGTAGGCGAGCACGAGGACGAACGGGAACGACGGGTTCTGCACGGCGATGAAGGTCTGGTAGAGCGGGGTGCGCGACAGGTGCTCGGGGCCCCAACGCAGCACCGTGGTGATGCCGGTGACCAGGGCGATGGGCGGGACCACCAGCGGCAGCGTGCAGACGACCTCGACGACCGGCCGCAGCTTCGGGGAGCCGAGCCGTACGGCGATCAGCGCGGGCACGGCGAGCAGCAGGGACAGGGCGATGGTCGCGACGGCCAGGCCGAGGGACAGCAGCAGGCTCTCGGTGAAGCCCTCGGCGGAGAGCAGCCGGGTGTACGCCTCGAAGTCGATGCCCTGCCCGGGGACGTGCACGGTGAACACGAAGGAGGCCAGCAGCGGGAGGAGGAAGTACGCGCCCGCGAGGACGAGCACGGCTCCGCGCCAGACGCGGGGTTTCATCGCAGCCATCGGGCGCTCCGTCGCTGAAGGGGCAGGTGGATCGCCATGACGAGGGCGGCGATCAGGATCATGTCGAGGCCGAGGGCGAGCGCCACGTTCTCCTGGCCGGTCAGCACGTTGCCGGACAGCGCGTCGGCGATCTTGAGGGTGACCAGCGGTACGGAGCCGCCGACCAGCGCGGCGGCCGTGGCGTGCGCGGCGAACGCGGTGCCGAAGAGGAGCACGAACCCACCGAGGAGGGAGGGCGCGAGCACCGGCAGGCCGATGTGCCGCCAGAACTGCCAGGTGGTGGCCCCGTTGTTGCGGGCGGCCTCGCGCCACTGCGGCCGCAGCCCGTCCAGCGCCGGGACGGTCACCAGCACCATCAGCGGGATCAGGAAGTACAGGTAGACCACGGTCAGGCCGGTGAAGGAGTACAGGTCCCAGCCGAGCGCGGTGAGGTCGGCGAGCTGGGTGACCACGCCGGAGATGCCCACGGTGGCGATGAACGCGAACGCGAGGGGCACGCCGCCGAAGTTGGCGAGGACGCCGGAGGCGGTCAGCGTCACGCTGCGCAGGGCGCGCGAGCGGGAGGTGACGAGGCCTTGCGCGATCAGGACCCCGAACAGTGCACCGAACAGCGCGGTGAGGGCTGCGAGTTGGACGCTGCCGGTGAGCGAGCCGAGGTAGGGGCCCTGGAGGGAGCGCGCGAGGTGCTCTCCGGTGAGGCGGGTGGCGCCGCCGGCCGGGTCGGTGCTGGTGACCGCACCGAAGGCGATGGCGCCGAGCGGGAGGCCGAAGCAGATCCCGGTGAAGACGAGGAGCGGGAGGGCGGCGAGCCAGGTGCGGGGGCCGCGCCGCCGGCGGCGCACGGTGCTGCCGCCGGCGGTCGTCCGCTCCGGGTGGGAGGCGGTGGTGGGAGCGGGCATCAGGAGAGGGCCTTGTCCCACTTCTCGGCGAGGGTGGCCTTGGCCTTGTCCAGTTCCTCGGAGGCCGGGAAGGACGGGGTGCCCTGGGTCTGCGGGAGCTTGGCGGCGGCGTCCTTGTCGGCGGTGCCGTCCTGGGTCATGGCGGGGAGCAGGACCGGGCGGGCGTGGCCCTTCAGCCACAGGTTCTGACCCTCGGTGCTGTAGAGGAACTCCATCCACAGGCGGGCCGCCGCCGGGTTCGGGGCCTCCTTGTTGATGGCCTGGGAGTAGTACTGGGCGTAGACGCCGTCGGAGGGGACGACGACCTTCCAGTCGACGCCCTTGCCCTTGAACTGCTCGGCGTAGCCGGCGTTGAGGTAGTCCCAGTCGATGGAGATGGGCGTCTCGCCCTTCTCGACGGTGGCCGGGGTGGACTCGACGGGGATGAAGTTGCCGCTCTTGCGGAGCTGGCCGAAGAAGTCGATGCCGGGCTGGATGTCGGCGAAGGAGCCCTTGTTGGCGAGGGCGGCCGCGTAGACGCCGCCGAAGGCCGAACCGGACTTGGTGGGGTTGCCGTTGAGGGCGACCTTGCCCTTGTACTCGGGCTTGAGGAGGTCGGCGAAGGTCTGCGGGCAGACGGCGATCTTCGCGGCGTCGCAGCCGATGGAGACGTAGCCGCCGTAGTCGTTGTACCAGCGGCCGTCGGCGTCCTTCTGGCCGGCGGGGATCTTGTCCCAGGCGGTGACCTTGTACGGGGCGAACAGGTTCTCGGCGGCTCCGCTGCGGGCGAAGGCGATGCCGAGGTCGAGGACGTCGGGGGCGCGCTTCTGGCCCTTGCGGGACTTGACGGCGGCTATCTCGTCGGAGCTGGACGCGTCCGGGTTCTCGCTGTTGACCTTGATCTTGTACTTGGCCTCGAAAGCCTTGATGATCTCGCCGTAGTTGGCCCAGTCCGGCGGCAGCGCGATGACGTTGAGCTGTCCCTCCTTCTGCGCGGCCGCAACGAGGGCTTCCATGCCCCCGAGGTCGGCGGCCGCGGCGGCCGTGCCCGGCTGAGCCTTGGTCTTGCCGTCGGCCGAGGCGCCGGCGGACTGGTCGGGGGCGGCGCCGCACGCGGCGAGCGAGGTCAGCGCGGCGGCGGCGAGCAGGGCGGCGGCACCGCGGCGGACGGCTGCGGAGGAACTGAGCACGGTCTCTCCTGGAGACTGAGGCCTGGACGGGGGTCCACTTGTCTGAACAAGTTGGCTCCAGTTCGCCCTGCCCCACTGTACGGACGGTGAACGGCGGACGACCCGTCGGGCACGGCTCGACGAAGAGACGAGATTGACCGAAAGAAGTCGTGACAAGCGGGGCGTCCTTCGATCCCGTGGCTAGGCTGACGGTGAAAAACCGATGTCAGGGGAACGACCGGAGACAGGGGGAGCACTGCGTGGACGCGAGCACGGGTGCGGGCGCGGGCACGGGCAGGGGCACGGCCACGGGTGGCAGTACGGACACGGGCAGGGGCAGGAACCCGGGCCCGGGCACGGTCCGGTACCTGGAAATCGCCGAGTCCCTGCGCACGGCGATCCTGGCCGGCGACTACCCGATCGGCGCCCAACTGCCCTCGGAGAGCGACCTGGCCGCGCGCTGGTGCGCCTCGCGCGGGACCGTCCGGCAGGCCGTCGCCACCCTCGCCGCGGAGGGGCTGATCGGGTCCCGACAGGGCGCCCGCAGGATCGTTCTGCGCCACGAGCGCCGCCACAGCTTCGGTGAACTGAACAGCTTCGCCCAGTGGGCGCGGGGACTCGGCCAGGAGGTCACCAGCCGCTTCCTGGAGCGCACCCGCCGCCCGGCCACCGCCGAGGAGGCGGACCGGCTCGCACTGCCACCGGGCACCGAGATCCTGGCCGTGCTGCGACTGCGGCTGCTGGACGGCCGGCCCACCATGGTCGAGCGGACCGCGTACGCCGACTGGGTCGCGGCCGCGGTCGAGGCGCTGCCGGACGACTGCCGCTCCGTCATGGACAGCCTGGCCGCCGACTCCGGGGTGGCGGCCCACTACGGCGAGCACCTCATCGACGCGCTCCCGGCCGGCAGCGAGGACGCCCGGCTGCTGGGGATCCGCCGCGGGAGCCCGCTGCTGCGCCAGCGGCACGTCTCGGCCACCCGGACCGGGCGCCCGATCGAATGGTCCGACGACCGCTACCGGGCGGGCAGCGTCACCTTCAGCGTGAGCAACTCGGCGGCGGCGACACCCCTGGAGCGCCGGACGGGCGACCTGTGACCCGTCGGAGCCGCATCCCGCTGTCCGGCCTCGCGGCCAACCCGGCGCTGCCGCCCGAACTGCTCGACCGGCTGATCGCGCTCGCCGTCAGCGGTCCGGGACCGGACAGGGAAGCGGATGCGGATGCCGAAGCGGTCGAAGAGCTCTGCAGCGAGCTGGCCGAGCGTAGGGATCTGAGCCCCGCCCAGGTGCGTGCGCTGGCCGACGCCGACGAGCACACCGCGGTCCTCCTCGCCCGCGAGGGACGGCTGTCCGCTGCCGCGGTGGACCCGGCGGCCAGGCCGGCGGTGGCGCTGGCCATGCTGGACGAGGGCACCGGCCGGCCGGAGTGGGCCCGGCCGCTGGCGGCGCACCCGGACCGGGAGGTCCGCTGGCGCCTGGCCTCCTGCCCGGGCCTGCCGTCCGACGTGGTGGAGACCTTGGCCGCCGACCCGGACATCGAGGTCGTCGCCGAACTCGCCCTCTGGACCGCCGAGCCGGAGGCCGCCGCCCGTCTCGCCGCGCACCCGCACGCGGAGGTCCGGATGTCCGCAGCGCTCAACGAGGCGGTGCCGCCGGCCGCGCTCGTCGCGCTGATCACCGGGCAGGGACTCGCCCCGGCGGCCTCGTGCCTGGTGTGCGACCGCGAGCCGGTCCCGTTCACTCACGATCCGTCCTGCCCTCGTCCGGACTGCACGCTGCGGCCCGGCGCCGCCTGCGCCGGCGGCCACGAATCCACCGTGCACGACGCCCTGCAGCGCGCCGCCCGCAACCCGGCAACCCCCACGGCCGTCGTGGCCGCGCTCGCCGGACATCCCTCGAAGCTCGTCCGCTGGTCTCTCGCCGAACGCACCGACCTGCCGCAGGAGGTGTACGCCGGCCTCGTCGAGGACCCGGTCCCGGGGGTCCGGTACGAGGCCGCCGGGAATCCCGCGCTCGGCGAGCCGCTGGTCCGCACCCTGGCGGCGGGGGCCGCCCGCGAGGACGACGAGTTGCGGCGCCGGCTGGCCGGCTGTCCGGGACTGCCGCTGGACGTGCTGGCGGAGCTGGCCGTGGCGGGCCGCATCAGGCCGGTACTGCTGCCGGCGGTCGCCGCGGCCGCGCCGGAGGCGCTCGCGGAGGCGGCTTCCTCCCCGCACGCAGCCGTGCGGATGCTGGTGGCCGAGCGGCGCGACCTGCCGCCCGCGGTGCGCGACCGGCTCGCCGCCGACCCGGATGCGGCGGTCGTCAAGGCCGTCGCCCCGCACCCCGGGCTATCCGAGGCGCAGTTGCGCGCCGTGGTCTCTCGGGACGGCGTACGGGTGCTCGCGCGGGTGGCGGCCAATCCGGACGCCCCGGCGGGGCTATTGGAGGAGCTGGTCCGGCACGAGCCGCCGGTGCGGCGGGTGTTGCGCGAAGTGGCCGTGCACCGCAACGCCACGGCCGCGGCGCTCCTTCCGTGCCTGGACGACGCCAGGGCCCGCCCGGCCGCGGCCGCGCATCCGGCTCTGCCCGTGCCGGTGATCGTCGGGCTGCTCTCCGACGCCGATCCCGCGGTGGCGCGGGCAGCCGCCGCCAACCCGTCGCTCCCCCGCCCCGCCATGGAGCGGCTGCTCGACGACGCGTCGCGGGAGGGCCGCGGCTCCGGGTCGGGGCCGGGCGGGGACGCGTAGGAGGTCGCGGCAGCGCCGCGGCTCAGGCGGTCGGGCGGTCGCCGTCCGGGTCCCGTGGGGCGATCCGGCCGTCGCGCAACTCGACGACGTGGTCGGCGAGTTCGATCAGGACCGGGTCGTGGGTGGCGACCAGGACGGTGACGCCCTCGCTGCGGACCACCGCGCGCAGCAGCTGCATGATCGAGCGGCCGGTCTCGGAGTCGAGCTGGCCGGTCGGCTCGTCCGCGACGATCAGGGCGGGCTCGTTCGCGAGGGCGCGGGCCACCGCGACCCGCTGCTGCTGGCCGCCGGAGAGCTCGCCGGGACGCTGTTCGGCGTGCTCGGCCAGGCCGACGAGGGCGAGCAGGGTGCGGGCCCGCTCCTCGCGCTCCTTCGCCGGGATCCCGCGCATCCGCATCGGGATGCCGACGTTCTCGGCCGCGGTCAGGACGGGGATCAGGCCGAAGGACTGGAACACGAAGCCGATCCGGTCGCGGCGCAGCGCGAGCAGGCCCGCCTCGTCGAGGCCGGCGAGGTCGGTGCCGTCGACGGTGACGGTGCCGCCCGTCGGGGCGTCCAGGCCGCCGACCAGGTTCAGCAGCGTGGTCTTGCCGGAGCCGGAGCGGCCCTTGAGGGCGGTCAGGCTTCCGCGGGCGACGTCGAAGGACGCCCCGCGCAGCGCGTGCACGGCGCGTCCCCCGCTGCCGAAGGTGCGGTGGACGTCGTCCACCACGATCATGGCCGCGGGCGCGGCCGGGGCGTGTGCGGCGGCTGCGCCCCGCGCGGCGGGCACCGCGGGCGTGGCGGGCTGATCCTCTGTCATGGTGCTTGCTCTCCCTGGAAATCGGCCGGCGAGCGCTCCCTGGACCGCGTCCGGATCGCTCGCCTTGCGCATTTGTTCATCCGCCACCTAGTTCACGCAAGCCCCTTCCGCGCCGCGACCGGATCTGACAACATCGTCCGCTATCCGGATCCAGCGGTCCGGAACGGGGGAGGAACACAGCGCATGCTCGGCTTCGTCGTGCGCCGGCTGCGCGGGCGACTGCCGCTCGCCGCCGCCGTGCTGCTGACCGCACTGATCGCCACGACGGTGCTGACCGCGCTGACCGCGTTCACCCGTGGCGTGGGCGAGGCCGGGTTACGCCAGTCCCTGGCCGGTCCGGACGGGCTCCGGACCACCGTTCTCGTCACCGGCGGGCATCCGGCGTCCGGGCGGGGGAAGGACGACGCGGCCGTACGCGCCTTCGGCGGCGAGCTGTTCGGCCGGTTCCCGGTCGGCGTCGAGAGCACGGCGCGCAGTCGTGCGTACGGGCTGCCGCGCGCCCACGACCAGGGCACCGAGGCGACCCTGACCCTGCTGGCCTCCCTCGACCGCGAACGGGCCGTCCTCGTCGCCGGTCAGTGGCCCGCCGCCGTCGCGGCGCCCGGCGGCCCGGTGCCGGTCGCCGTCCCGCAGCAGGCGCTGGCGCGGCTCGGGATCACCGCGCAGTCACTGCCGGGCGAGGTGCGGCTGGACGACCGGTACGGCGGCGCACCGCTCACCGTGCGGGTGACCGGCGTCTACCGGGCGGCCGACCGCAACGCGGCCTATTGGAGGCTGGACCCGTTCGGCGGACGCGAGGTCCAGGTCGGCACCTTCACCTCGTACGGCCCCCTGCTCGTCGACGACAGCGCCTTCACCGCCGGCGGCATCGTCCAGGACGGCCGCGCCTGGCTGCTCACCCCCGACTTCGCGGACGTCCGCACCGCCGAGACGCAGGCCCTCGCCGCCCGTGCCGCGGACGCCGCCGAACGCCTCAAGGGCTCCGCGGGCCTGACCGCCACCACCGAACTGCCGCAGCTCCTGGGCGAACTGGAATCCGGGCTGCTCGTGGCCCGGTCCGCCGTGCTCGTCGGCGCGCTCCAGCTCGCCGTCCTCGCCGCGGCCGCCCTGCTGCTCGTCGCCCGCCTGCTGACGGACCGCCAAGAGGGCGAACGCGCCCTGCTGCTGGCCCGCGGCGCATCCCGCGGGCGGCTCGCTGCCCTCGGCCTGGCCGAATCATTGCTGATCACCCTGCCGGCCGCGGTGCTGGCCCCGCTGCTCACCCCGCCGCTGCTGCGGCTGTTCGGCACAGCGGGCCCGCTGGCCCGGGTGCCGTTCGACCCGGACGGCGACCCGCTGCTGCTGTGGCCGGCCTCAGCCGCCTGCGCCCTGGCCTGCCTGCTGCTGATCACCCTGCCCGCCGTGCTCCGCGGCACCGCGGCCGCGGCGCTGCGTCGCGCCGGCCGTCGGCAGGCCCTCGTCGCCGGAGCCGCCCGCTCCGGGGCCGACCTGGCGCTGCTGGCCCTCGCCGTCCTCGCCTACCGGCAGGTGGCCCGCCACAGCGGCGACGGCCCGTCGACGGCGGGCGAGCCGGGGGCGGCGGGCGGGCCGGGGGCGGCGGGCGGGCCGGGGGC
>NZ_JBHXTC010000051.1:40607-54153 GCF_042677605.1 Streptomyces sp. NPDC127106 | reverse complement strand
GTCGGCGGAGACCACCACCGTGTGGGACACCCCGGGGGTGTTGTCCACGAAGTTGGTGATCAACCAGTTCAGGTTCTGTGCCGCCTGGCTCATCGGGCTCACACTAACGCTCCTGGTCATAGCTGTTACTTGACTGCTCAGTACCCGCGCTCCGGCCCTGCTGGACACCGCGCCGCAGGTTGCTCAACCTGCCGCGCACGTCCTCCGGAGCCCGGGAGACCTGGGGGCCGTTCTGCGGAGTCGTCTCCGCAGAACCTTCGACCAGGTTGGCCTTGGGCACCCGCCGAGGCAGACCGGACGAGGTGACCCCGCCCGCCTTCGGCTCGCGGAGCTTCCCGGCCTGCTGCCAACGCTCGTCGTTCTTCGAGCGCCAGCCTCCGCGGGTCCCCTCGCCCTGCTCCGGTGCGGCGGGCTGCTGCTGTCGCGGCGACCGCTGCTCGAAGAGGGATCCGGTGGACTCCGCTTCCTGCTGCGCCGGCTGCCGCTGCTGCTGGCTGCCGCGGCGCGGCAGGCCCGCTCCGGTCATTCCGTGACCGGTGTCGGCAGCGGCGCCCGGACGATCGAAGCCTACGCGGTCCGCGGCGGGTTCGGGAGCGGACAGGGGTTCCGATTCAGTCCCGTACTCCTGCTGGTAGCCGTCGGAGTACGTGTTCTGCTCCGGCCACGCGGCATGCTGCGACTGGGCGGCGTAGCCGTTGTCGTAGCCCTGCACGTCCTGCTGAGGCTGCTCGTAGCCCGCTTCCGCATAGGTGTAGTCCTGCTGCGGGTAGGCCTCGTAGCCCTGCTGGTCCGCGTGGGCCTGCTGCTCATCGTACGAGGCGTCGTAACCCTGCGCGGGCTGCTGCTCGTACTCCGGGTACTGCTGGTAGCCGTGCTCCGGCTGCGGTTCCGCATACTCCTGCTGCGCAGGGTAGTCGGCGGCCGGGGCCTGCGGCTGGTTCAGCTGCGCCTCCAGCGCGGCACGGCGGTCCTGCTGGCCGAGGGAGCGGCCGACCGAGTCCAGGCCGCCGTCGGCGCCCTGGCCGTCGTAGCGGGAGTCGTCGAAGCCGAGTTCGGCGGCCGTGCGCAGCGGCGCGGCCTGCTGGACCTGCTGCTGCGGGATCATCGAGGAGACGGTGAACTCGTCGTCCGGGATGCCCTCGCCACCGCCACCGTGGGTGATCGCGTCGGGGAGCATGATGAGCGACGTCGTACCGGCCGCCTCGCCCGAGGGGCGCAGCTGGACGCGGATGTTGTGCCGGTCCGCCAGGCGGCCGACCACGAAGAGGCCCATGCGCTGCGAGATCGCGGCGTCCACGGTCGGCGGGTTGGCCAGCTTGTGGTTGATGTCCGCGAAGTCCTCGGCGGTCAGGCCGATGCCCTTGTCGTGGATCTCGACCATGACGCGGCCGTCCGGCAGACGGGTGGCGTTGACGCGGACCTTGGTCTGCGGGGAGGAGAACGTGGTGGCGTTCTCCAGCAGCTCGGCGAGCAGGTGCACGAGGTCGGTCACGGCCTGGCCGTGGATCTCGGCCTCGGAGATGTTCGAGAGCTCGATGCGCTCGTACTGCTCCACCTCGGAGGAGGCGGCGCGCAGCACGTCGACGAGGGGCACCGGCTGGTCCCAGCGGCGGCCCGGCTCCTCGCCCGCGAGGATGAGGAGGTTCTCGCCGTTGCGGCGCATACGGGTGGCCAGGTGGTCCAGGCGGAAGAGGTTCTCCAGCTGGTCCGGGTCGGCCTCGTTGTTCTCCAGCTCGGTGATCAGGGTCAGCTGGCCCTCGATCAGCGACTGGTTGCGCATGGAGAGGTTCGTGAAGATCGCGTTGACGTTGCCCCGCAGGAGCGCCTGCTCGGCGGCGAGCCGGACGGCCTCCCGGTGGACCTGGTCGAAGGCGCGGGCGACCTCGCCGATCTCGTCCTGGGAGTCGATCGGGATCGGCGCGACGCGGGTGTCGACCTTGCCCGGGTCGGTGCGCGAGAGCTGGTCGACGAGCATCGGCAGGCGCTGCTCGGCGACGTCGAAGGCGGCGGAGCGCAGGCGGCGCATCGAGCGGCTCATCTGGCGGGCCACCATGCCGGCCAGGATGAACGCCGCGAGCAGGGCCACGACCACGGCGGCGCCGGTCCAGATGGCGACGTTGCGGGCGTCGTCGGAGACCGCGACGGCGTCCTTGACGGCCTTGTCGAGGAGGTCCTTCTCGATCTCGGCGTAGCCCTCGAACTTGGCGGTGGCACCGGCCTGCCAGGCGGCCGGCGTGACGCCGATCTTCGCCAGGTTGGCGGGCTTGTCGCCGCCGGCTATCGCCTCGGTCATGCCCGTGAGCACCGAGCCGTTGACCTGGGGCGGAGCCTTGAACGGCGCGCCGGTCTGCTCGGCCTGCGCCTTCGCGGCGGCGAGCTTCGCGGCCCCGTCCTGGGACTTCTTCTGCATGACGTCTTTGAAGCGGTTGACGTCCTCGTCGGTGCCCGCGGCGATGTACTCGCCGACCGCGATCTCCTCGAGGTAGGCGTACGAGGAGAAGGCGACCAGCTGGGCCTTGCGGACCTCTTCGTCGGAGCTCGGCCGGACCAACAGGTGCGTGCCGATGGAGCGCTGGAGCGACTCGGCGGCCTTGGCCAGCTCGATCGCGTAGACCATGCGCCCGTAGCTGGTCACGTTGCCGGTGCCCAGGCCCAGTTCGTTGGAGAACTGCATCAGGTAGTGCTGGACGAGGAGGTAGCCGTCCTCCGTCGGGATGGGGCCCAACTGGGAGGGGAGGTTCTTCTTCGCCGTCTCGGGCGCCGCGTAGGCCGTGTTGCGGACCGCGGCCAGCTTGGGCTCCTCCTGGCGGAAGAGCTGCAGGCGCCGCTCCAGACCCTGGTTCTTCGGCAGGTCCTTGACGGCCTCGGCGAACTTCGCCTGCGCCGCGTCCGTGGCGCTGCGGGCCTTCGTGACGGCCTCGTTGCCCTTGTCGCCCTTCAGCAGCGGCTCGGCCGTGAGGTCGCGCTCGTTGAGCAGCGCCTGGCCGTACTCCGCCGCCGCCTGGACGACGCGGGCGGTCTTCTCGGCGTCCTTGGCCTCGTTCCAGGTGTCGAGGGATCCCTTCACCTGGAAGCCGCCCATGACCAGGCCGACGAGGACCGGTACGAGCAGGATGGCGTTCAGACGGGTCGCCACACGCCAGTTGCGGGGCGAGAGCCTGCTGGTGCTGCCGCTCTTCGGCGCCGGTTCCACGGGCGCGTCGACGGGCGACGCGGCCGCGCGCTGCGGCGGGGTGAAGTTGCCGCGCGCGGATTCATCCGCGGGGCTCGAGTTGCTTCGCCTCACTCGACCAACAACCTCTCGGCGGTGCTACTAGCTAGTTAGTTGAATTCCAGCATGGTCAAGGGCCGTGTTCCAAACAGTTGGAACCGGCCGGTCCCCGAGACCTATGACACACGTAAAACGGACATAAAGAGCGAGCGGCGGCAAAAAAGGGGCCACGTGTGCGCGCAGCGGTACCGCCCGAACGCGCGGTGTGCAGTTCCGGGGGCAATTCTCTGTCGAAACGTTATGAACGAGGGAGGGCGGGCCGTGTCGTACGACACAGCCCGCCCTCCCTCGTCCGCACGACAGGCCCGGTTACTTCAGCCGTGCCATGAGGGCGTGCTCGACGAGGGTGATGAGCGCGCTCTTGGCGTCGGCCCGGTGGCGGGCGTCGGTGGTGATGATGGGGGCGTCGGGGCCGATCTGGAGGGCTTCCCGGACTTCTTCGGGGGTGTAGGGCTGGTGTCCGTCGAAGCCGTTGAGGGCGATGACGAAGGGCAGGCCGCTGTTCTCGAAGTAGTCGACGGCGGGGAAGCAGTCGGCGAGTCGGCGGGTGTCGACGAGGACGACGGCGCCGATGGCGCCGCGGACGAGGTCGTCCCACATGAACCAGAACCGGTCCTGTCCGGGGGTGCCGAACAGGTAGAGGATGAGGTCCTGGTCCAGGGTGATGCGGCCGAAGTCCATGGCGACGGTGGTCGTCGTCTTGTCCCCGGTGTGGGTGAGGTCGTCGATGCCGGCGGAGGCGCTGGTCATCACGGCTTCGGTGCGCAGCGGGTTGATCTCGGAGACCGCGCCGACGAACGTGGTCTTGCCCACGCCGAAGCCGCCCGCCACCACGATCTTTGCCGAGGTGGTGGAGCGAGCCGCTCCGCCGTTAGAGCTTGCGAAGTCCACTGAGCACCCTTTCGAGCAGTGTCACGTCCGGCGTACCGCCGGCCTCTCCGTTGCCCGGCTGGTGGATGGCCACCATGCCGGCCTCTGCCAGGTCGGCTACGAGGATCCGGGCCACACCGAGCGGCATGGACAGCAGCGCGGAGACTTCCGCGACCGACTTGACCTCGCGGCACAGCGTGCAGATGCGCTGGTGCTCGGGCAGCAGGCCGGACAGGTGCATCGGATCGGCCGTGGTGCTGACCAGCGCCTCGATGGCGAGCTGGTAGCGCGGCCGAGTCCGTCCGCCGGTCATGGCGTACGGGCGCACGAGCGGCTGGTCGCCCTCCGAGTACGACGAATCGTCGTACGCGTCGGAATAGGCGGGGGGCGGGGTCATTGATCCTCCGGGCTGGACAGCAGTGGTCAGCGTGCCGTCTGACGGGGCGGCCGGTGGGGGGACGGTATGACGGCCTGGCGGTGGTACTGGGCACCGGGGCGGGGGCCCCGGTCTCCCGGCCGGAAGTACCGTCCGGCCGGGAGATGGTCAGTCAGATGAGCAGGCTTCCCTGCAGTTCGGCGCGCAGGTCCGGGGTGAGGACCGTGCCCGCTCGATCCACGAGGAGGGCCATCTCGTAGCCGACGAGACCGATGTCGCACTCGGGGTGCGCGAGCACCGCGAGCGAGGACCCGTCGCTGATGGACATGAGGAAGAGGAATCCCCGGTCCATCTCGACCACGGTCTGGTTGACGGCGCCGCCCTCGAAGATGCGGGAGGCTCCGGCGGTCAGCGAGGTCAGACCGGAGGCCACGGCCGCCAGCTGATCCGCGCGGTCACGCGGGAATCCATCGGACATCGCCAGAAGGAGGCCGTCGGCGGAGACCACCACCGTGTGGGACACCCCGGGGGTGTTGTCCACGAAGTTGGTGATCAACCAGTTCAGGTTCTGTGCCGCCTGGCTCATCGAACTCAACTAACGCTCCTGCTGGTAAGTGGGGTCGATGTGGTAACTGCCGGTCTCCGGGCCGTTGTTTCCGGCCTGGCGACCCTGCTGGATACCGCGTCGGAGGTTGGTCAGACGGCCCCGGACGTCGTCCGGTGCACGCGAGACCTGGGGACCGGCCTGAGTATCGGTCTGCTGCTGCGCGGTGCCGGCCACGAGGTTCGCCCGCGGAACCCGGCGGGGCAGCCCCGAAGTGGTGATGCCGCCGGCGGCGGGCTGGCGCACGCGCTCGGCCTGGCGCATCAGTTCGTCGTTCGGCGAGGAACGCCAGCTGACGGTCGGCGCGCTGCCGGTCGTCGTCTGGGCGGACTCGGCCGAAGGCTCCGGGGCGCGCTGCGGCAGCGGCTGCTGCGGGCGCTGACGCGGAGCGGGTGCCGGGGCCGGAGGGGCGGCCTGCGGCTGCTGGAACGCGTACGGCGCCTGCCCGGACGGCTGGGAGCCGTCCTGCGGGTACCAGTTCGACTCCAGGGTGTCGAAGATCGGGCTGCGCTCGCCGCCCGGGCCCCCGGCCGGCGGCAGGGCCCCCGGCTGCTGGGCCTGCGGGAGCTGCGGAGCCTGCGGCGGCGGCGGGAAGCTGCCGACGCCGGGGCCGCCGGGCCGCGGGGCCTGGAACTCGGGGCGGGCGTACTGGCCCGTGGTGGACGGGTCCACCGGGCCGCGCACGTCGGGACGCTCGAACTGCCCGGTCGTGCTGTTGCCGCCGGCCTGCGGGCGCGGGGCACCGAAGTCCGGGCGCGGGAACTCGGCCGTGGAGCCGGGACCCGAGAGCTCGTCGTGGCCGCGCGGGACCTCCTGGCCGCCGGGGCGGGTCGGGGCGGCGCCCCAGCTGGTGGCCTGCGGGGCCCCGGCGGACGGACCGCCGGCGGTACCGGCACCCGGGAGTTCCGGACGCGGGGAGCCGTCGCGGGGCGGCAGCTGCGGCCGCGGGCCGCGCTGGGCCGGAGCCTCGGGGCCCTGGCCGGCGGGAGCCTGCCCCGCGGGGGCCGCGGGCTGCGGCGGCTGCGGCCGCTCGAAGCCGTTGCCCTGCGGGAAGCCGGCCTGGCCGGGAGCGGAGGGAGCAGAGGGGGCGGAGGCCGGACGGCCCTGGGGGCCGCCGGCGGGACCGCGGCCCGGCAGCGGGCCACCGCCGCCGAAGGAGCCCTGGCCCTGGCCGGCCGGAGCGCCACCCGGCGCACCCTGCCCGCCGGGCATGCCCGGCATGCCGGGGCCGCCCTGCGGACGCCCGCCGGGAGCGCCCTGCTGCGGACGGCCGGGGAGGCCCTGCGGACCGCCGGCCGCGCCGCCGCCCTGCTGGGCCAGCGCGGCACGCTGACCCATGGCCGCGGCGACGCCGCTGCGCTGCTGGCCGGAGCCCACGGGCTGGCGGGCACCGCCGCCGCCCGGGCCGGAGCCCTGGCCGGGGGCGCCGCCGGGACCGCCCTGCGGACCCGCGGCACCCTGGCCGCCGGGGCCGCCGGGCTTCTTGCCGCCCTGGGCGACGTCCACCGGCAGCATGACGAGGGCCGTCGTACCGCCGGAGTCGGACGGGCGCAGCTGGATGCGGATGCCGTGTCGCAGGGACAGGCGGCCGACCACGAAGAGGCCCATGCGGCGGGAGACGGAGACGTCCACGGTCGGCGGCGCGGCGAGCCGCTCGTTGATCGCGGCCAGGTCCTCGGGGGAGAGGCCGATGCCGGTGTCGTGGATCTCGACGAGCACGCGGCCGTCGGGCAGCGCGTGACCGGTGACCTTGACCTTGGTCTGCGGGGAGGAGAACGACGTCGCGTTCTCCAGCAGCTCGGCGAGCAGGTGCACGAGGTCGTTGACGACGCGGCCGGCGACCTCGGTCGCCGGGACGGCGGCCAGTTCGATGCGCTCGTACTGCTCCACCTCGGACGCGGCGGCGCGGAGCACGTCGACGAGCGGGACGGGGCGGGTCCACCGGCGGCCCGGCTCCTCGCCCGCGAGGACGAGGAGGTTTTCGCCGTTACGGCGCATGCGGGTCGCGAGGTGGTCGAGCTTGAAGAGCGAGGACAGCTGGTCCGGGTCGGCCTCGCGCGACTCCAGTTCGGAGATGAGCGAGAGCTGACGCTGGATGAGGCCCTGGCTGCGGCGCGAGAGGTTGGTGAACATCGCGTTGACGTTGCCCCGGAGGAGGGCCTGCTCGGCGGCGAGGCGGACGGCCTCGCGGTGCACGTCGTCGAAGGCCGCGGCCACCTGGCCGATCTCGTCGCGGGTGTGCAGGCCGACGGACTCCACGGACGTGTCGACGTCCTGCGGGTCGGACTCGGAAAGCTGCTTGACGAGCTCGGGCAGGCGTTCCTGGGCGACCCGGGTGGCGGTGTCCTGCAGGCGGCGCAGGGAGCGGATCATGGACCGGGCCATGACGAAGGCGCCGACGAGGGAGACGCCGAGCACGAGGAGGATCAGGGCACCGTTGATGATCGCGTCGCGCTGCGACTCGTTCTTCAGCTCACGGGCCTTCTGCTCCATGTCCTCGAGCAGCGTCAGCTCGATGACCTTCATGGCCTGGAGCTTGGTGTCGTCCGCGTCGTACCAGTCCATCCAGGACTTGTACTGCGTCTCCTTGCCGAACTGGTCCTTGGTGGACAGGACGCGGCGGGTGTAGTGGTCCGCCTTGCCGATCTCCGGGTTGCCGTCGCCGAGCGAGGCGAGGAGGTCCTCGGTCTTGCCCTGGTAGACGAGTTCGAAGGTCTTCTTCGCCTGGCTCTCACCGCGGAGCGCGGAAAGTGCGTAGAGGCGGTCGTTCTCGGTGAGCGTGCCCGTCTTCTCGTTGCTGTCGGGCAGCGAGGCGGCGATGATCGCGCGCTGGATAGAGGCGTACTCCTTGGCGGAGGAGAACGCCGCCAGGGCACGCGTACGCTTGATCATCTCAGGGCTGGACGTGGCCTGGGCCATGTCCTGGGAGAGCGAGAGCAGCGAGACGATCAGAGAGTTGTACTCGGTGACGGTCTGCTGGGCACCGTTCTGGTACGCCTTCTTGCGGATCGCCTCGATCTCGGTGAGCTGACGGCCGATCTGCAGGATGTTGTTGCGGATCGACTTGAGCGTCTCGTCCTTGTCCTCCGTGGCGTCGACCCGGTCGGTCGCGGCGGCGAAGGACCTGTGGGCGGCGTCGGTGTTCGACCAGACGCCCTGGACGAGGCTGTCGGGCTTGCCCGACTTGTTGATCGACAGCGGACCCGCGGACTTGTCGCGCTCCTCCTGGAGCGCGGCGGCCAGGTTGGTGGCCTGGCGGGTCATCGTCGTCAGCAGCTGCATGTGCTCGAGCTGCGAGATGTCGTTGAGCGAGTCGTTGATACGGAAGCCACCGAGCGTGGTGGCGGCGACGACCGGCAGGGTCAGCAGCGACACCAGTCGCGTGCTGATTCGCCAGTTCTGCATGTGCACGCGCGATCCGGGCCCGGCGGGGGCCTTCGGTATCGCGGTGTCCTTGTCGACCGGCTCCTCGACCGCGGCCTTGCCCTTGGTCTTGCCCCTGGGCTTGATGCGGGAGGCCTTGCTCTTCGCTCCGGAAGGGCCGGGGCCCGTGCCTTCGAGGGCCGGCCCGCGGCCCTGGGCGTGCTGGGGCGATGAGCCGCGTTCGGTCCCGCCGCGCGGGTCCTGCTCCGCCGCAGCGTCCCCTCTGCCCGGAAGGGCCTGGGGGGACCCCTTGCCGTCTCTCTTGAATCGTCCCTGCACTAGCGTCGCAACCTCTGGACCAGGCGTCCCGCCGGGCGACCGGTGGGACGGTGTCGAGTCGTGGGGCGCTGTCGCGGCCCCATGGTGGTCGTCGGTGACCGGCGCGTCTCCTTCTAGCCACCGCCGCTCGGCGCGGTCTCGCGCCACCTGCGCGCCGGCTGTCTCGCGCGGCGGTCTCGCGCATTCCAGCACAGTGCCGGATCTCCAACAAGGTGCGCGTGTCGGCCCCGCTGATCATCGACGGAGCGTGAGGCCTCGAACACGATGTGTGCGGCGCCTTTCAGGGCGAAACGGACTTACACGATTCAAACGCAAGGGCCGTCAAGGTGTCCCAGTCGAGATGATCAGGAGCGGAATGGCAGATTCAGTGGCGCAATGTCCGTTTCGCCGCTTCGAGTTGACCATCCGTAATGTCCAGATTGCCGGGTCGCTGGTGAGCAAACTCACATGGTCGAGCCCAATACTTCCCGGTTCAGGCCGCGAATCGGATGTTTAGCCTTGCCCTTTACAGGGTTGACGGAACCGACAACCCCACCCGACAACCGAGCCGAGGGCCCGAGACTCCGATGAAGACGACGATGATGTTCCGCAACATAGCCAACCCGCGCCGCACCACCCTCGCGCACCTCAAGGACGCCGAGGAGCTGCAGCCGACCCCGGCTCCGGAGCACGTCGTCGAGCTGCCCACCCAGACCGCGAACCCGCGCCGCACCGTGCTGATGCACGCCCCGGCCGCGCCCGGCGCCGAGTAGGGCACGGCGCCGGCAGCGGAAGGAAGGAACGGGCGGCGGCGGCGAAGCCGGGCACGCCGCCACGGAGCGCCCGCGAAGGAACGCGGAGCCCCGCCGCCCGCCGCGTTAGCCTGGAGTCCGCAGACTCCAGCCAGCGGAAATACAGAGGGGCAGGCGCAAGGCGTGCGCATCGCCAGGTTCTCGATCGACGGCAATGTCGCGTTCGGCGCGGTCGAGGGCGGCACCGCCCCCGGCGCCGAGGGCGAGCTCGTCCTCGACATCATCAAGGGCATCCCGTTCGCGGACTTCGAGCTCTCCGGCACGAAGGTCCCGCTGAGCAAGGTCCGGCTCCTGCCGCCCGTGCTCCCGAACAAGGTCGTGGCCGTCGGCCGCAACTACGCGGAGCACGCGGCGGAGCTCGGTCATACCGTCTTCGACGACCAAGGTCGTCCCGAGGCCCCCATCACCTTCTTCAAGCCGTCCACCTCGGTGGTCGGCCCGGGCGACCCGATCACGTACCCGTCCTTCTCCCAGGACCTCCACCACGAGGCCGAGCTCGCCGTGGTGATCGGCCGGATGTGCCGCGAGGTCCCGCGGGAGCGGGTCAAGGACGTCATCCTCGGCTACACCTGCGCCAACGACGTCACCGCCCGCGACGTGCAGCAGCGCGAGCAGCAGTGGGCCCGCGCCAAGGGGTTCGACAGCGCCTGCCCGCTGGGCCCCTGGATCGAGACCGGCCTGGACCCGGCGGCCGTCGCCGAGGGCCTGGCCGTCCAGTGCACCGTCAACGGCGAGCAGCGCCAGCTCGGCAGCACCCGCGACATGATCCGCTCCGTCGAGGACCTGGTCGTGCACATCAGCGAGGCCATGACGCTGCTGCCCGGCGACGTCATCCTCACGGGGACCCCGGCCGGAGTCGGCCCCCTCAACGTCGGCGACGAGGTCGCCGTCACCATCGAAGGCATCGGCACTCTCACCAACAAGGTGATCAAGCGTGGCTAACGCGACCCCCGTCCGCGTACGTTTCTGTCCCTCTCCGACCGGCAACCCCCACGTGGGCCTGGTCCGGACCGCCCTGTTCAACTGGGCGTTCGCCCGCCACCACGGCGGCACGTTCGTCTTCCGCATCGAGGACACCGACGCGGCCCGCGACTCCGAGGAGTCGTACGAGCAGCTCCTCGACTCGCTGAAGTGGCTCGGCTTCACCTGGGACGAGGGCCCCGAGGTGGGTGGCCCGAACGCCCCGTACCGCCAGTCCCAGCGCATGGACCTCTACGCGGACGTCGCGCAGAGGCTCAGGGACGGCGGCTACGCGTACGACTGCTACTGCACCACCGAGGAGCTCGACGCCCGCCGTGCGGCCGCCCGCGCCGCGGGCAAGCCCTCCGGCTACGACGGCCACTGCCGCGAGCTGACCACCGTGCAGCTGGAGGCGTACCAGGGCGAGCACCGCACCCCGATCGTCCGCTTCCGGATGCCCGACGAGCCGATCACCTTCACCGACCTGGTCCGCGGCGAGCTGACCTTCACCCCGGAGAACGTGCCGGACTTCGGCATCCTGCGCGCCAACGGCGCCCCCCTCTACACGCTCGTCAACCCGGTCGACGACGCGCTGATGGAGATCACCCACGTGCTCCGCGGCGAGGACCTGCTGTCCTCGACCCCGCGCCAGATCGCGCTGTACAAGGCGCTGATGGAGCTGGGGATCGCCAAGGGCGTCCCGCAGTTCGGCCACCTGCCGTACGTCATGGGCGAGGGCAACAAGAAGCTCTCCAAGCGCGACCCCGAGTCCTCGCTCAACCTGTACCGCGAGCGCGGCTTCCTCCCCGAGGGCCTGCTGAACTACCTCTCGCTCCTCGGCTGGTCCTTCTCCAAGGACCAGGACGTCTTCTCGATCGAGGAGATGGTGGCGAAGTTCGACATCACCGAGGTCAACGCCAACCCGGCCCGCTTCGACCTGAAGAAGGCCGAGGCGATCAACGCCGACCACATCCGCCGGCTGGACGAGAAGGCCTTCGCGGACGCCTGCGCCCCGTGGCTGCAGGCCCCGTTCGCCAACTGGGAGCCCGAGGACTTCGACGCCGAGGCCTGGGCGGCCATCGCCCCGTACGCGCAGACCCGCGTGACCGTCCTGTCGGACATCACCGCCAACGTCGACTTCCTGTTCCGCAAGGAACCGGTCGAGGACCAGGCGTCCTGGGACAAGGCCATGAAGGGCGAGCCGGCGGCGCTGCTCACCACCGCACGCGGCCACCTGGAGGCGGCCGACTGGAGCGACCCCGAGTCCCTCAAGCAGGCCGTCCTGACCGCCGGCGAGGCCCACGGCCTCAAGCTCGGCAAGGCCCAGGCCCCGGTCCGCGTGGCCGTCACCGGCCGCACGGTCGGCCTGCCGCTCTTCGAGTCCCTGCAGATCCTGGGCAAGGAGCGCTCGCTGGTCCGCATCGACGCGGCCCTGGCCAAGCTGGCCGCGGCCGCGTAGGCAGCCCGCACCACCGTCCCGCAGGGGGCGGCCCCCGGTCCGTCCGGAGGCCGCCCCCTGCGGCGTTCTGCGTGACGGACTTCGCCGTCCCGCCCCCGTGGGGCGGGGAGTCGGCGTAGCCTCTGCGTATGCCGATCCGCGCCGTGCTGTGGGACATCGACGACACCCTGTTCGACTACACGGGGGCGGACACCGCCGGGCTCGCCCGCCGGCTCGCCGAGGAGGGCCTGGCCGAGCGCTACGGGTCCCCCGAGCAGGCGCTGGAGCGGTGGCGGGAGACGACCGCCCGGCACTGGGACCGCTTCGCGGCCGGCGAGGTGACCTTCCAGGGCCAGCGCCGGGACCGGGTGCGGGACTTCCTCGACGAGCCCGCGATGGGCGACGAGGCGGCCGACGCCTGGTTCGACCGGTACGTGGAGCACTACAAGGCCGCCTGGACCGTCTTCCCCGACGTCGTGCCCGCCCTGGACGCCCTGGCGGGCCGTTACCGGCACGGCGTGCTCTCCAACTCCTCCAGTGCCAACCAGGACCCCAAGCTGCGCACGCTCGGCCTGCGCGAGCGCTTCGAGGTGCTGGTGTGCGCCGCCGAGCTGGGGGTCAGCAAGCCCGAGGAGGCGGCCTTCCGCGCGGCCTGCGGGGCGCTGGGGCTGCCTCCCGCCGACGTGGCCTACGTGGGCGACCAGCCGGAGATCGACGCCCGGGGCGCCCGGGACGCCGGATTGACCGCGGTGTGGCTCGACCGCCCCGGCGACAGGGGGCCCGGCCCTGCCGGCGTACACCGGATCGAGGGGCTTGCGGAGCTGCCGGAGCTGCTGGCCGGGGATACCCGTTTTGGAGCACGGTCAGCCATCCGGTAATGTTCTTTCTGCGCCGCCGGGGCGGGCCGAAAGGCCGGAGACCGGCGGAGCAGCCCGAAGAAAATCCCCGCAAGGGATTGACTTCTGGTGGGGTATGGTGTAATTGGCAACACGAGGGTTTCTGGTTCCCTTATTCTAGGTTCGAGTCCTGGTACCCCAGCGCAGTGCAGCATCATCGCAGTGCTTAGCCCCCGTTGTGTAGCGGCCTAGCACGCCGCCCTCTCAAGGCGGTAGCGCCGGTTCGAATCCGGTCGGGGGTACAGATCCTTCCCGCGAGGGGTCCTGGGTAGCTCCCGGACATCTTGATGCAGGATCGCTAGGGCCCCCGTTGTGTAGCGGCCTAGCACGCCGCCCTCTCAAGGCGGTAGCGCCGGTTCGAATCCGGTCGGGGGTACTCAGGTTGGTTTAGACCACCTTGGGCTATGGTGTAATTGGCAACACGAAGGTTTCTGGTTCCTTTGTTCTAGGTTCGAGTCCTGGTAGCCCAGCGCAGTGCAGTGAAAGCTGCAAGGCACGCCCCCGTTGTGTAGCGGCCTAGCACGCCGCCCTCTCAAGGCGGTAGCGCCGGTTCGAATCCGGTCGGGGGTACGCACAGGAGAGGCGCGGCCGGGGGTTGCGGGGGGGCGGGTGGGGGGTGGGGGCCCCCCCCCCGTGCC
>NZ_JBHXTC010000051.1:29079-40597 GCF_042677605.1 Streptomyces sp. NPDC127106 | reverse complement strand
GGGGGTTCGCGCGGTTTATAAGGGGGGGGGGGTTCCCCACTGGAGTGGCCCTCCGCGTCATCGCGGAGGGCCTCTTCGTCGTTCGCCACCCCGCCACCTTCCCCGTCACCTTTCCTGTCACCGTCCCCGCCGCCGTACGCGCTCCCGCCCCGCGGGCGCGGCACGCACGCACGGACGGGCACAAGAACGGGCCCGGAGGCGCGTGTTCGGACGTGTGCGGCGTCGTACGCGCCCCCGGGCCCGGGGGAAGGGGAAAAGCGTCAGGAAGGTCAGCCGGCCCGGCGCAGGGCCTCGGTCAGGCGCGCTGCGGCGTCGATGACCGCCTGGGCGTGCATCCGGCCGGGGTGGCGGGTCAGGCGCTCGATCGGCCCGGACACCGACACGGCGGCCACCACACGGTTCGACGGCCCGCGCACCGGCGCCGAGACGGACGCCACACCGGGCTCCCGCTCGCCGATCGACTGCGCCCAGCCGCGCCGCCGCACGCCGGACAGGGCCGTCGCCGTGAAGCGCGCGCCCTGGAGCCCGCGGTGCAGCCGCTCGGGCTCCTCCCAGGCCATCAGGATCTGTGCGGCCGAGCCGGCCTTCATCGGGAGCGTGGAGCCGACCGGCACCGTGTCCCGCAGACCGGAGAGCCGCTCGGCGGCCGCCACGCAGATGCGCATGTCTCCCTGCCGGCGGTAGAGCTGCGCGCTCTCCCCGGTCACGTCCCGCAGGTGGGTGAGTACCGGTCCCGCCGTGGCCAGCAGGCGGTCCTCGCCGGCCGCGGCGGCGAGCTCCGCCAGCCGCGGCCCCAGGATGAACCGGCCCTGCATGTCCCTCGCCACCATCCGGTGGTGTTCCAGTGCCACGGCCAGCCGATGTGCCGTGGGTCGTGCGAGCCCTGTCGCCGCGACCAGCCCGGCGAGGGTGGCCGGACCGGACTCCAGTGCGCTCAGTACCAGAGCTGCCTTGTCGAGAACGCCGACGCCGCTAGAGTTGTCCATGAAACGATATTCACGTCTCACACTGTGAAACGCAAGTTCAATTTTTCCAAGAACCAGCGAGTCTGTATGTGCGGGTCCACGAACCACTGGGTCCGAGGCCGTCGTCCGGCACGTGGGGTACCGGCGATCAGGCGCACCACATCTCTATGAAGCGCCGGCCGCACCGGCCGGCCGGAGGGAAAGCGATGGGTAGGACACTCGCGGAGAAGGTCTGGGACGACCACGTCGTCCGGCGCGCCGAGGGCGAGCCCGACCTCCTCTTCATCGATCTGCACCTGCTGCACGAGGTGACCAGCCCCCAGGCCTTCGACGGCCTGCGTCAGGCCGGCCGCAAGGTCCGCCGTCTCGACCTCACCATCGCGACCGAGGACCACAACACCCCCACCCTCGACATCGACAAGCCGATCGCGGACCCGGTCTCCCGGGCCCAGCTGGAGACGCTGCGCAAGAACTGCGCCGAGTTCGGCGTGCGCCTGCACCCGCTGGGCGACGTGGAGCAGGGCGTCGTCCACGTCGTGGGACCGCAGCTCGGCCTGACCCAGCCCGGCACCACCGTGGTCTGCGGCGACTCGCACACGTCCACGCACGGCGCCTTCGGCGCGCTGGCCTTCGGCATCGGCACCAGCCAGGTCGAGCACGTCCTGGCCACCCAGACGCTGCCCATGGCGCGTCCCAAGACGATGGCCATCACCGTCACGGGCGAGCTGGCCGAGGGCGTCACGGCCAAGGACCTGATCCTGGCGATCATCGCCCAGATCGGCACCGGCGGCGGCCAGGGCTACGTCATCGAATACCGCGGCGAGGCCATCGAGAAGCTGTCGATGGAAGCCCGCATGACCATCTGCAACATGTCGATCGAAGCCGGCGCCCGCGCGGGCATGATCGCTCCCGACCGGACCACCTTCGACTACCTCCGGGGCCGCGACCACGCCCCGACGGGCGAGGACTGGGACGCGGCGGTCGCCTACTGGCAGACCCTGCGCACCGACGAGGACGCGGTCTTCGACGCCGAGGTCGTCATCGACGGCGCCTCCCTGTCGCCGTTCGTCACCTGGGGCACCAACCCGGGCCAGGGCGCGCCGCTGTCGGCCAGCGTCCCCGACCCGGCTTCGTACGAGGACGCCTCGGAGCGCCTGGCCGCCGAAAAGGCCCTGGAGTACATGGGGTTGACGGCCGGGCAGCCGCTGCGGGACATCAAGGTGGACACCGTCTTCGTAGGCTCCTGCACCAACGGCCGGATCGAGGACCTGCGTGCCGTCGCGGACGTCATCAAGGGCCGCAAAGTCGCCGACGGCGTACGGATGCTGGTCGTCCCCGGCTCGGTCCGCGTCGCCCTCCAGGCGGTCGAGGAGGGCCTGGACCAGGTCTTCAAGGAGGCCGGCGCCGAGTGGCGGCACGCGGGGTGTTCCATGTGCCTGGGCATGAACCCCGACCAACTGGCCCCCGGTGAGCGTTCCGCGTCCACCTCCAACCGCAACTTCGAGGGCCGGCAGGGCAAGGGCGGCCGTACGCACCTGGTCTCCCCGCAGGTGGCCGCCGCCACCGCGGTCCTGGGCCACCTGGCCTCGCCCGCCGACCTGTCCGACGTCCACGCCACCGCCGGAGTCTGAACCATGGAAGCCTTCACCACCCACACCGGCCGGGCCGTGCCGCTGCGCCGCAGCAACGTCGACACCGACCAGATCATCCCGGCCCACTGGCTGAAGAAGATCACCCGCGACGGGTTCGAGGACGGCCTCTTCGAGGCCTGGCGCAAGGACCCCGAGTTCGTCACCAACCGCCCCGAGCGCGCGGGCGCCACGGTGCTGATCGCCGGCCCCGACTTCGGCACCGGCTCCTCCCGCGAGCACGCCGTCTGGGCCCTGCAGAACTTCGGATTCAAAACGGTCATCTCCTCCCGCTTCGCCGACATCTTCCGCGGCAACTCGCTGAAGAACGGGCTGCTGACGGTGGTCCTCCCGCAGGAGACCGTCGACCGCCTGTGGGAGCTGACCGAGGCCGACCCGGCCGCCGAGGTGACCGTCGACCTGGTCGCCCGCCAGGTCCGCGCGGCGGGAATCGAGGCGGAGTTCGAACTCGACGACAACGCCCGCTGGCGTCTGCTGGAGGGCCTGGACGACATCTCGCTCACCCTTCAGAACGAAGCCGACATCGCTGCGTACGAAAGCGTCCGGCCCGGCTTCAAGCCGCGTACGATTCGCGCCTGATTACGGCCTGATCAGGGGTTATTCACCTTCTGAAGATCACGCGGACAACACTGTGCCCCCCGCCCCACGGCGGGGGGCACAGTCGTGTGTTGAGGCCCCGTGAGGCGACAACTCGCCCCAGATGGCACAATCTGTGCATGGAACGCGACAGTCAACTGGAGCTCTACCAACTCGTCGCGGACCGGTTGAAAGAAGCACACACACGGGTGCGCACACTGCAAGTCCCGGAGGGCGTAAGGATGGCGCTGTCCCGGAAGCTGTTGGTCGTCACGGCTGCGGCGAAACATGATCTCGCCGATGCGGCAAGGCGCCTGGACAGGTTGATGAAGGACCTTGACGAGGGTCGATTCCCTGAAGGCGACTGATGCGAAGGAACTCCGCAACGGGCACTTCCGTTGCGGCACTAGGGTGATTAGCCCGTTTCGTGTTTGATTTGCGGTATATATCCGCCTAACGTGCGAAATAAGCTTGAACACATTCGTTCTGGCGAAGTCTCCGAAGGGGAAGACGTGAACAAGGCGCAGCTCGTAGAAGCGATTGCCGACAAGCTGGGCGGCCGCCAGCAGGCCGCCGACGCTGTCGACGCGGTACTGGACGCCATGGTCCGTGCGGTCGTCGCGGGCGACCGGGTCTCGGTCACGGGCTTCGGCTCGTTCGAGAAGGTCGACCGGCCGGCCCGCTACGCCCGCAACCCGCAGACGGGTGAGCGCGTCCGGGTCAAGAAGACCTCGGTTCCCCGCTTCCGCGCGGGCCAGGGCTTCAAGGACCTGGTCAGCGGCACCAAGAAGCTCCCCAAGGGCGACGAGGTGGCCGTGAAGAAGGCGCCCAAGGGCAGCCTGACCGGCGGCGCTTCCGCCACGGTCAAGAAGGCCGCGGCCAAGAAGACCACCGCCGCCAAGAAGGCGGCCGTGAAGAAGACGGCGGCCGCGGCGAAGAAGACCACGGCGGCCAAGAAGACGACGGCCGCGAAGACCACCGCGGCCAAGAAGGCGACGGCGGCGAAGACCACCGCCGCGGCGAAGAAGACGACGGCCGCCAAGAAGGCGACCGCCGCGAAGAAGACCGCGCCCGCCACCAAGGCCGTCGCGAAGAAGGCCCCGGCCAAGAAGACCACGGCGCGCTCGACCGCTGCGAAGAAGACCACCACCGCTGCGAAGAAGACCACGGCCCGCAAGAAGTAGGGCACACGTCTCACACGCCGGGCCGGCTTCCCCCAGGGGAGCCGGCCCGCGGTGCGCCATCGCAGGTCAGAGGTTTCCTCGTCAGAACGTCTGCAAGGTGACCAGGGTGATCCGCAGGCTTGAGCCCTCCCCCGAGGTCTCGATCCGGACCCGCTGGCCCGGGCGCAGCAGCCGCAGCCCGCCCGCGTCGAACGCCGGGGCGTCGAACGGCACCGGCGTGCCGTCGTCCAGCAGCACACTGCCGCTGCGGGTCTGGGGGTCGTACGTGTACGCGGTCGCCTGCATACCGGCACTGTATCGGGCCGTGTGCGGGCCCACGCCCAGGGAGAGCGCCCTGCGCAGGTCCGCTCCGGTGTCCACGTCCCGGCGCACGCTGTCCACCCCCGACAGGGCGATTTCCGCCGCCCCCGACGCGGAATGCCGGGCCCGCGACGGCCCCCCGAACGAGGGTGCCAATTCCGTCTCCGGCCCTGCGGAAAGCAAGGTCGTACCGATTCCCGCGGCATCCGCGAGAAATGCCCGGGGAAATGCGGATGCCACTTCGAGCACGCGTAGCAATTCCGGCGGACGCAGTGCGGGGAGATCCGCATTCATCGCGGCGAGCGCCGCCCGGGGCCGGACCGCGCGTATCTCCCGCGCCCCGTGGGCGAGGGCCGCGTTGAGGCCCGCGCCCGGCGCGTCCGGCACGATCCGCGCCCCCAGCCGGGCCAGTTCCGCCCCCGCCGCCCGGTCGTCCGTGACGACCACCACATCCGCCACCGCCGGGCAGGCCAGCGCCCCCGCCACGGTGTCCTGCGCGAACGCCAGCGCCAGCCCCGGCCGCGAGGCGCCCACGGCCGCTGCGAGGCGGCTCTTGGCCACCGCCAAGGGCTTCAGCGGGATCACCAGGCTCCAGACGGCGTTCGTGGCGGACCCCTTCCCTCCGGTGCCCGGCGGCACCACCCCGCGTGCCATGGCCGGGTCATCAGCCGGTCATGCATCGGTCCATTGTCGCCCCCGCCGCCCGACCCGGGGCTTCGGCGGGCTGAGCGGGGCGTACGGTGTTCTCGACAGGGACCGGTCCCGAGGCCACACTTGCGGCCGACGAGGTGCCCAAGGAGTGCACCGGTCCCCGAGCCCAGAGGAAGGTGTCCGAGTGTCCCGCCGCAGAATCGGCTTCTGGTACCGCCTGGCGGCGGTCATCGCAAAACCGCCGCTCGTGGTGCTTTTCAAGCGGGACTGGCGGGGAATGGAGCACGTTCCGGCCGACGGCGGATTCATCACCGCCGTCAATCACAACTCGTACCTGGACCCGCTCTCCTACGCGCATTACCAGTACAACACCGGCCGCGTGCCCCGCTTCCTGGCGAAGGCCGCCCTGTTCAAGGTGCCGTTCGTCGGCGCCATCCTGCACGGCTCCGGCCAGATCCCCGTCTACCGCGAGACCACCAACGCCCTGGACGCGTTCCGGTCCGCCGTGGACGCCATCGAGCGCGGCGAGTGCGTGGCCTTCTACCCGGAGGGCACCCTCACCCGCGACCCCGGGGTGTGGCCGATGTCCGGCAAGACCGGCGCCGCGCGCGTCGCGCTGATGACCAAGGTGCCGGTCATCCCGGTGGCCCAGTGGGGCGCCAACCTGGCCATGCCGCCGTACGCCAAGGAGAACAAGGTCCGGCTGTTCCCGCGCAAGACCCTCCAGGTGCTCGCCGGGCCGCCGGTGGACCTCTCCGCGTACTACGACCGGGAGCCCACCCCGGAGGTCCTCAAGGAGGCCACCGAGGCCATCATGGCGGCCATCACCGCCCTCCTGGAGGAGCTGCGCGACGAGAAGGCGCCCGACCAGCCGTACGACCACCGCAAGGCCAGGGCGGAACAGCGGCGCAAGGCCGCGGGGGAGGGCACCAAGTGACGCGTCCCGTCAAGGCAGCCGTGTTCTCGGCGGGCTCCTGGGGCACCGCCTTCGGCATGGTGCTCGCCGACGCCGGCTGCGAGGTCACCCTGTGGGCCCGCCGCCCGGAGGTCGCCGACGCCATCAACACCGGCCGCACCAACCCGGACTACTTCCCCGGCGTGGAGCTCCCGGCGAACCTGCGGGCCACCACCGACCCGGCCGAGGCGGCCCGCGGCGCCGACTTCACCGTCCTGTCGATCCCCTCCCAGACCCTGCGCGGCAACCTTGCCGAATGGGCCCCGCTGCTGGAGCCCGACACCGTTCTCGTCTCGCTGATGAAGGGCATCGAACTGGGCACGGCCAAGCGGATGAGCGAGGTCATCGAGGAGGTCGCCAAGGTGCCCGCCGAGCGGGTCGCCGTCGTGACCGGCCCCAACCTGGCCCGCGAGATCGTCGCCCGGCAGCCCGCCGCGGCGGTCGTCGCCTGCTCCGACGGAGCCGTCGCCCAGCGCCTCCAGTCCGCCTGCCACACCGCCTACTTCCGGCCGTACACCAGCACCGACGTCGTCGGCTGCGAGCTCGGCGGCGCCGTGAAGAACGTCATCGGCCTCGCCGTCGGCATCGCGGACGGCATGGGCCTCGGCGACAACACCAAGGGCTCGCTCATCACCCGGGGCCTGGCCGAGGCCACCCGGCTGGGCGTGGCCATGGGCGCCGACCCGCTGACCTTCTCCGGCCTCGCCGGCCTCGGGGACCTGGTCGCCACCTGCTCCTCGCCGCTCTCCCGGAACCACACCTTCGGCACCAACCTCGGCCGCGGGATGACCCTGGAGGAGACCATCGCGGTCACCAAGCAGACCGCCGAGGGCGTCAAGTCCTGCCAGTCGGTGGCCGATCTGGCCCGCCGCCACGGGGTCGACATGCCGATCACCGACACGGTCGTCGAGATCGTCCACCACGGCAAGCCGCCGCTGGTCGCGCTGAAGGACCTCATGGCACGCAGCGCCAAACCGGAACGGCGCTGACTCCTTTCCGGACGTATGAGCGGGTACCCTCGTGGCGATATGAGCAGCGAGAACCTCCCCCAGACCCCTGAGCAGCAGGGCCGCAAGCCCCGCGTGGCCGTCGTGTTCGGCGGCCGCAGCTCGGAACACGCCATCTCGGTCGTCACGGCGGGCGCCGTGCTGCGCGCCATCGACCGCTCCAAGTACGAGGTGCTGCCCATCGGCATCACCACGGACGGTCGCTGGGCGCTGACCGCCGACGCGCCCGAGCGGATGGCGATCGCCGACCGCAAGCTCCCGAGCGTCGCGGAGCTCGCGGAGTCCGACGAGGGCGGCGTCGTGCTCTCCGTCGACCCGGCCAGCCGCGAGGTCGTCTACACCGAGCCGGGTGCCGTTCCCAAGGCGCTGGGCGAGGTCGACGTCGTCTTCCCGATGTTGCACGGCCCGTACGGCGAGGACGGCACCCTGCAGGGCCTGCTGGAGCTCTCCGGCGTCCCGTACGTCGGCTCGGGCGTCCTGGCCTCGGCCGTCGGCCAGGACAAGGAGTACATGAAGCGCGTCTTCGCCTCCTTCGGCCTCGCCGTCGGCCCGTACCTGACCATCCGCCCCCGCGAGTGGGAGGCCGACCAGGACGCCGCCAAGGCCCGCATCCTGGACTTCGCCGACGAGCACGGCTGGCCGCTGTTCATCAAGCCCGCCCGGGCCGGGTCCTCCATCGGCATCACCAAGGTCGACGACGTGTCCGGACTGGACGCCGCGATCCACGAGGCCCGCCGCCACGACCCGAAGGTCATCGTGGAGGCGCTGCTGCGCGGCCGCGAGATCGAGTGCGGGGTGCTGGAGTTCGAGGACGGGCCGCGCGCGAGCGCGCCCGCCGAGATCCCGCCGGTCTCCAGCCACGACTTCTACGACTTCGAGGCCAAGTACATCGACTCCGCCGCGGGCATCGTGCCCGCCCCGCTCACCCCGGAGCAGACCGCCGAGGTGCAGCGGCTCGCGATCGAGGCCTTCGAGGCCGCGTCCTGCGAGGGCCTGGTGCGCGCCGACTTCTTCCTCACCGAGGACGGCACCTTCGTCATCAACGAGATCAACACCATGCCCGGCTTCACGCCGATCTCCATGTACCCGCGGATGTGGCAGGAGACGGGCATCTCCTACCCGGAGCTGGTGGACCGCCTGATCCAGGCGGCCCTGCGCCGCTCCACCGGGCTGCGCTAGCCGCTGCCCGCGGCGCGCCCGCCCGCACACGCGAAACCGCCCGCCGGGGGAATCCCGGCGGGCGGTCGGTGTGTCAGTACGAGGAGATCCCCTCGGGAACGGTCCTGGCGATCGCGGTGGACAGCCCGACCAGCATCCCCGCGTCCACGGCGTGCTCCTTGTCGACCCGGACCTCCGTGTACGCCCGCCGCATCCCGGTGGTGAACCGGAAGGAGCCGTCGTCCAGCTTCTCCAGCAGCCAGGCGACGTCGTTCACGTGGACGCCTTCCTGCCGGGGATCGGCCATCTTGTCGGGCTTGGGGATACCGCACCGCAGTACGATCGCCGAGCCGCCCCACGCGGCGGTCAGACCGGACTCCGGCTCGGTGGGAGTCCGTTCCAGACCGGCCACCGTCTCCGGGAGTTCCTTGTGCAGCGCCGCGCAGAACCCCGCGACGTCGGAGGGCGGTGTGGGCGGCGGGTCCACCCGGGCCGCGCCGCCGCCCGGGGAGCAGCCCGCGAGGGCGGCTGCCACGACCAGGGCGGACAGGGCGGGCACACGGACACGGAGCGGCCGGTGGTGGATCGACATCACCGGCCAAGAGTAGACGGGGGCTACAGATGGACCACGGGGCAGGTCAGGGTGCGGGTGATGCCCTCCACCTGCTGGACGCGGGCGACCACCATCCGGCCGAGATCGTCCACGGTGTCCGCCTGGGCGCGCACGATCACGTCGTACGGGCCCGTCACGTCCTCCGCCTGGATCACCCCCGGGATCTGGCTGATGGACTCGGCGACGAACGACGCCTTGCCCACCTCGGTCTGGATGAGGATGTACGCCTGTACCACGGAACCTCCAGAGCGGCCACGAGGATCGATTCCCCTAACCTCAAGATGGGCCCATGGACAGCGGGTGGGCCCGGGGAAGAAGGGACGCCACGGTACCGCGTCGCCGTGCACCACGGGGAGACCCGGGTGATCGGCGCCACGCACGGCGGGGCGTACGAAGAGCAGAAGTTGACGTATCAGTTGACGGTACCCAGAGCTGTGACGGGGCGCGACCGCAAGCGGACTGGGCAAGAAGGGGCACAGCGATGAAGGGCACTGTGGGCGAGCTGGGGGAGTTCGGGCTCATTCGGGAGCTCACCTCACGGCTCACCACCACCCCGGCGGTCCGGCTCGGACCGGGCGACGACGCCGCAGTGGTGTCCGCCCCCGACCGCAGGGTCGTGGCGAGCACGGACATCCTGCTGGAGGGCCGGCACTTCCGGCGCGACTGGTCCACGGCCTACGACGTCGGACGCAAGGCCGCCGCGCAGAACCTCGCCGACATCGCCGCCATGGGCGCGGTGCCGACCGCGCTGCTGCTCGGCCTGGTCGTCCCGGCCGAGCTGCCGGTCACCTGGCCCACCGAGCTGATGGACGGCCTGCGCGACGAGTGCCAGGTCGCCGGAGCGGCCGTGGTCGGCGGGGACGTCGTCCGCGGCGACACCATCACCGTCTCCATCACCGCCCTCGGCGACCTGCGCAACCACGAGCCCGTGCTGCGTTCCGGCGCCCAGCCCGGCGACGTCGTCGCCGTCACCGGCTGGCTCGGCTGGTCCGCGGCCGGCTACGCGGTCCTCAAGCGCGGCTTCCGCTCCCCGCGGGCCTTCGTCGAGGCGCACCGGCGCCCCGAGCCCCCGTACCACGCGGGCCCCGCGGCGGCCGGACTCGGTGCCACCGCCATGACCGACGTGAGCGACGGCCTGATCGCCGACCTCGGGCACATCGCGGAGGCCAGCAAGGTGCGGATCGACCTGCGTTCGGCCGCCGTCGACATCCCGACGCAGATGCACGACATCGGGCAGGCCGTCGGCGTCGACCCCTTGCAGTGGGTGCTCACCGGGGGAGAGGATCACGCCATCGTGGCGACCTTCCCGCCCGACGTGAAGCTGCCCGCCCGCTGGAAGGTCATCGGGGAGGTCCTGAACCGGTCCGCACTGCCCCAGGTGACCGTGGACGGGGCGCCCTGGACCAGCACCGGCGGCTGGGACCACTTCGGTTCCGACCCCTCCGAGGAGATCCCCCGATGAGCGACGCGCCCCCGCTGTGCCTGACCGTTGCCGGATCGGACTCCGGGGGCGGCGCCGGCATCCAGGCCGACCTCAAGACCATGCTGGCGCTCGGCGTGCACGGGATGAGCGTGGTGACCGCCGTGACCGCGCAGAACTCCCTCGGGGTGCGCGGGGTCTGGGAGCTGCCCGCCGAGGCCGTGACCGCCCAGTACCGGGCCGTCGCCGACGACATCGGCGTCCAGGCGGTCAAGACCGGGATGCTCTCCTCCGCCGCTCTGGTGGAGACGGTGGCCGGGCTGCTGGCCGCCACCGGGGCCCCGGCGGTCGTGGACCCCGTCGGGGTCTCCAAGCACGGGGACGCGCTGCTCGCCCCCTCGGCGCTGGACGCCGTACGCGGGGAGCTGCTGCCGCGGGCCACCGTGGCGACGCCCAACCTGGACGAGGTGGCACAGCTCACCGGGGTCGTCGTGGAGAGCGAGGACGACATGCGGCGGGCCGCCGACGCCGTCCTCGCCCTCGGCCCCGACTGGGCGCTGATCAAGGGCGGCCACCTGGCCGCCCACGGCGGCGAGGCCGCCGACCTCCTGACCGACGGCGAGACGCAGCTGTGGCTGCGCTCCCTCCGCCACGACAACCGGCACACCCACGGCACCGGCTGCACGCTGGCCGCCGCGATCGCGGCCGGGCTCGCCAAGGGACAGGACGTGCCGCAGGCCGTCATGGAGGCCAAGGAGTACGTGACCGGCGCCATCGCAGCCGGCTTCGCGCTCGGCGGCGGCATCGGACCGGTGGACCACGCCTGGCAGTGGCGCCGCTGACGCACCCCGCCGACCCCCGGAACGGACGGAAGCCCGCCGCATCACGTGATGCGGCGGGCTTCCTGCAAGGAGAGAAGGACGCTCCCGCACAGGCAAAAGGCCGGTCCACGAGGTGGTACCGGCATACTGGGAAACAGTAAAGGCTTGGGGAACTCGGACGGGACCGGAAGCGCGAGTCACTTGCAGGCGTGTTTGAAG
>NZ_JBHXTC010000051.1:18359-29069 GCF_042677605.1 Streptomyces sp. NPDC127106 | reverse complement strand
CCGCCGCGCCCCCCCCGCGCGGGCGCGGGGCGGCGCGCGCCCGCCGCCCCGCCCCCCCGCCCCCCCCCCCCCCCCCCCGCCGCCCCCCCGCCCCCCCCCCCCCCCTTCCTGGCAACCGGAAAGGGCTGCGCTACGACGACGGGACGCGTCAGCGCGAGACCTTGCCGGCCTTGATGCACGAGGTGCAGGCGTTGAGGCGCTTCGGCGTCCCACTGACCACGGCACGGACGCGCTGGATGTTCGGGTTCCAGCGACGGGACGTACGGCGGTGCGAGTGCGAGATGTTGTTGCCGAAGCCCGGCCCCTTGCCGCAAACGTCGCAGTTGGCAGCCACAGGTCACTCCAAAGACTTCAGATGCACTTACAGTGAAATCCGGCGCACCGGATCAGAAATCTGAGTGGTTTGCCGGGGGAAAGCCCGACTCTCATCGGGCAACCGGAGCAGCATACAACGACTGCTCCCGTCCAAGAAAACTACCATGGCCGCCGCCGGGCCTGCCCCGCGGTCGCCGGGTCCCGGAGGCGCTTCGTTACCCTGCGGTGAACCCTGGCCCGCACAAGGAGGAACGCCCGGTGCCGCACGAGCCGCAGCCGCAGCCCCTCGACGAGCTCGACGCCGAAGCGGTGCGCACCTGGAGCTCGCTGGCCCTGGCCGCGCTGGACCGGGCCCGCGAGGACATCGACGCGATCAACGTCTACCCGGTCGCGGACGCGGACACCGGCACCAACCTCTACCTCACCGCCGAGTCGGCGGACCGCGCGCTGGACGCCGCCGGCGCCGCCGCCTCCCTCGGCCAGGCCGTACGGGCCTGGGCGCACGGCGCGCTCATAGGCGCCCGCGGCAACTCCGGGACCATCCTGGCCCAGCTGCTGCGCGGGGTCGCCGACGTCCTGGACGACGAACCCGCGGGCCGGGGACAGGACCGGCTGCTGGCCCAGGCGCTCACCCGGGCCGCGCAGGAGGCGTACGAGGCCGTCGCGCACCCCGTCGAGGGGACCATGCTGACCGTGGCCGCCGCAGCGGCGCGGGCCGCCGAAACCGCCGCGGAGGCCGCCGGAACGGCCGCCGGGAGCGTCGCCGACGTCGCCCGGGCCGCGTACGAGGGGGCCCGCGCGGCCCTCGCCGACACCCCCGGGCAGCTGGCCGAGCTGGGTCGGGCCGGGGTGGTCGACGCCGGGGGCTGCGGGCTGGTCGCCGTGCTCGGGGCCCTGTGGCAGGCGCTGTCCGGGCAGGAGCCGGCCGCGGAGGCGGTCCGCGGCCGGGCCGTGTCCGTACCGCAGCAGCAGCGTCCCTGCGACGCCCACGAGGAGCACGGCGGGCCCGCGTACGAGGTGGTGTACCTGCTGGAGGCCGCCCAGGAGGCGGTGGCGGCGCTCCGCGGGCGGCTCGACGGACTCGGCGACTCCCTCGTGGTGGTCGGCGGCGACCGGCTGTGGAACGTACACGTCCACGTCGATGACCCCGGCGCCGCCGTCGAGGCCGGCGTCGTCGCCGGACGGCCGCACCGGATCCGCATCACCCACTTCGGCGACGAGCGGCGCCGGGCGGCGCGCGGCGAGCGCGCCCAGCGGGCCGTGGTCGCCGTGGTCCCCGGTGAGGGCCTGGCCGGCCTGTGCGCGGAGGCCGGCGCGACCACCGTCCTCACTCCGCCCGGACGGGCCCCCGACCCCGGCGAGCTCGTCGACGCCGTCCGGCGCGCCCACGCCCGCGAGGTGGTGCTGCTGCCCGGCGGCGCCGACCAGCGCGCGGTCGCGGCCGCCGCGGCCGAGCGGGCCCGCGCCGAGGGAGTCCGGGTCGCGGTGATCCCCACCCGGTCCGCGGTCCAGGGCCTGGCAGCCCTTGCCGTGCACGACCCGGAGGCCACCTTCGACGAGGACGTCGTCGCCATGACCGCGGCCGCCGGGGCCACCCGCTACGCGGAACTCGCCGTCGCCGAACGGCAGTCCTTCACCTCCGCCGGGATCTGCCAGGCCGGCGACGTGCTCGGGCTGATCGACGGCGACGTCGCCGTCATCGGATCCGGCCTCGCCGACACCGCCGAGGCGGTCCTGGAGCGGATGCTCGGCTCGGGCGGCGAACTCGTCACCCTGGTCCTGGGCCCGGAGGCGCCGGACGCCCTCGCCGACCGGCTGGAGGCCTACGTCCAGCACGGCCACCTGGCCGTGGACACCGTCGTCTACCGGGGCGGCCGCCACTCGGCGCCCCTGCTGATCGGGGTCGAATAGCCCTCTTGTCGGCGCCATGGTGTGCAATGAACACGTGCCCGCGCTCGACGAAGACCTCAAGAAGACGCTCGGCCCCGCCACCGCCAAGGTGCTGGCCGAGCAGCTCGGCCTGCACACGGCCCTGGACCTGCTCCACCACTACCCGAGGCGGTACGCCGAGCGCGGCGAGCTGACCTCGCTGGACGGGCTCGTCGACCAGCTCGACGAGCACGTCACCGTCGTCGCCCAGGTCGCCGACGCCCGGGTCCACACCTTCAACGGCGGCCGCGGCAAGCGCCTGGAGGTGACCATCACCGACGGAAGCGGCCGGCTCCAGCTCGTGTTCTTCGGCGCGGGCGTGCACAAGCCGCACAAGGAGCTGCTGCCCGGCCGCCGCGCCATGTTCGCCGGCAAGGTCTCCCTGTTCAACCGCAAGCTCCAGCTGGCCCACCCCGCCTACGAGCCGCTCGGCGCCGACGCGGGCGAGTCCGACGCGGCGGCGGCCTTCGCGGGCAAGCTCATCCCGATCTACCCGGCCTGCAAGCAGCTGGAGTCCTGGAAGATCGCCAAAGCCGTCGACGCCGTCCTGCCGCGGGCGGGTGAGGCCGTGGACCCGCTGCCGCCGGCCCTGCGCGAGGGCCGCGGCCTGGTCCCGCTCCACGAGGCCCTGCTGAAGGTCCACCGGCCGGGCACCAAGGCCGACATCGAGGACGCCAGGCAGCGCCTGAAGTGGGACGAGGCCTTCGTCCTCCAGACCGCCCTGGCCCGCCGCCGGCACGCCGACTCCCAGTTGCCGGCCGTCCCCCGGCGCCCCGCCCCCGGCGGGCTGCTCGACACCTTCGACTCCAAGCTGCCCTTCACCCTCACCGAAGGCCAGCAGACCGTCTCCCGCGAGATCTTCGACGACCTGGCCACCGAACACCCCATGCACCGCCTCCTCCAGGGCGAGGTCGGCTCCGGGAAGACGCTGGTCGCGCTGCGGGCGATGCTCGCCGTCGTGGACAGCGGCGGGCAGGCCGCGATGCTCGCGCCCACCGAGGTCCTCGCCCAGCAGCACCACCGCTCGATCACCGAGATGATGGGCGAGCTCGCCGAGGGCGGGATGCTCGGCGGGTCCGAGCAGGGGACCAAGGTCGTCCTCCTCACCGGCTCGATGGGCGCGGCAGCCCGCCGGCAGGCCCTGCTCGACCTGGTCACGGGCGAGGCAGGCGTCGTCATCGGCACCCACGCCCTCATCGAGGACAAGGTGCAGTTCCACGACCTCGGCCTGGTCGTGGTCGACGAACAGCACCGCTTCGGCGTGGAGCAGCGCGACGCGCTGCGCTCCAAGGGCAAGCAACCGCCGCACCTGCTGGTGATGACCGCCACCCCGATCCCGCGCACGGTCGCGATGACCGTCTTCGGGGACCTGGAGACCTCCGTCCTCGACCAGCTGCCGGCGGGCCGCTCCCCGATCGCCACCCACGTCGTCCCCGCCAAGGACAAGCCGCACTTCCTCACCCGGGCCTGGGAGCGGGTCCGCGAGGAGGTCGAGGCAGGCCACCAGGCGTACGTGGTCTGCCCCCGCATCGGCGACGACGTCGACCAGGCCGACCAGCGCAAGAAGAAGCCGTCCCCCGAGGACGAGAGCGAGAAGCGGCCTCCGCTGGCCGTCCTGGAGATCGCCGAACAGCTGGCCCGCGGCCCGCTGGCCGGGCTGTCCGTCGAGGTGCTGCACGGCCGGATGGACCCCGCCGACAAGGACGACGCCATGCGGCGCTTCGCCGCCGGCGAGGTCCAGGTGCTGGTCGCCACCACCGTCATCGAGGTCGGCGTCAACGTCCCGAACTCCACCGTCATGGTGATCATGGACGCGGACCGGTTCGGCGTCTCCCAGCTCCACCAGCTCCGCGGCCGTGTCGGCCGCGGCTCCGCCCCCGGCCTGTGCCTGCTCGTCAGCGAGATGCACGAGGCGAGCCCCGCCCGGGCGCGGCTGGCCGCGGTCGCCGCCACGCTGGACGGCTTCGAGCTCTCCCGGATCGACCTCGAACAGCGCCGGGAGGGCGACGTCCTCGGCCAGGCCCAGTCGGGCGTGCGGTCCTCGCTGCGGATGCTGGCGGTCATCGAGGACGAGGAGGTCATCGCCCAGGCCCGCGAGGAGGCCACCCGCGTGGTCGCCGCCGACCCGGAGCTGGAGGGGCTCCCGGGCCTCAGGGGTGCCCTGGAGGCCCTGCTGGACGCCGAGCGCGAGCAGTACCTGGAGAAGGGCTGAGCAGCCCGGGCGAGGGCCGGGCGGAACCACCGGGAGGCACGGCATATCGTGGAGGCGCTGTGATCGCCGTAGTGAAGGACCCCAGATGACCCGCGTGATCGCCGGCACCGCCGGCGGGCGACGGCTGGCCGTGCCCCCCGGCACCGGCACCCGGCCGACCTCGGACCGGATGCGCGAAGGCCTGTTCTCCACCTGGGAGTCGCTGCACGGCGTCGAGGGGGCCCGGGTGCTCGACCTGTACGCCGGCTCCGGCGCCGTCGGCCTGGAGGCCCTCTCCCGCGGCGCGGTGCACGCCCTGCTCGTCGAAGCCGACGCCAAGGCCGCCAAGGTGATCCGGGAGAACATCAAGGCGCTCGGCCTGCCCGGCGCCGAGTTCCGGGCCGGCAAGGCGGAGCAGATCGTGGCCGCCCCCGCCGGCGGGGAGCCGTACGACGTGGTCTTTCTGGACCCGCCGTACGCCGTCGGCCACGGAGATCTTGGCGAGATCCTGCTCACACTCCGCGCCAACGGCTGGCTCACGGACGATGCGCTCGTCACCGTGGAGCGCGGCACGAGGAGCGGAGCGTTCCCTTGGCCGGAGGGATTCGAGCCGCTCCGCTCCCGCAAGTACGGCGAGGGCACCCTGTGGTACGGCCGCGCCGCCTTCACCAGCGAAGAGTCATGATGACCGCTCCGGAGAGCAAGGGGACCAAGTTGCGCCGCGCCGTCTGTCCGGGGTCCTTCGACCCCATCACCAACGGACACCTCGACATCATCGGCCGGGCCTCCCGGCTGTACGACGTCGTTCACGTCGCCGTCATGATCAACCAGTCCAAGAAGGGGCTGTTCACCGTCGAGGAGCGGATCGAGCTGATCCGCGAGGCGACCGCCGCCTACGGCAACGTCGAGGTCGAGTCCTTCCACGGACTGCTCGTCGACTTCTGCAAGCAGCGCGACATCCCCGCCATCGTCAAGGGGCTGCGCGCCGTCAGCGACTTCGACTACGAGCTGCAGATGGCGCAGATGAACATGGGGCTCTCGGGCGTCGAGACGCTGTTCGTGCCCACCAACCCCACGTACAGCTTCCTGTCCTCCTCCCTGGTCAAGGAGGTCGCGGCGTGGGGCGGCGACGTCTCCCACCTGCTGCCCCCGCACGTGCACGCGGCACTGACCGCCCGGCTCGCCGAGCGCTGACCGGCTGTCGGGACGTCGACCCGTGTCCGGCGCCGGCCCCGTGGGCTTACAGTCGACCCGTCCGTCTCGGGACCGCCCCGAGGCCGAGGAAGTGCGAGCCCCCATGGACGTGCAGAAGAAGCTCGACGAGATCGTCGCGGCCGTCGGCAGCGCCCGCTCCATGCCCATGTCGGCCTCCTGCGTGATCAACCGTGCCGAGCTGCTCGCCCTGCTCGACGAGGTGGGCCGGGCGCTCCCCGGCTCGCTGGCGCAGGCGCAGGAGCTCATCGGCGGCCGCAAGCAGCTGGTCGAGGAGGCCCGGCGCGAGGCGGAGCGGATCATCGAGTCCGCCCACCTCCAGCGCGGCATGCTGATCTCCGACACCGAGGTCGCGCGCCGCTCCCGGGAGGAGGCGGACCGGATCCTGGCCGAGGCGCACCGGGAGGCCGCGGAGATCCGCGCGCAGGCCGACGACTACGTCGACAGCAAGCTCGCGAACTTCGAGGTCGTCCTCACCAAGACCATCGGCTCGGTGGACCGCGGCCGCGAGAAGCTGCTGGGCCGCGGGCCTGGGCTGGACGAGCAGGGCTACCCGGACGCGGACGCCCCCGAGCCCAGCACCGACCCGGAGACCCAGCGCCGGCAGGCGGACGCCTACGTGGACACCAAGCTGGCCACCTTCGAGGCGGTGCTCACCAAGACCCTGGAGGCGGTCGGCCGCGGCCGGCAGAAGCTGTTGGGCGGGGAGCCCACGGATGACCTGGGCGCCCACGTCGCCGCGCAGGACGCCGTCGGCGTCCCGCAGTCCCGGTCGGTGAGCGACGCGGACTTCCTGGCGGGCCTGGCCGAGCCGGCGCAGCCCCTCCGGGCCCCGGCCCCCGTGATCCCGGCGCAGGCCGCTGCGGAACCCGCGTACGACGCCTACGGCTACGGGCAGCAGCCCGGCCCGCAGGACGGCTACCCCGCTGCCGGCAGCGGCTCCACCGGAGCGGCGTACGCCGCACCCTCCTACGGGGCGCCCTCCTACGGGGACCCGTACGGGTACGGCCAGCAGGCCCAGGCCCAGCCGGACCCGTACGCGGCGCTTTACGGCGGGCAGTCCGACCCGTACGCGGCCTACGGGCAGCAGGGGGCGGGGGCGGGACGCCCGCAGCAGGGCGCGCTCGACGAGACCAGTCTCTTCGACACGAGCATGATCAACCTGGACCAGCTGCGCGGGTACGAACAGGGCCGCTGAACCCGGATTGGGCTCACGGCGGAGCGGCGGGTATCCTGGCTGTTCGGTCGCGCGTATGCGTCGCGATCCATGCTGCCCTTGAGCGGCGGAATTCTTGATCTTCAGCGATCTGTGAAAGCAGGAACGGCCCTGAACACCCGCCTCGACCACCGCAACCCCCTCGTGTTCGACACGCACGAGCTGGGTCGGCGTCCTGGTGCCATGCAGCGGCTGTCCCGCGAGATCGCGGCGCCGGCGGACCTCGGTGTCGCCGGTGTCATCGGAGTGCCGGAAGGCGCTCCGCTGGAGCTCGAGCTCCGCCTGGAGTCGGTCATGGAAGGGGTGCTCGTCACAGGCACCGTCCGTGCATCGGCCGAGGGGGAGTGCGTAAGGTGTCTGGAGCCCGTCGATCGCGAGGTCGACGCGGACTTCCAGGAGATGTTCTCGTACCCTGACGCCGACGACCGGGGCCGCCCCAAGGCGGAGCCGGCCGACGACGCCGAGGACGACGAGGGCACGCTCTACCTTGAGGACGGCTTGTTCGACCTCGAACCCGTGCTGCGGGACGCGGTGGTGCTCGCACTGCCGCTGCAGCCGGTGTGCCGGGAGGACTGTCTCGGACTGTGCCCGCAGTGCGGGGCCAGCCTGAACGAGGACCCGGAGCACCACCACGACGCCGTCGACATCCGTTGGGCGGCTTTGCAGGAACTCGTCGTGACCGATCAGGACGGCGAGAAGGACAACATGAGCGGCACTGCATCTGACGACGTTCAGAGCGCCGCCGAGAAGCAGGAGAAGTAGCCGTGGCTGTTCCGAAGCGGAAGATGTCGCGCAGCAACACGCGCCACCGCCGGTCGCAGTGGAAGGCTGCGGTCCCCACCCTGGTTTCGTGCGAGCGTTGCCAGGAGCCGAAGCAGCAGCACATCGCGTGCCCGAGCTGCGGCACCTACAACAAGCGCCAGGTCCTCGAGGTCTGAGCGGCTGGTGAGAGGCGCAATGTCTGAGCTGTCCAACGCTGAAGAGCAGGCAGACAGTAAGAACGCGGCCTCGTCCCACACGCTTCTGGAAGGGCGGCTCGGGTATCGACTCGAGTCCGCCCTTCTGGTGCGTGCACTGACCCACCGCTCGTACGCGTACGAGAACGGCGGTCTGCCCACGAACGAGCGCCTGGAGTTCCTCGGGGACTCCGTCCTCGGCTTGGTGGTCACGGACACGCTGTACACCACCCACCCCGACCTGCCGGAAGGCCAGCTGGCCAAACTGCGGGCCGCGGTGGTCAACTCGCGTGCTCTGGCGGAAGTGGGGCGTGGCCTCGACCTCGGCTCCTTCATCCGGCTCGGCCGGGGCGAAGAGGGCACGGGCGGCCGGGACAAGGCCTCCATCCTCGCCGACACCCTCGAAGCGGTGATCGGCGCGGTCTACCTGGACAAGGGCCTCGACGCGGCCTCGGAGCTGGTGCACCGGCTCTTCGACCCGCTGATCGAGAAGTCCTCCAACCTCGGGGCCGGCCTGGACTGGAAGACCAGCCTCCAGGAGCTGACGGCCGCCGAAGGCCTTGGCGTGCCCGAGTACCTGGTCACCGAGACCGGTCCGGACCACGAGAAGACCTTCACTGCTGCCGCCCGCGTCGGTGGTGTCTCGTACGGCACCGGCACCGGCCGTAGCAAGAAGGAAGCGGAACAGCAGGCGGCGGAGTCCGCGTGGCGCGGCATCCGTGCCGCTGCGGACGAGCGGAAGGCCGCGGAAGCGGCGGCCTCCGACGGCGCACGGGCCAAGGCCGGGGAAGGCGGGTCGCCGACCCCCGCCGGTCCGGCGCCGAAGGCCTGACCCTTCCTTCCGATCCCCCGCGGATCCTCCCGCCCGCCCCTGCCGGAAACAGGGGCGGGCGGTTCTGCGTTTGACGGGGAGGACGCGGGGGGCGGGCGGCGGGCCGGTAGGCTCGCGGCGGAGTCCTGAACAGCCGTATCACACCGGAGGAACGCCGTGCCCGAGCTGCCCGAAGTCGAAGTGGTGCGGCGGGGCCTGGAACGCTGGGTGGCCGGGCGGACCGTCGACGCCGTCGAGGTGCTGCACCCGCGCGCCGTGCGCCGGCACCCGGCCGGCGGGGCCGACTTCGCGGCGCGACTGGCAGGCCAGACCATCGGCGTGCCGCAGCGGCGCGGGAAGTACCTGTGGCTGCCCCTGGAAGGGCGGGGGCTGTCCGTCCTCGGCCACCTCGGCATGAGCGGCCAGCTGCTGGTGCAGCCCGAGGACGCCCCCGACGAGAAGCACCTGCGCATCCGCGTCCGGTTCGGGGACGCCGCGGGCACCGAGCTCCGCTTCGTCGACCAGCGCACCTTCGGCGGGCTCTCGCTCCACGACACCACGACCGACGGCCTGCCCGACGTCATCGCGCACATCGCCCGGGACCCGCTGGACCCGCTCTTCGACGAGGCCGCCTACCACCGCGCGCTGCGGGCCAGGCGGACCACCGTCAAGCGGGCCCTGCTCGACCAGTCACTGATCAGCGGGGTCGGCAACATCTACGCCGACGAGGCGCTGTGGCGGTCCCGGCTGCACTACGAGCGCCCGACCGCCACCCTCACGCGCCCGCGGAGCACGGAACTCCTCGGCCACGTCCGCGACGTGATGAACGCGGCCCTCGCGGTCGGCGGCACCAGCTTCGACAGCCTCTACGTCAACGTGAACGGCGAGTCGGGCTACTTCGACCGCTCGCTCGACGCCTACGGCCGGGAGGACGAGCCCTGCCGTCGCTGCGGCACCCCGATGCGGCGCCGCCCCTGGATGAACAGGTCCAGCTACTTCTGCCCGCGCTGTCAGCGGCCGCCGCGCGTGGTGTCGTAGGACTCCCGGGCGGCCAGCACCTGCGGCATGCTGCCCTCCAGGAAGTGGATGAGGGAGAGCAGCCGGTCGGCCACCTCGATGCCGAGCGGGGTCAACTCGTAGTCGACGCGAGGCGGGTTGGTGGGCTGCGCCTCGCGGTGGACGATGCCGTCGCGCTCCAGCGCCTGGAGGGTCTGCGAGAGCATCTTCTCGCTGACGCCGTCCACCTTGCGCCGCAGCTCGTTGAAACGGCAGGAGCCGTCGCGCAGGGCGCCCACCGTGAGGCTGCCCCAGCGGCCGGTGACGTGCTCCAGGGTCTCCCGGGACGGGCAGGCCCGGGCGAAGGCGTCGAACGGCAGTGCTGTCGTCTCCATGCGGGCAGCTTAGCCGCGCACAGTGCTGCCGGACAGGTTGCGCTGTCGTCCGGTAAGTGTCCGACCGTGCCCCGGCGGCCGGCTCAGTAGCCGAAGTCCTGGGTCCACCAGGGGCCGCCGGCGGCGACGTGCACGCCGACGCCGAGGGTGCGGAACTCGCAGTTGAGGATGTTGGCCTTGTGGCCGGGGCTGTTCATCCACGCGTTCATCGCGGCCTGGGCGTCGCCCTGGCCGCGGGCTATGTTCTCGCCGCCGAGCCCGGAAAGCCCCGCGTTCTTGGCCCGGTCCCACGGTGTGTTGCCGTCCGGGTCGATGTGGTCGAAGAAGCCTCGGACGGCCATGTCCTTGCTGAAGGCCCCGGCCAGCGCCGCCAGTGGCGGGTTCGCCCGCACCGGACCGCAGCCGGCCTGCGCGCGCACCTGGTTGACCAGGGCCACCACCGCGGCCTCGTCGGCGGAGTGGCCGGCGTCGGGCGTGGGGGCGGAGGTGGGCGCGGGGGCGGCTGGCGGCTTGGGAGCGGCCGGCTTGGGAGCGGCGGGCTTCGGGGCTACGGGTCGAGGGGCGGCCGACGCAGGGGCGGGCGCCCCGGGGGGGGGCCTGGGGGGGGGGGGGGGGGTGTTGAACCGGGCCGCGGGCGGGGGCGCGGGGGGAGGGGGGGGCGCGGGGAGTTTAAACAAAAAGAGACAGCC